>CAZSGN010000108.1:0-8799 GCA_964606415.1 uncultured Bacteroidales bacterium
CTAATGACATCCTGCACATCTTTAAGCTTTAAATTATTTTCAGCCAATACTTCCAGTCGCTTATTCATTAACTCTGAATAATCTTTTATATCTCTTGTCGTGTATTTCAATTCATCAATACCTGTAATTTCTGCTACATTTATCCAGACTTCAGGAACATACACCCCTTCGAGATCACAACAAACCATTTTCATTTTATCCATAACACTCAATTTTGCCAGACTAAACTATTATTATCATTCAGCTATAACAAAAATTATTTATATCCCTGTCCCGACTGAATATACTCATAACCTAAATAAAACCTAAATTGAGCGATTTCGCTCAATCGATTATGTAAAGCGCTTGTTCACAATGCTCCAACTGCTCATCTTAGTTAAAATCAATACGCCCGGGTATTTTTGCCTTCTACAAAATTGACAAAAGCCCTGTTGGAAACCCTATTTCCCCCCGGTGTAGGAAAGTCTCCCGTAAAATACCAGTCACCAGTATGTTGAGGGCAAGCCAAATGAAGATTTTCAATAGTTTGATAAACAACCTTAACCTCAGCATTGATATCATTATTCCGCGAAAGCAATTCAGCAATTTTAGTTGATATCTGCACCTGCGAAAAGGGTTCATAAATCATTTTCACATGATTAATGACTTTATCCCTGGATTTATTTTCATCCGCTTTAGCCAACTTATAAACTTTATTGATCACAGATTCTTTTCCTTGCTCTTTTAACAATTCAACGGCTGCTTTAAAAGCAATAAAATCCCCTTGTCTTGCCATATCAATTCCATAGCAATCCGGATATCTGATCTGAGGAGATGAAGATGCCACTACAATTCTTTTCGGGCCAAGACGATCCAATATTTTCAAAATACTTTTTTTAAGTGTTGTTCCTCGCACTATGGAATCATCAATAATCACGAGATTATCGAGCCCCTTTCGAATGGTCCCGTAAGAAATATCATATACATGCGCCACTAAATCATCTCTCCCTTTATCTTCAGATATAAAAGTTCTTAATTTAATATCCTTTAAAGTTGTTTTCTCGATCCTGGGTTTCCATTTAATAATCTCACGAATCTTCTTTGGGCTTAAATGTTCCCATTCTTTCTCAATCGTTTTCATCTTTTGTTCCAAAAGATAATCTTCTACTCCCTGCACCATACCATAAAAAGCTGTTTCTGCCGTATTTGGAATATAAGAAAAAACAGTATTATTAATATCATAATTAATAGCCTTTAAAATTTGAGGAATAATCAGGTTTCCCAGTTTTTTCCGTTCTTCATAAATTTCAAAATCACTGCCTCTTGAAAAATAAATACGCTCAAAAGAACATGCTTTTCTTTGTTGCGGTGAACGTATGATTTCCTGGTTGATCTCTCCATTACGCTTCATTATCAACCCATTTCCAGGTGGTAATTCATGAATCTGCTCCCCTGGAACATTCATGACAGTCTGGATAACAGGCCTTTCCGATGTAACCACAGCTACCTCATCATCCATATAATAATAAACAGGCCTTATTCCCCATGGATCACGAATAACAAAAGCATCGCCATGCCCTACCATTCCGGAGATAGCATACCCGCCATCCCATCTCTTGCTGGAGTCCTGTAGTATTTTACCCACATCCAGATGTTCCCCGATTAATTCAGATATTTCTTTATTAGCATACCCTTTCTTTTTAAATTTATTAAAGAGTCGCTGATTCTCTGCATCTAAAAAATGGCCTATATTTTCAAGAATAGTAACCGTATCGGAAAAATCCTTGGGATGTTGCCCCAGTTCAATCAACTTTTCAAAAATTTCATCAACATTCGTAAGATTAAAATTTCCGGCTAAAACAAGATTTCTCGTTCGCCAGTTATTTTCTCTCGTAACCGGATGTACATTACTTTTTTCATTTTTTCCAAATGTTCCGTAACGCAGATGTCCAAGATATAACTCCCCTGCAAAGGGCAGATTTTCCTTAACCCAGGGGATATCTTTCAAGAGATCCTTGTTTTTCCGGGCTTGCTTATCAAATTGCTTGTAAATTTTCCTGAAGATATCATTAATGGCTTGATTATCGACAGAACGTTGGCGATGTATATATTTATTACCAGAAGGCAGGGAGAACTTCAAGCTGGCAATACCTGCACCATCCTGACCGCGATTATGCTGCTTTTCCATCAGCAAATACATTTTTTCTAATCCATACCGCCATGTCCCATATTTTATCTGGTAATACTCCAGCGGTTTTCTTAATCTCACCATG
The DNA here is from genome assembly GCA_964606415.1 of uncultured Bacteroidales bacterium. GTDB lineage: Bacteria > Bacteroidota > Bacteroidia > Bacteroidales > JBBRXJ01 > CAZSGN01. The sequence continues at coordinate 2,253 of CAZSGN010000108.1, forward strand.
GCTATGCCACACTCATGCTTAATTGGATCGCTCATGCCTGTTCTCTGAATTGAGTTTAGGATATTGAATCATTGTTCTTCTGGGAAAAGCCCCGGGAAAGTCCTTTTTTATCTCCTTTAAATGAAGTATCAACTGATGTCTGGATTTAAAATCTCCAACATAGACTTTATAATAAGGATCTGTATAAATAACATAAACAGGAAGATTTTCGCCAAACGTTCTGTAAAATTTTGCCTTAGCTTCATTAGCCTTTTCCCGAGAATCTGGAGTAAGTCCCGAGAAGATGCGGATACGATAACCTGGGATGTTTTTTGATTGGCAATTTATCCGATTAAATTTATTCATTAATTCAGTTATTGTTTCATCCTGATTAATAAAAACAGAAGAATCCGGATGAGAAAAACGGTCGAGCAACCGTATCTGGCAATCCTTCTGTGCACCGGCTTGTATTGCACACAGTGAAAAAACAAAGAGGAAAGATACAATCAATCTCATATTAATCAAATATTGCATAACATTTGGCAAAGTAAATAAAAATATTTACAGTTTGTTCCCGGCTTCACAATAATCAATTAAGCTTTTTTTAACAATAACGGGAAAATCATTATAAAACAACAAAAAGCCTATTATCGCGCTTCCCTGTCAAGGTGAAAAGTAAAATTCTCTTTCACATCAACACGTTTCCTGATTAAAAAAGACCTGGCATCCACGTATCCCCGCAATTTAAGCTTTATTTTTTTGGTTGAGTATAATTTCAATAACGATAATCCCCCGGACATCAAATCAGGCATAGCCAGACTCAGGTCAAACTTATGATATTCCTCTGACTTCCCGGGAACTCTGATCTTATCATTGTCTTGCTTAACAACTCCCAAACTGTCATTTCCGGAAACAACATAAATATTAATGTCAGTAATCCGAAAAGCAAACCCATTGGGATTGCTAATAGGAACCCGCATGGTAGCCCGAATCATTTTATTATCCATCCCTAAAAACCGAACATCACGGACATCACCAATCTCTATCGTTTTTACTTTACAAGATGTTGCCCATGTCAATGTTGTAAGCAAAAAAAATAATGCCCATTTTCTCATTGTAGCTTCAAATTATATTTACTAAAAAACAGTGTTAGAACGACCCTGTCGTTACCAGCCAAAATTAACATGCCTGTAAAGATAATTATTTTTATACGCTTCACTGCCAGCAACGAATTTTTGTTTGCTCTTAAAAAATTTAAGATATTAACAATCACTTAATCACTCAACATTATATCAAACCTAAATAAAAAATTGAAGAATAAAGATAGAGAGGATAAATAATTTTTATATTTTTAAGCAAATTTTATAATTACAATGATTATTTTTATTACTTTCGGTTAAAACCCTAATCATAAGCTTTTTTCAGATATGAAAACACGACACCTGTTCATTTTTCTTTTAGCCTTCTCATTCAGCGCAAATCAGCTATTGGCTCAGGAAATAAGTAAATCCAAAAAGAAAGAATCAAAAGCTTCCTTTAACATGGGCGTTTCCAATATCGAAAATGATAACATGGAAATGGCTATTACCAATTTTTCGAAATCCGCTGAACTTAATCCTAATAATGGCCTTGCCTATCTTGAAAGAGGCAAAATTTACATTTTAAAAGATCAATTAAATGATGCATTTGGCGATATTAATAAAGCCTTATCCATCGATAAAAGTCATGGTGAAGCATACTTTTGCCGCGGGTATATCCGGTTTCTCAAAGAAAATTATTCAGAAGCGCTTCAAGACATGAGTCAAGCTATTCAGAATCAATACAATGAACCGGAAGTTTATTATTTCAGGGGATTGGTCCGGTTTAAGCTACAGGATTTCTCTAATGCTATTCTTGATTTCTCGCAAGCCATTGATAAAAAATATGACTTCTCGTATGCCTATCACGAACGAGCCAGTGCTAAACGAAATATGAATGACTACAAGGGTGCCATTAATGATTATAATCAAGCGCTCAACTACGACCCTGAAATTTATGTTGCCTATGAAAACAGGGGCAGTGTTAAGAAAAAAACCGGGAATTTCAAGGGAGCTATTGATGATTACACCAAAGCTATTGAGTTAAAAGATGATTACATGAAAGGATTCAACAACCGTGGAGCAGCCAAGTACCTTCTTCAAAATTACGAAGAAGCACTCGCTGATTTTGAAAATGCAAAAAAACAAGACGAAGACTACTCCTTGGTTTACAATAATCTTGGCATTGCTAAGGCAAAGTTAGAAGAATACGATGAGGCCATTGAAGATCTAAATGCCGCGATTGAACTAGATGAAGAATTCGGAAAAGCCTATCTAAACCGGGGAATGGTTAAAGAACTTTCCGGTGATGTAGAAGGAGCCTGTGAAGACTGGCAAAAGGCATTAGAATACAATATCACTGAAGCTGAAACATACCTTAAAGACTGCGAAGAATAAAACCCTTATTGATCATGAACAACCAAAAAAGAAATATTATCATTATCCTTCTTTCCTGTATATTTTTTACATCAGCAATTGCTCAGGAAAATCCTAAGATCAAAAGATCTGAATTTAAAAGTAGTGATAAAGGATTCAAAGATGCCTGGCAAAATATCAAAGATGGCGATGATTATTATAAAGCCGGGGAAGGAACATACAGGCTGGCACTTGAAAAATATTGGTCGGCTTATGAATACAATGATGCTAATGCCGCTTTAAACTATAAAATCGGGGTTTGCTACTTATTTACAGGCAAAAACAGGGTGGAAGCTCTCAATTTTTTGCAAAAAGCAGAAGAAATAGATTCATACATTGCCAATGATATCAATTATTTGCTTGGAAGAGCGCATCACCTGAATCTTAATTTTGATGAAGCAATTAAAGAATACAATAATTACAAAAATTCGCTGACAGAAATATACAGTTCCCGGGATATTGAAAAAAAACAACTGAATGAAAAAGTTGAAAAACGTGTCACAGAATGTAAATATGGCAAAGAACTTATTAAAAATCCCAAAAGAATTATCCTGCGAAATCTTGGTGAAAATATCAATTCGGCTTTTGATGATTATGATTGTGTTTTTTACCCCGACTACAAAAAGATGTTTTTCACATCCAGACGAAGTAATACAACCAAAGAAGAACGATTTGAAGGTGATAATAAATTTAAAGAAGATATTTACCTGGCAGAATTTAAAAATAATAAATGGCAGCTTGCAAGCCACCCCGGAAAACCTCTTAACACCAAGCACAATGACAGGGCTGTTGCACTCACCAATAATGCTCAAAAACTTTACATATATAGAGGCAATGAAAACAATGGCGACATCATGGTGAGCAAGATTAAAGAAGGAGAATGGCAAAATACTAAAAATATAGACTCAAAACTAAAATCCAAATACTGGGAAACAACAATGGCACTCAGTAAAGATGGCAACACTTTTTACTTTATCTCCAACATGGAAGAAAACAGCATTGGGGGTAAAGATATTTTCTATAGCGAAAAAGATGGAAAAGGACGCTGGCAGGAACCAAAAAACCTGAGTGCGAAGGTCAATTCACCATACGACGAGGAAGGCCTGGCTTTTGATGAAGAAGAAGACACCTTATATTTCAGTTCTAAAGGACATAATTCCATGGGAGGATACGATATCTTTAAAACATGGAAAGAACCCTCCGGTCGCTGGGCAGAACCGGTTAATTTAGGTTATCCCGTCAATACACCTGAAGATGAGATTTTTTATAAACCATCTCAAAATCCAAAACAGTATTACTATAGTGCAGTGCGGGACATGGGACATGGTGGCTTTGATATGTATAAAATCATTTACCTCGGTGCAGAAAAAGAAATGTTGCTGGCAACAGAAGACGACACCCTGGCCTGGTCTGTTAAACCAAAACCGGAATTATTTTATCGCAAGCCTGATAAAATGATTATTGACACCTCCCTCTACCTAACAGGAAAAGTCACTGATGCAAACACATCCGAGCCAATCAAAGCCAAACTTGAATTAATTAACATGGAAGAAAGTCAGGTTGACGCTAAAACTGTTACCGATGAAGACGGAAAATACAAAATTAAATTACCTGACAACAGGAAAAAATTTGGTGTTGAAGTCAACTCAACTGGCTACATGTTTTATACAGAAACAATCAATCTGTCGGACAATCAATTTACCAATGATATAGCCAAGCGCAATTTCGAACTTGAAAAAGTTGAAGTGGGAGCAAAAATGGTGCTTAAAAACATTTACTTTTCTACTGGCAAAGCAACGCTTAAACCTGAGTCCTACGAGGAACTAAACCGCGTTGTAAAATTCCTCGAAAATAATCCTTCAGTAGAGATTGAAGTATCCGGACATACTGATAATGTAGGTTCTTACCGCTACAATAAAAAATTATCCAAAGACAGGGCGAAAAGTGTTGTTGAATATCTCGAAAGTCATGATATCGATAAACGCCGACTAAACTATGAAGGATATGCATTTGACCAACCCATAGAAACCAATGAGACTGAAGAAGGACGAGCTAAAAATCGGCGGGTTGAATTCAAAATATTGAGCACAAAATAATCTTTCTTTAAAAAAGCACTCCAATTTTTAGGGAGTGCTTTTTTCTTTTTTCTTATTTTTGCCTTTTTAAAAAGAAAAGGCAAAAATTTATGAAGCAATCACCATTACATTCTATACACGTAAACTTAAATGCTAAAATGGTGCCTTTTGGTGGGTATCTTATGCCCATCGAATACTCCGGGATCAAAAAAGAACACCTGGCTGTGCGGGAAAAAGCAGGCATTTTTGATGTTTCCCACATGGGGGAAGTTTGGGTTAAAGGCAAGCAAGCCAAAGCCTATCTTCAACGCCTTACTGTTAATAATGTCGATCTTCTTAAACCAGGGAAAGCCCAATATACTTGCTTGCCCAACGGGAAAGGAGGAATTGTTGATGACTTGTTAATATACCACTACGAAGAGAACAAATACATGCTTGTAATAAATGCCTCCAACCACGAAAAAGACTGGAACTGGTTAAACCAGCATAATCAGGAAGGCGTGGTTTTGGAAGATGCTTCTGACCACATGGCATTAATTGCCGTACAAGGACCGAATGCTGAATCCATTCTCAAGAAAATCATTCCACATAATGAATTAAAAAGCATTGGCTCATTTGAATTCATCGTCAGGGAAGTAATAGGATGCAATAATGTCATTATATCTAAAACTGGATATACAGGAGAACCGGGATACGAACTTTACATGAACCATGAAGCTGCACCTGAAATATGGAAGCAAATCATGGACGCAGGCAAAGATAAAGGGCTTGTCCCTGTTGGATTAGGGGCACGGGACACTCTCCGGCTGGAAGCCGGGCTCTGCCTTTACGGGAATGACATTGACGATCAAACCTCGCCCATGGAAGCAGCAATCCGGTGGACTGTTAAATTTGATAAAGACTTTATTGACCGGGATTACCTTTATCAACAATACAAGGAAGGGATCAAACAAAAACTGGTCGGTTTCGAACTAACAGAAAAAGGAATTCCCAGAAAAGATTATCCTATCCAGGACCAGGCAGGGAATACTATTGGACGTGTAACATCAGGCACCTATTCTCCATATCTAAATAAGCCAATCGGAATGGGTTATGTTGATATTGAATTCAGTAAGCCTGGCTCAGACATATTTATTGGTATCCGAAAGAAATCAGTCCCTGCAAAAGTCGTAAAAATTCCTTTTTACATTGATAAACAATAATGGAAAAACAACCAAACATTGAAGTTTGCCTTAGTCCGGAATTATATCATTTGTATGACCGTGAAGATGTCAATGTAATCATTGTCGATATATTAAGGGCATCCAGCTCAATATGTACGGCTTTCATGAATGGGGTGAAAGAAATCATACCAGTCGGATCAATAAGTGAAGCAAAATCATTTAAAGAGCGTGGATTTGTAGTGGCAGCTGAACGAGATGGGCAGGTGCTTGATTTTGCTGATTTTGGTAATTCTCCTCATTATTTTACACCTGAAAAAGTACAGGATAAAATAGTGGCATACAGCACGACCAACGGGACAAAAGCCATTCAGATGACTCGCAACAGCAAAAATATCTACATCGGCTCTTTTTTAAATCTTAGTGCTTTGGCCCGGGAATTAATCAATGAAAAGCTGGATATCGTCATTTTCTGTTCCGGCTGGAAAAAAAAGTTTAATATCGAAGATACCCTTTTTGCCGGTGCATTATCTAAGCAACTTATGGATGCTGGTATTTTTACAAACGACTGCGACTCAACAATAGCAGCCATTGATCTTTGGCAACTGGCGCAAAAAGATATTGAAGCTTACACAAAAAAAATTTCATGGCTGAAGCGCCTGGGGATGCATGAAGTCCTTGAATATTGCATGCAAACAGATATTACACCAATTATCCCCGTTTTTGAAAATGGCAAGCTAATTAACAGGACTGCATCCAATAAATAAAAGGTTCTACTCTTATTTTAACAGTTAAATATTTAAATGATATAAGACACTGTTAAAATTGTTAAAATATTGTT
>CAZSGN010000109.1:0-8705 GCA_964606415.1 uncultured Bacteroidales bacterium
AAGTTTATACACCTCAAAAAGATATTATATAATCAAAAAAGGCATCCGGTTGAGGATGCCTTTTTTGATTTGACAGATTCCTTTTATATTTCTTTTACTGATTTCGGGAATTCCCAGCCATCTCTGTAGGTATGCTTGATATATTCTTCAGCGGCTGACTTGGCATTTTTGGTTTCATATTGGGTATCAAAATGCGGATGTCCGTCAATTACTTCAAATTTATCAGTTGTAACTACCTTGATCTGGTCATTGTTTGAGATATTGGTGAATTCCATATTTTCACCGTCCCAGTTCAGTTCTCTGTTAAGGCTTTGTAGTCTTGTTGCTAATGTACCCATTACAACCATTTCGTTAAATGGACCAGCATAAGCAAAGTTGGAACTCGCTTCTTTGCGGTTTCCTTTAGGTTCTTTACACGCGCGTACCCAATCTGTCCAGTGGTCTAAATTATCATCTACCCTGTCCAGTACTTTAGGAGCTTTAGGCTCTTCTCCTTCCCGGCCTAAAATAAAAGGATCGGCAGCATAACAACCACACATCAGTTTGCCTTTGGAACCCACAAATAATGCACCACCTCCTTTATGCATCATATCTTTACCGTCAGCTAATTCTTTTGGCCTTTCAGGTAATAGGCCACCATCATACCAATTGATTTTCACTTCGGGCATATTGATTTTTACATGGTCGGGTGTTTTTTTTCTCTCGGGGAATGTAAAACGGGATATTTCTGCAAGTGGAGCACTTTCTGTGTTAACCTGTGTTGAGCTACCCTGTACTTTTGTTGGGTACCCTAAAAGCAACGCGCGAAAAACAGGATCAATAATGTGACATGCCATATCGCCTAATGCGCCGGTGCCAAAGTCCCACCATGCTCTCCAGTTCCATGGATGGTAAACTTCATTATATGGCCTGTAGGCTGCCGGGCCAATGAAAAGATCCCAGTCCAGATAATCAGGAATATCTTGCTTGTTTTCGGGACGTTCAAGACCCTGAGGCCATATAGGACGGTTGGTCCATGTGTGCACCTCTTCAATGTCTCCAATTTCACCATTCCAAATCCATTCTTGTATCTTCCTTATATCATCACTGGAGCTTCCCTGGTTGCCCATTTGTGTGGCAACACCATATTTTTGGGCGGCCAGGGTTAGTATTCTGGACTCATAAACAGAATGGGTGAGGGGCTTTTCTACAAATACATGTTTACCTAATGTCATGGCGTTGTAAGCTGCTATAGCATGCGTGTGGTCTGGGGTTGCTACCATAACAGCATCAATATCTTTGTTCATCTCATCAAACATGCGCCTAAAATCTTTGTATTTTTTGGCATCAGGATATTTTTCGAAAGTCTTTTTCGCGTAATTCCAGTCTACATCGCATAGCGCAACAATGTTTTGACTTGCCATTTTATTAAGATTGCGTTTACCTATGCCTCCCACACCTATGCCAGCGATATTTAGCTTGTCACTGGGGGCTGTGTGTCCTAAGCCACTTACGACATGACTGGGGACAATGGATAGTCCGGCTGCTGTTAGTGCTGTGTTGCCAAGAAACTTCCGTCTTGAAATTTGATTTTTCATGAATGTATTTTTTAGGTTATACTTATGATTAGATGATGATAAAAATAATAAAAAAATATATTTTATGATTTATTTAAAGCCTATCTTTTCAGTATGATAAACCGGGAGCCCAGTTAGACATTCGTTAAAGATAGAATGAAAACTTTTATTCTGTTTTAGATTGTTTAACTTTGTGTCTTAATTAATAAAAACGGAATAATGAAAGATATAAGAAAAATATTAGAGGAGAAAGTGTTGGTTTTGGATGGTGCGATGGGTACTATGATCCAAAGACAGAAACTTGAAGAAAAAGATTACCGGGGAGCGCGTTTTGCTGATTATGGTTCACCGCTCAAGGGTAATAATGATTTATTGTGCCTTACACAACCTGATCTGATTAAAAGACTTCATATTGAATATCTTGAAGCAGGATCGAACCTGATTGAAACCAATACTTTTAATTCAAATGCCATTTCTTTGGCTGATTATCATATGCAGGATCTTGTCCACGAAATTAATGTGGCTGCAGCTAAGGTTGCACGCAGAGCGATTGATGAGCACCGTGAACAAACCGGGCGCGAAGATCTTTTTGTGGTAGGAACAATGGGGCCAACGAATAAAACAGCTTCTCTGAGCCCCCAGGTAAATGATCCCGGATTTCGCGATATTACTTTTGATGAGTTAAAAGATACTTACAAAGAGCAATTAGCTGGTTTGGTTGACGGGGGTGTTGATCTGATTTTGATTGAAACGGTTTTTGATACACTCAATGCCAAAGCGGCTCTTTTTGCCTGCAGCGAATATTTTGAGGAGATAGAATATGAATTGCCGGTAATGGTTTCTGGGACCATCACAGATGCTAGTGGCCGTACTCTTTCTGGTCAAACGACTGAGGCTTTTTTAACTTCATTATCTCATTATCCCTTACTTTCTGTGGGATTGAATTGCGCTTTGGGAGCAGATAAGTTAACGCCATATATTGAACGTTTATCAAGTGCTTCACCATTCTTTGTGAGTGCTCACCCAAATGCTGGCCTCCCAAATGAATTTGGTGAGTATGATCAGTCTACTGCTGAAATGGCGGACCTGGTTGAGGAATATTTGAAGAAAGGTTATATTAATATTATAGGTGGATGTTGTGGCAGTACACCACAGCATGTCCAGGCAATCGCGGAAAAAGCAGCACAGTACCCGCCACGTAAACAGAGGACCAATGAGCATGTGACAATACTTAGCGGATTAGAGCCTTTAAAAGTGGATGAAAACAGCGGGTTTATTAATATTGGTGAACGGACAAACGTGACTGGTTCGCGTCGTTTTGCCCGCTTAATTAAAGATGAATTGTTTGAAGAAGCTTTGAGTGTGGCCCAACAACAAGTAGAAGGAGGCGCTCATATTATTGATGTTAATATTGATGAGGGAATGATTGATGCCCTGGAGGTAATGCCTAAGTTCCTTAACCTTATTGCGGCAGAGCCGGATATTGCCCGGGTGCCTGTTATGATTGATTCCTCGAAGTTTGAGGTGCTGGAGGCAGGGCTGAAATGTTTACAGGGTAAGTCGGTGGTTAATTCTATTAGCCTGAAAGAAGGGGAAGAAAAATTTCTGGAGCAGGCTAAGTTGGTTAAGCGTTATGGCGCTGCTGTTGTTGTGATGGCTTTTGATGAAAAAGGGCAGGCAGACAGCTTCGAGAGAAGGGTTGAAATAACCAGCCGTGCTTATAAATTGCTGACGGAAAAGATTCATTTTCCTCCCGAAGATATCATTTTTGATCCGAATATTCTTACTGTTGCAACCGGAATGGATGAGCATCGCAGGTATGCCATTGATTTCTTTGAGGCAGTTGAATGGATCAAGCAAAATCTTCCGCATGCAAAAATTAGTGGAGGGGTGAGTAATGTTTCTTTCTCTTTTAGGGGAAATAATGTAGTACGTGAGGCGATGCATGCTGCATTCCTTTATCATGCAACAAAAAGAGGCATGGATATGGGGATTGTTAATCCTGCTATGCTTGAAGTATATGATGAGGTCAATCCTGAGCTACTGGAGCTCGTTGAAGATGTTCTGCTTGACCGGAAAGATGATGCAACCGAACGGCTCATGGAATATGCGGAAGGCGTTAAAGAGCAAGGTGAAAAAACTGTAAAAACCCTCGAGTGGAGAGAAAAAGATGTTAAAGAGCGTATTACATATGCTTTAATTAAGGGAATTGCTGATTATATTGAAGATGATGTGGAAGAGGTGCGGCATCAATATGACCAGACTTTGCGTGTTATTGAGGGGCCTTTAATGGATGGCATGAATGTCGTGGGTGATTTATTCGGAGAAGGGAAAATGTTTTTGCCCCAGGTAGTAAAAAGCGCCAGGGTGATGAAAAAAGCCGTTGCTTATTTACTTCCTTTTATTGAAGAAGAAAAACAGGGCAGTGGTGTAGGAGCTAAAGGCAAATTCTTAATTGCTACTGTCAAAGGTGATGTCCATGATATCGGGAAAAATATTGTCAGCGTGGTGCTTGGGTGTAATAATTATGAGATTATTGATTTAGGAGTGATGGTACCGAAAGAAGACATCCTCGAAGCGATTGAAAAAGAGCAACCGGATATTTTGGGACTTAGTGGTTTGATTACTCCTTCTCTCGATGAAATGGTTGATGTGGCTAAGATGCTTGAGGAAGAGAACCTTAAAATTCCTCTATTGCTTGGTGGTGCGACAACCTCTCCGATTCATACTGCTGTCAAGGTGGCACCCATGTATTCGGGGCCTACTGTGCATGTGAGTGATGCTTCCAGAAGTGTGCCCGTTGTTAGCGAGTTGCTTAGTGATAACGTAAGGCAGTATAAAAAACAATTACAGGAAAGGCAGGAACTGCTTCGTCAGAAAAATCAGGAAAAAAGGGCTTCGCGTAAATATATTTCTCTGGATGAGGCCAGAAAGAAAAAATTCACCCCTGACTGGGATTCATTTATGCCTACTAAACCTTCTTTCCTTGGAGAAAGGATTATTGATGATTTTTCGATTGATGATCTGAGGCCTTTTATTGACTGGACTTTCTTTTTCCATGGATGGGAGATTAAGGGTAAATATCCCGATGTGTTTGAAAAAGAAGGGGTGGGAGAAGAAGCAAAAAAATTGTTTGATGATGCCCAGCAAATGCTTGATTTAATGGCGCGTGAAAAATGGTTGAGCCCTGTTGGCATGGTTGGTTTTTACCCGGTGAATGCTAAGGGTGATGATATTATTATTTATGAAGATGAACAGCGTTCCGGCATAAGAGCAGTATTGCCTACTTTAAGACAGCAGGCCGAAAAGAAGACTACGCCACATTATTATGCACTTTCCGATTTTATCATGCCGGAAGATAAAGGTAAGGTAGATTATATTGGTGGTTTTGCTGTGACCAGCGGTTTCGGATTAGAAAAATATTCGAAAAGATACAGGGATAATAACCAGGATTATGAAGCCATTATGGTGGAACTCCTTTCTGACCGCCTGGCAGAGGCTTTTGCTGAGGCACTTCATCTTAAGGTGAGAAAAGAATTATGGGGATATGTGCCGGGAGAGGATTTGCCTATGGAAGAAATTCTGAAAGAAAATTACCAGGGGATCAGGCCTGCACCGGGTTATCCGGCTAATCCCAATCATGTTGATAAAAGGATTCTTTTTGATTTAATGAATGTGAAAGATAATATCGGTATTGAGCTTTCTGAAAATATGATCATGCTTCCGGTTAGTTCTGTTAGCGGTTTTTATTGCGCTCATCCGGATTCACGTTATTATGATGTCGGGCGTTTGACAAAAGAACAAATTGAAGATTATGCCTCAAGGCTTGAAATGGATGTTAATGAGGTCGAGAAATGGTTAGCTCCCAGGTTAACTTATGATGTTTGAGCCTGGTACATCATTATAAATGATAGACATTATTAAGACAAATTGTGCTATGGTATTTGTCTTAATAATGGAATGTCCCCGGAAACACATTGGATATAAAGAATACAGGTCATAATGGGGCTTGTGTCTTGTTGTTATCTTTTTTATTATTTTTTATTATTTTTGGTTGCGGTTATTTGGGCACATCTTTATAGGGTGTGCCCAAATAATTATAAAAACGTTTGTTATGAAAAATATTTCTTACGAAGCCATTCTTTTGAATATGAAATATCCAAGCTCTTCAATTCAGCCCAGAGGAGACAGCCTACCCGATTTTCGCGATATATTTATTCGTGATGTTCATTGTGAAGGAGCCAGTGATGGGATAAAATTGACAGGATTAAGTGGGAAAAACATTGAAGATATATATCTCCGGAATATTAGTGGGCGTGTTTATTGCGGAATGAAGATAAGTAATGTGAAAAATGTTTTTCTTGAAAATATTCAGTTGTTTGCTGAACATGATACAGCTATGTATTTTAATGCTATTGATAGTATTTGTTTTAATAATGTAGATGTGCAAAATGATGGAGTATGGGCTCATTTTTCTAATACTGATAAAGCAAAAGTTTTTACTAAAAATGTGGATGAGGATTTTATAAAAAGCTTATCAGAAGTCGGCCTGGAATAACTGGCTTTTTGATTGTCTGTTTTTATGCTTATTTGTTGTAGGTTTTACTTTAATAATAAAATAGATATACATGAAAAATTTTGCTTATTTATTTATAGGGTTGTGTCTTAGTTTTGGATCTGGAATAACAAGTAAGGCTTTTGAGCTTGATGATGATCTTCCGGTAAAAAAATTAAATAAAGAATCTGCTTTAACTGTTTTGAATGCCCGTTTAGGCAGCCGTTTTTCTTTGTCTTTTGTGTCCCGGGATGGAGGTTTTCATACTGGTTTATTAGGGTATGATAATGATGAGTTCAGTGAGATGCTTATTCAATTAGAAACATCTGAAGGGGCCTTTTGTATGCGTACTTCTGCTCTTCCTGAGGGAGCGCAATATTTAAAGAATCAGACGATGCGGGTTGGCATGACGGGTCTTGAGATTAAAGGTGAAACGCCCGCAGGTGTTGTTGCAAAGGTGACCATTGTTTCTCCTTTTACTCCTTCTAAATCATTGGATGATTCTTCTGCTTTGAAAACCCAGATTGCCCCGGTTTATTATTTAATGATGGAGGTATTTAATCAGTCTGGTGAGAAAGTTAAAGGACAGTGGCGGATTGGTTTTGATAAAATTATGACCCAACATCATCAAACACCTTTTGGTGCAAGGATCTGGCGGACAGGAGCTGAAACAAATGCCATTTCTTATCGTGATAATGTATCTATTCATGCAAATGTTGTGCTGTCAGGTTTAAAAGACCGGATTTATCAACATCAAAATATTAGCGGGTTTAATGTATTGGTCAATGATTTTCAAATAGCACCTGGTGATGATCTGCGAGATACACTTTTTTATGCAGGTTATTATGATGGTAAAGTGATTGACGACAGGAAAAATAATCAGGAATTAAATTTTTATTATACAGCTATTTGGAACGGACTGGATGATGTGGTTGATTATGCGTTACAAAATGTTGACAGGAATTTGCAAAAATCTTCTCGTTTCGAGAATATTCTTACCAGGTCTGGCCTTTCTTCCGAAGAAAAAGGATTAATAGCCCTGGCTTTCAGATCTGATATAGCCAATGCCTTTCTTTTAATAGACCCGGATGATGATCCCCGGTTTTATCTTGCCGAAGGACGATTCAGGCACTTAAGCACTATTGATGTTGCTCATGAAACCGAATTAATGGCTGTTTTTGCCCCCTGGCGATTAAAACTGCAATTGGAGCAGTGGCTGGATTATATGGCTATTAAAGAAGTTGACAGGGGAACAAATAAATATGGGGAGCCGCATATTGAAGGCATGAGCGCTGCTGAATATGGCCCTTACCTGTATCATGATGTGGGAGACCTCCCTTTTGTATCGGAAACTTCCGATTACTGGTTTGGCCCTCATATGGCAGTAGAAGAAAATACCAATTATGCTTTATTACTTTACTGGTATTGGAAATTGACTGGAGATGATGAGTATGTAAGGACAAATCTTGGTATTCTGGATATTTTATTATATTCTGTAATGAATCGCGATACCGATGGAAACGGAATTGTTGATAAAGGAATGGGATGGAGTACTTATGATAATGCAGAAGCGATAAAACGTTCTCCTGAGAATGTTTTTCTTGGTGTAAAACAGATGTCGGCATATATAACTGCAGCGGAAATGTTTCGGGAATTAGCCATAAAAGCGCAGGATAATGATTTGGAAGATGTTGAAGATGTTAAAGATGGAACCGGCGTTGGTTTTAAAACAGGCGCTCTTAGTAATGAGGCTTTAAGAGAAGCTCAGGCCAGAAAATATACCAGGGCTGCAGAGAATATTATTAATACACTTAAAAAAGCTCATCAAAAATATGGCTATATCCCTTGTTCGCTTGATGAATCATTTGAAGGATGGGATCAACATTCGGTAGTGTTGAGTGAAGGACTCTTTTTACCCGGACTTTCAGGACTTGATAATGAGCTGTTGGATGAAATGATTCCTGTTTTTAAAGATTCCTATCAGCAGGCTTTTGAAAAAAGCAAAGCTGATTATGGCATTAAACTTTCTTCAGAAGAGGAAGGAACATGGTTTTCGAAAGTGATGGTTTCCGATATTGTTGCAGGGTATTGGTTTGATATTAACAGATCTACGGCTCATTTTGCTTATGACTGGAATAAAAATCATTATTATGCTTATAATGATGGCGTAAATGAGCAACTTGAATCCTGGATTGGTTTTTGGTATCCCAGAGGCGTTTCAAGCCTGGGGTATTTGTTCAGAGAAAGACAATTTATTGCACCGCGTGCTGATCGGTTTTTAATTGGTATTCAATAGATTTGAAATAATTTGTTAGATGGTATTGTGCTTTTTGATAAAAAAATCTTTAATTTGAAGATTCAGTATTTTTGATCTTTTTAATTTTAGAATGTTATGAACCGAGCCATGATAATATTTTTGACACACCCATTTTGATGATTGTTTTGGAGTTATGATATGCTGTGAAATTCGTTTTAAGAGTCATGGCGAGCTCCACTCCGCCTCTGGCGGGACAAGTTATGGGCATAAAAAATTTATATATTAACCCAAGTTGAGCATTTTTCCATCAAAAAGCAGAAAAAATACACTTTTTTCG
>CAZSGN010000110.1:0-8661 GCA_964606415.1 uncultured Bacteroidales bacterium
CTTTAATGGAAAAACTTAAAAGGCCAATGCTTTTTTGTAATTCTTTGATTGTAAATGGCGAAGATCGAATTGTTGATTTTGTTTTACGTCAGCCTGATCAGAAAAGGATGGTTGTAAAAGCGATGAAAAGCCTGAATTATGAAGTTGTTGCCTTTGGTGATTCATACAATGATATTTCAATGTTACAGGAAGCTGATAAAGGAATTCTCTTTCGCCCTTCGGGAAATGTTATTGTGGATTATCCTGAATTTCCTGTTACACAGCGTTATGATGAATTGAAATGTTTGTTAAATGATTATTTAAATAATTAATTAAGTTATGATACAACGAATCCAGACAATTTATCTATTGTTTGCTTTGATAATGATGGTTTTACCTTTTTTTATTCCTTATGTTGAAGTGATGGGGCAGGATGGTCAGACCTACCATTTAATGGGTCAGGGTATTTATACCGAGGATGGCCAGTTGCTTGAATATACTTATCCCACGCTTATTATCCTTGCTGTAAGTGCGATATTTTCGTTAGTAATTATTTTTTTGTATAAGAAGCGGCTTTTACAATTGCGGTTGTCGGTAATTAATTTATTTCTGATGCTGGGAAGTGTTGTCCTAATGGCCTATTATCTTTTTCAGTTTCACCAAAATGAGCCTGGCCTTATTCGATATGATTTCGGGTTTATATTTCCTGTTATTGCATTTATTCTGACTATTCTTGCATTCAGGGCCATTAAGAAAGATGAAATTCTTATCCGTTCTGCTGAACGAATAAGATAAAAAAAGGAGGCAATTGCCTCCTTTTTTTATCTTCAGAACTCCTGATCTTGAAGATGTTTTTTTACATATTATCGACAATTTCCTGGCCGAATCCGGAGCATGTTAATAAGGTGGCTCCATCCATTAGTCTTTCGAAATCGTAGGTAACTTTCTTTTTAGAGATAGCGCCGGCCAGGCCCTTCCGGATAAGGTCTGCAGCATCCTGCCAGCCAAGATGTTCCATCATCATCGCGCCGGATAGAATCAATGAACCCGGGTTGACTTTATCCTGATCAGCATATTTAGGGGCTGTACCATGTGTTGCTTCAAAAATAGCATGGCCGGTTTCATAATTAATATTGGCTCCAGGGGCAATTCCGATCCCGCCTACAATAGCAGCTAATGCATCTGATATATAATCCCCGTTGAGATTTAAGGTAGCGATCACATCATAATCTTTGGGCCGGGTCAGTATTTGTTGCAGGAATGCATCTGCGATGGCGTCTTTAATGATAATTTCTCCCCCTGTATTTGGGTTTTTCATTGTTAACCATGGCCCTCCGTCTAATTCAGTAGCGCCAAATTCTTTTTTGGCGAGCTCGTATCCCCAGTCGCGAAAAGCACCTTCGGTGTATTTCATGATATTTCCTTTATGCACAAAAGTGACGGATTTGCGGTTGTGTTCTAAAGCGTAATGAATGGCGCTTCGCACGAGACGTTCCGTGCCTTGTCTGGAAACGGGTTTAATACCAATGGATGTGCTTTCGGGAAAGCGGATTTTTTTTACCTTCATCTCATTCCGTAAAAAATCAACCACTTTTTTGACATCATCAGATCCATTCATCCATTCAATCCCGGCGTAGATGTCTTCAGAATTTTCTCTGAAAATTACCATATTCGTTGTTGTAGGATCTTTAACCGGCGAGGGTACCCCATCATAATATCTGACTGGTCTCAGGCAAACGTAGAGATCAAGAATTTGGCGAAGCGCCACGTTAAGAGAGCGGATGCCTCCGCCGACAGGAGTTGTCAGGGGGCCTTTGATGGCGACAAGATATTCTTTAATAGCTTCGAGTGTTGCATCAGGTAACCAGTCACCACTTTTCTGATGGGATTTATCACCGGCGTAAACCTCTTTCCATGCAATTTTTTTCTTTCCTCCGAAAGCTTTTTCAACAGCTGAATCGATAACATTAACTGTCGCTTTCCAAATATCTCTTCCTGTACCATCACCTTCGATAAATGGGATAATAGGTTGATCAGGTACATTAAGCTGACCTTTTTCAAATGTAATTTTTTGACCTTCCATATTTTTTATATGTTTAATGATATATAATGCTTGCAAAAATATAAATATAACTGTCTTTTTACTCGAAATCTAGATTGAATTGCTGACGCAGATCGTCTAATTTCGGATTCTTGTCGGTCATATGTTTGTATTTATCTTCAGGAGTATAAAGTTTTTTAGCCTGATTTTCTTCATTTTCCTCAACCAGATTAAAATGTAATCTTATTTTTTTGTTATTCAGTTCTTCGTGTAAAAATGTCAGAAGTTGAGGTTTTATTTTGTTTAG
This sequence comes from uncultured Bacteroidales bacterium, assembly GCA_964606415.1. Lineage (GTDB taxonomy): Bacteria > Bacteroidota > Bacteroidia > Bacteroidales > JBBRXJ01 > CAZSGN01. The sequence goes on from CAZSGN010000110.1 coordinate 2,328, forward strand.
TTGGTCAATTTGCAATGGATTGTTGACCTCGAAAGATATTTCGAAAGCATCATTTAATTTTGGAGTATTGGCTTTCATGGTATTATAAAGCCTTTCTTTTGATTTATCCAGTGATGCCGCATACTTTTCCCAGGCCTGGGATAATGTTTCCTGGGAGAAATGATCCCGGGGAGCGGTCTCTTCATCTGTTTTCTGCTGAAGATTATTGTCGTCAGCCTGCTCATCTGTGGATTTAGCTGTGGTGTTTGATGTATCAAGTGCCTCTTTGATGGAAAAACCAGGCATGGATTTTTTGTTTGTTTTTTCCGGGGCTGTTGTTGTATAAGAATTGTGGGTTTTATGTTTTGGCGGCTCAGAAATATTCTCGTCTTTTTGTTTTATTAGCTGCTCTGAAGAGGGTGAGGGAGATGTTTGTGATACTCCGTTTGTCTCTTTTTTTGGAACTTCTGCCGTAGGTTTTTTAGTTGCCGTGTTAATTACTGTATGTTCTTTTTTTTTTTCGTTCAGTCTGCATAGCTGAATGAGAAGGATCTCAATATGCAAGCGTTTATTCTGGCTTGTATTGTATTGATTATCAGCCTTATTGAGCAGGTCTAAGCCATTAAGCAAGAAATCCTGACCACATTCAGCTGTTTGGGTTAGGTATCTTTGTTTGATATTTTCCCCTACATCCATCAAGGTGAGTGTTATTTTGTCCCGGCTGACTAAAAGATTTCTGAAATGGCTGCTTAAGCCCGAAAGGAAATTCCTTGCATCAAATCCCTGGTTGAGAATTTCATTAAAAGTTAGCATTACATTTGAAATGTCTCCTTTCAGAAATTGATCAATCATAGAAAAATAGTATTCATAATCCAGTACATTCAAATTGTCTATGACATTTTTATAGTTCACGGAATTCCCCGAGAAACTAATAATTTGATCGTAAATAGATAAAGCATCCCGCATTCCGCCGTCTGCTTTCTGGGCAATGATATTAAATGCATCTTTTTCGTACTCAATGGCTTCTTCTTTTGATATTTTTTCGAGATAATTAACGATATCGGATGTTTGGATCCGGTTAAAATCAAAAATCTGGCAGCGGGAAAGAATTGTCGGGATAATTTTATGTTTTTCTGTGGTAGCCAGTATAAATATGGCATGATGAGGGGGTTCTTCGAGCGTTTTCAGAAAAGCGTTAAAGGCCTGAGCTGATAACATGTGTACCTCATCAATAATATAGATGCTGTATTCTCCCACTTGGGGCGGAATCCTGACTTGTTCGATGAGCGAACGGATGTCTTCAACCGAATTATTGGACGCGGCATCTAATTCATGAATATTATAGGATCTGGATTCATTAAAAGCAGTACAGGCTTCACACTTATTGCAGGCTTCCATTTTGTCGGTAAGATTGCTGCAATTTAGCGTCTTGGCAAAGATTCGGGCACATGTTGTTTTACCAACGCCTCGTGGACCACAAAAGAGGTATGCATGAGCAAGATGATTGCTGCGAATCGCATTTTTTAACGTTTGGGTAATTGATTCCTGGCCAACCACCGAATCAAAGGTTGCCGGCCTGTATTTCCTTGCTGATACAATAAAATTTTCCATGCACGGTTTATTTTTAAAACGTAAATTTTATAATTAATTTTGACAAATAGAAGCAAGCCCTGAAAAAACATTCAAAATTGATTAATATTCTTTGCTGATCCTTCATAATCAGCCTTTTGATTTCTGTAATACCAATATGAGTGATTTTTATCAGAAATCATTCAAAATTGGTATTAATAAAATGTTTTAGAAATAATTAGAAAAAGAGGTTCATTTTTAAAATAAAAAGTTTTAATTTTGTGGCTCATTTTTTTGAGAACAATAATAAATTAAAAACGAAGCAATTATGATGAATCGTTATGAAACCGTTTTCATTGCTACTCCCGTTTTGTCTGAAGCCCAGATGAAGGAAGCGGTTAAAAAAGTTGAGGATTTCATCCGGAAAAACGAGGGTGAAGTTATTCACAGCGAGAATTGGGGGCTTAAAAAACTCGCTTATCCTATCCAGAAAAAGTCTACAGGCTTTTATCACCTTATTGAGTTCTCCGGTGACGGTGAATTATTGAAAAAGCTTGAGACGGAATATAAGAGGGATGAAAGGATTATTCGTTTTCTTACAGTCAAAATGGAGAAATACCATATTGAATATAGTGAGCGGAAAAGAAATAAGAAAAAAGATACTGAAAAAAAATCGGAGGAATAAATTATGGCAGGAAATGAAAGCGAAATTAAATACTTAACGCCCCCGGCGGTTGAAATTAAAAAGAAAAAGTATTGCCGTTTTAAAAAGAATGGCATTAAGTATGTCGATTATAAAGACCCTGAGTTTCTTAAGCGTTTTGTTAATGAGCAGGGAAAGATCTTGCCCAGACGTTTGACCGGGACTTCTTTAAAATATCAGCGGAAAGTTTCCACTGCAATAAAAAGAGCCAGACATCTGGCGCTTCTACCTTATGTGACGGATATGTTAAAATAATTTAATATCATGGAAGTAATACTTAAACAAGACGTATCAAACCTGGGGTTGAAAGATGACCTGGTGGCTGTTAAAGATGGCTATGCCAGAAACTTTCTTATTCCCAAGAATATGGCCGTTATCGCCACTCCTTCAGCAAAAAAAATGCATGCCGAGACAGTTAAACAACGTCAGCATAAAGAACAAAAATTGAGGGATGAGGCCGAGGCATTGAAAGAGAAATTACAGGATGTTAAGTTGACTATTGGTGCAAAAACCAGCACTAAAGGGAAAATATTTGGTTCTGTGAACAATATTCAGATTGCTGAAGTACTCCAAAAGGATGGATACCAAATTGATCGTAAAAACATCAATATTAAAGATGATCAGATCAAAGAAGTGGGATCTTACACAGCAACAATTAAATTATACCGCGATATTGCTGTAGACATTCAGTTTGAAGTGGTTGCAGAGTAATTTTTCTTCATGATCATTTTTAAAAGCCGGGTTTCTGTGAGATCCGGCTTTTTAGTACATTGCATGTGGCAACATATTTGATCGTGAAAGTGGAGCATACGAAACACAAATTAAAACAATTTTGGAAGAAATTGTATCACAATAAAAGAACCATTTTTTAATGAATTGAGACGATTCTTTTCAAATCGGAATTTTTCTAAAAAATGATTATTGGTAAGGTACTTAGGCTTAAATTCGGGGGAGTAAATGGTTATTTCATTTTATCTTAACTCTTTTGTTTAAGGGACATAATATGATTAGATATCTGTTTTTAAAAGTCCTCATAGAGAAGATATTGTTTTCTGATTTTATTGAAATGAACCAGTCCTTTTTGCCAGCTTTCGCGTATTTCTTCGGCTGATTTTTGTTGTTTGATTTGTTCTTGTAGTTTGTTATTGCCTGCCAGCAGGTTAAAAAAGTTATTGAAGAAATTGGGATCTTGCCCCAGCTTGGCATAAGCATTTAATAGCCATTCAATATGTACCCCTTGCTTGTAAAGGCTGTCAATGTTTGTCTGGCTGATGTCTTTACCAAAGCATTTTTTGTCTATATGTTTAGGATTGGTTGACATACCAATGATGCTTTTAGGGGTGAATGTAAATGTATCGCAGGGCCAGTCCGGATGGCCGAACATGGTAAATGGTTTTTCTGTTCCTCTGCCAACGCTGATGATCGTTCCTTCAAAAAGGCCCAGGGTAGGGTATGCATAAATAGCTTTCATGCTGCGAAGGTTTGGGGATGGAGGGGTGTTAAGCCTGACTTTTGTGCTATGGTCGTAATTTAGGCAGGGAACATAACTGATTTTGCATTTGATTCCCTCAGACAGCCATCCTTCTCCATTGATCATTTTCGCGTATTCTGCTATGGTCATACCATGCACCAATGGAACTGGGTGCATGCCTACAAAAGATGTGTATTCGTCTTCTAAGACAGGGCCATCAATATAATGTCCGTTGGGGTTGGGGCGGTCAAGAATGATGAGTGGGATGTTATTTTTGGCACAAGCATCCATGACATAATGCATGGTCGATATGTAAGTGTAAAATCTGACCCCGACATCCTGAATATCAAATAATAGAACATCTATGTTTTGCATATCTTTGGCGGAAGGTTTGCGTCGATCGCCATAAAGCGATACTATGGGTATCCCGGTGAGCTTGTCTTTTGAATTATTTATTTTCTTTCCCGCATCTCCGGTGCCTCGAAATCCATGTTCAGGACTGAATATTTTTATAATGTTGACGCCTCGTTTCAGGAGACTGTCAACCAAGTGTGTCTTATTAATTTGTGAGGTGTGGTTGGCGACAATGGCAACTTTTAAATGTTTAATAATTGGAAGGTATTCTTCTGTACGGCTTGCACCGGGTAATAGCTCGCCATCTTCTTCTGCCCGTGAATTGGTGGTATTTAATAGCAGCAAAAATGTAAAAAATAATATTGGAAGTGGGTTATTCATTTATGACGTATTAAATTTTTAGTATTTATTTGGATGATGAATTTATATCTGTGAGTTTTTTTAAGGGATAGGATATTTCCTTCTAAAAAGTATTAAATTTGTTTTGATAATTGTTTATGATTGTTTTTTGGTCGATAAAAATAATAGATTAGTTTGAATTTCGAATATTTTGTAGCAAAGAAACTGCATGGTTCATCAGGGGGCAAGGATCAAATTTCCAGGCCCATCATTCGCGTGGCTATTATCGGCATTGCACTTGGTATGGCTGTGATGATTATATCGGTTGCAGTTGTTACCGGGTTTAAAGAAGAAATCCGGAAAAAAGTGACGGGAATTGGGGCACATATACAAATTCTCAATTTTGATGCTAATCAGTCCTACGAAACCATTCCTATTCGCAAAGATGAAACTTATTATCCTTTTATTAACACCATGAAAGGTGTTAGTAATATGCAGGCTTTTGCTACGAAAGGGGGCATTGTTAAAACCAAAGAGAATATTCAGGGTGTCATCTGTAAAGGTGTGGATACTGGTTATGACTGGTCTTTTTTCGAGAAGCACAAAGTTCGCGGTTCTACCTTATCCGTGGATGATGAGAAGACTAATGATGAGGTAATGATTTCAAAATATCTCGCCCGCCTTTTAAAGCTCGATACGGCTGATAAAATGATCATGTATTTTATTGATAACCAGAACCGGCCACGGGCGCGTGCTTTTATTATCAATGGAATATATGAGACATCATTCGAAGAAATTGACAAATATTTTATTATTTGTGACATCAAGCATGTACAGCAGGTAAATGATTGGGGGCCTGAGATGATTAGTGGTTATGAAGTATTATTAACAGATTTCCGGGATTTGGAAGAGATGACCACCGAGATCCGCAATATGATTGCTTATGATTTTTTTGAAAATGGCTCCAAGCTTAAAGTGACCAGCATTAAGGAGAAATACCCGCAAATTTTCGACTGGCTTGCCTTATTGGATATTAATGTATGGGTTATCCTGATGTTAATGTTAATGGTCGCTGGTTTTAATATGATATCAGGCTTGCTTATTCTTATTCTGGAACGCACCAGAATGATTGGTATCCTGAAGTCATTGGGTGCTGTGAACATTCGTATCAGGAATATTTTTCTGTATCTTTCTGTTTTTATTATTGGAAGAGGACTTTTTTGGGGTAATCTTATAGGTATCTCCATTTGCCTGGTACAAAAATACCTGGTTGTTCTTAAGTTGGATCCGGCTTCTTATTATATTGATAAAGTTCCCATTAATTTTGATATTGGACATATCTTGCTGCTTAACCTTGGAGCCATGGGAATTACTTTGTTTATTCTTATTTTGCCTTCGTTGATAATATCCAAAATATCACCTGTTGATGCGATTGAGTTTGAATAAAGGTTTGTGCCAGGCAGGCTTACTTCTTTTTTCTGATTTTTTTCACTTGTTTATGGGTTTTATTAAATGCTTCATGAACTATTTCTTGGGTCTCTTTTGTCCGTTTTTTGACATTGCTGTTCAGCTCTTCAAACTTCTCGAGATTAAGCTCCCCGTGAACAGATAAAAGGTCTGCCAGGTTATTCTCAACCCGTTTCAGGTAACTAATAATGATGACCAGGAAAAGAATGAAAGTGATTAGGATTACAGTGCCACTTAATATCAGAATGTTTTTTAAATGGTGTAGATTATTGGCTTGTTCTTTTTGTTTGGACAATATTTTTTTGTTGAGTTGAGCCAGGCTGTCTGTTGTGGCTTTGATTTTTTCCTGCCTGGCCAGGCTTAGTGTATTTAAGGAGTCGATAGCAGTATGGTTGTTCGTGATGAGTGTCTTGTTAGATTCAACCCATGTTGATAATTTTTGATGATCATTC
>CAZSGN010000111.1:0-8607 GCA_964606415.1 uncultured Bacteroidales bacterium
CGCCCTTTCCTTCCCAAATTCACTGGCCACACGCACAAAAGAATTCAGGATAAAAGCGAATCAATTTTAGGACATGATGAATTGTTTTATATTCTCATAAGTTATTGATTCACAGAACTAGGATCAGGAGTTCTGACCAGTAAACTCCGCATTTTGGGACTTCGCAAGCCTCGTTATCGAACATGATGATCCAAACACTTGAGTTTATTGACAGACTCTACTTATATTCTTACTCCAAACTACTGGCTCCCGGTTTGTATTTTCTTATAATATTCTTCTACTAAATTAACAACAGAACCGAAAAAAATAATTAATTTAATGCAGTCATGAATATTCTAGCACATAGTTATCTTTCCGGAAGTTCGGATGAACTTAAAATCGGTAATTTCATTGGAGATTATGTAAAGGGTCAGAACTACCAGCATTATCCTGTTGAGATCCAAAAAGGAATCATCTTACACCGAAATATTGACTTTTACACAGATCATCATGATGTGGTCAATAAAAGCAAAACCTACTTATATCCAGTCTTTCATAAATATTCCGGGATCATCGTTGACGTTTTTTATGACCATTTTTTGGCACGAAACTGGGGCGCATTTTCTCAAATTCCACTGGAAAAATATATACAAAACCTTTATCAACTCATTCTGGCACATTATGACATTCTTCCGGCACGACTTCAGAAATTCATTCACCGCTTCGTACGCAACGACTGGTTATCATATTATTCGACCATTGATGGGATAGATCATGTTCTGCAAAGGCTATCAGAACGGACATCTCTTCCTAAGAGCGCCTGTAAAGCCAAGGGCCTCCTTATCAAATACTACGATCAATTCAAAGAAGAATTCACGATCTATTTTCCACAATTAATGGTGTATGTCAGAGATCACTTTTTTGTTGACCTGCGTATTCCTAAAACCATCACCCTGTTAGATATAGAAGATAATAACCAGCAGTAGCCTCTCATGCTCAATTACTATATGACAGCTTTACCGGGAGTATTTGTGCACATCCCCCATTTTGTAAAAACATTTCCTGCTTTATAGACAGGCGTCAACCAAGAACCTGAAGCCTTTTGGTATCAAGATTGATAAGTATAAATAATAAAATAGTGAAGCCCCACAAAGAAGACCCCCCATAGCTAAAGAAAGGAAGAGGAATTCCAATAACCGGAAATAACCCGATTGTCATAGCAACATTTACCGCAAAATGAAAGAAGATAACCGCCACAACTGCATATGCATAAACCCTGGCAAAGGCCGTTCGCTGTCTCTCCGCAAGAAATATCAACCGCAACAACAAAGCCACAAACAGGAGCACAACAAGTGTCGTCCCCATAAACCCCCACTCTTCACCAACAGTGCAAAAAATAAAATCCGTGCTCTGCTCCGGAACAAAATCAAATTTCGTCTGCGTGCCTCTTAAGAAACCTTTACCAGTTAGTCCTCCCGACCCAATAGCAATTTTAGATTGTGCCACATTATAACCCACTCCGAGCGAATCAGACTCAAGACCAAGCATAACACTAATCCGTTTCTGCTGATGCTCTAAAAGAATATGATCAAAAAAATAATCAACTGATTGCGTAAAAGCGACAGATAAAACAAAGAAAAGAATCGCCAGGGGAACAAACTTAATCTTTTTAACCAGGGAGATTATTAAAAAAAAGAGAACGATCAAACCTATTCCGCCAAGAGCAAAATAAAAACGGTTAATGGGAATATCAAACTTTTGATATAAAAAGGCACCCCCCAAAATCATGAATACAATCAAAAAAAAGCCCTTCAAAACCATTTTTTTCCTTTGATTCAATAAAGCAAATACACCAAAGCCAAGTCCCGTCAAAATCAACAAAACAGTAACAGGAGGAAAAGCAAGGCTTACAATAAAGAGCACAGGCACCAACAACAAAACAAGCACCATCCAGTAAGGCATGCCTTCTCTAAAAAGGACAATAACAAAAGCTGAAAAAACCATAACAGTACCCCAGTCCGGTTGCAAAGCAATAAGCACAGCAGGGCTCAAAATAATAAGCAATGCTACGGCTATATGTTTTAGATTTCGCATTTTAATTTCTTTCCGTCCAATATATTTAGCCAGCGCCAGTCCCGTTGCAAATTTAGAAAATTCAGAAGGCTGGAAATTCACAGGCCCCAAAGCAAACCAAGACCGGGATCCATGCACATCAAAACCCAAAAAAAGCACCACTAAAAGAAACAATAATATCAAACCATAAACAGGATAAGCAAAAAAAGAAAAGAAGTTAAGATCAATAATAATAACAATAAAAGCAAGAACAAGCGCTGTCAAAATATAAAAAAACTGAATCCCATAACGTTTTGTTGTATCAAGAATAAAAGGATGACTTTCCTCATAATCAGCAGCATAAATATTTATCCAGCCAAGAAAAACCATCAGCAGGAATAATATTACGGTTATCCAGTCAATACTGGCAAATATGTTAATTCTTCTTCTCATCAAGATATTTATTTGAAAGCACGTAATTTTCGATCCACCTCCGTTTTACCTCCCCCTTAAGATACTTCTCTATCATTAAGCTAGCAATAGGAGCTGCCCATGAAGCACCATATCCGGCATTCTCGACATAAACAGCAACAGCAATCTCCGGATCATCCTTTGGTGCAAAAGCGATGAAGATGGAATGATCTTCCCCATGAGGATTCTCGGCTGTCCCCGTTTTACCGCAAACAGATACATCCTCTATACGGGCAATCTGTGCTGTACCATCTATAACAACTTGTTCCATGGCATCAATTACCGGAGGGAAATGTAGCGAGTCAACAGTTGTAAATATTTTTTCCCTGAATTTCTCTATTGAATGCGGACGTCCCTCAATATCTTTTATCAGATGCGGAATATAATAATACCCGCGATTCGCAATAATAGCAGCCAGGTTCGCCATTTGTAATGGTACAATCAGTATCTCCCCCTGACCGATACCATTAGAATAAATGGTTGATGTTTTCCATCGCTTATCGCCATACCAAAGATCATAAAATTGATTATCCGGAATAAAGCCGCCTTTTTCATGTAACAGGTCTGATCCTAATTTCTGCCCCAGTCCAAAACTCAATAAATGATGCCACCAAATATCAAATCCCAGTTCAGTATCCTGATAAGGATTATCAACCTGTCCTCTTTGTAACATCATTTTGAATAATCTATAGAAAAAATTATTGGATGATAAACGAATGGCTTTTCGCACATCATAAACACCAGGCGGTGCATGATCTCCAACCAGAGAAAGATCAATATTAAGCCTGGTATTGGGCGTAATAATACTATCCTGCAACGCTATTAAAGCCTGTATCACTTTAAAAATAGACCCCGGAGGATAACTGGCCTGGCAGGAGCGGTCAAAAAGCGGATTAAGGGTATCATTTTGTAATTTGCGAAAATTGCGGGGGAACTCCCTTCCGGTTAACTTATTAGGATCGTAAGCCGGACTGGAAACCACTGTTAATATCTCCCCTGAGGCAGGCTCAATAGCAACAATACTGCCAATCTTTTTTTTCATTAAACGTTTACCATATTGCTGCAGTTCCCGGTCAAAAGTCAAACTAATATTTTTTCCTACTTCAGCAGGTTTATCCAATTTGCCATCCTGATAGGATCCCTTTATTACATTATGCACATCAACCAGGAATACTTTACGGCCTTTTTCCCCTCGTAAAAGATGCTCATATGCTTTCTCCACACCACTTACGCCTATATAATCACCTGATTTATAATATTTTTGCACATCAAGAACATCTTCTTTACTTGTTTCAGCCACATATCCCAGTGCATGAGGTGCGATTTCATATGAATATTGCCTTGTCGTACGCGGATGAACATAAAACCCCGGAAATTTATAAAGTTGCTCCTGTAAGGAAGCATACTTTTTTGAAGAAAGCAACTTCATATTCAGAAAAACAGAAGGTTTAAATCTGGAATAATTCATTGCCTTCTCAATACCCTCTTTAATTTGCCGGGGAGTCACATCCAATAACCTGGCTAAATCAGCAGTATCAAAAGCTGTCAATTCAGGTGGATTGATATTCAAATCATAAGCAGCGACATTATAAACAAGCAAATCATAATCCTTATCATAGATCAACCCCCTGGCTGGATATTGCGTTACAACACGACGGGTATTGCTGGAGGCTGATAGCTTATACGAAGCATCCATCACCTGAAGAGAAAAAAGACGACCAATTAAAATCAGGCTTATAAGGACAACTAAAGCCCCAACAATATATTTTCGATCAGAATAAGGATTCATTAACGCCTAAAAATCAAATATTGGCTTATCAAAATAAAAAAGACAGTAACTACAGTACTTGCCAGAACGCGTCCCAGTGTTTGAAAAAAATGATCCAGCTCAAAAACCTCCAGATAAAACAAAGCGAGGTGATGACAAAAGACAAGGATCAGGGAATACTTCAAAAACCATTGAAACCCGTAATAATATATACGTGGTAATGACCCTGGTTCGTATCCATCACGGGGAGAAATTACATCTAAAATAAGATGCCTCATGTAAGCCATGAAAACAGTTGCCGCAGCATGAATCCCTAAGGTACCACTAAAAAAGTCAATCGTTCCCCCCAAAGCAAAACCAGTGAATAATACAAGCCAACCAGGTGTTTCGTAAGGCAATAAAAGAATAAAAAGAACATAGATATACGGATTAATATAGCCACTCAGTTGAATGTTATTAAAGACAAACACCTGTATAAGAACAAGGAATGCAAACCGCAATATATTTCTGGGTAAATATCTAATCATAACTATTCAGGTTCCTGCATTTCAATTTGTTCTTCCCTTAGCACATTATTAATAATATAAACATGATTAAGCTTTTTAAAATCAGTCGCCAGGCTAACACTGATATCATAAAAATTCCCTTCTTCAAGGTCAAAATCAATCACATGTCCGACAGCTATATTTTCCGGGAAAATAGCCGAGTAACCACTTGTGACAATCTGATCTCCCTGCTGCACATTAACATGGTAAGGGATTTCCTTTAGCGCCACCCGTCTGTAATTATCACCTGACCAGTGGAGTGATCCAAAAAAATCATTTTTCCTAAACTTAACACTTAATTTAAAACGGCGATTTAAAACAGGAAGCACAGTAGAATAATTTGCTGCCACATCAACCACTATGCCTACTACCCCCGATGAAGAAATCACAGCCATCTGTTCCTGGACACCATGTGCAAAACCCCGGTTGACAGTAAGATAATTAAATTGTTTATTTGTTGAATTATTTACCACCTCAGCCTGCAAATAAACATATTGACCGTTCAGTGTATCCTTGTCCGTATGCAAACGGTCCAGCCGCGTCTGACATTCAGCAAGCGTATTATGAAGATATTCATTTTCATTAAGGAGAACACGGTTTGTCCTTTTAAGATCCAAATACTCTCTTACATTATAAACCCGCTGTTGCACTGACCCGGTAACATTTTCAACAAATCCGAGGAAAACTGAACGTTGATATGAATTATGTTGTACTACCAAAAAGATCGCTACTGATTCCAATATCAGGAACAGTATCGTGTGATAATACTTGATGATCAGCGCAATCAGATTTCTCATATTTCAAAAAATATCAACTAATTCAATGCTCTCCTGAACCGGCCTATATCATTAATGGTTTATACCAATTCTATTATAGTGTTCAATTTTATGGTTATGTTGATTTAAAAACAGTGACCCCGGTTGATTATTTATTTTTTTGATTTTCAAAAGCTCCAAAGCTTTGAATTTAAATATTGCAGACCAAACTCCTGATATTATTAATCAAATACTACCTAAGCAAGAAACTAAACTCATGGACATGTTTCAATGCGATGCCTGTCCCCCTGGCAACTGCATGTAAAGGATCTTCAGCAATATAAACAGGAATACTGATTTTATCCATCAGCCGTTTATCCAACCCTTTGAGCATAGCACCCCCCCCAGCAAGATAAATACCTTTTTGAACAATATCAGCATATAATTCCGGAGGTGTTTGTTCAAGGACACTCAGAATCGCGGATTCAATCTTCGCGATTGATTTATCCAGGCAATGGGCAATTTCCTGATAAGACACCGGTACTTCGACCGGCATAGCAGTCATGAGGTTTGGGCCACGCACAATATAATCAGAAGGCGGCTCCTCAATATCAGGCAAAGCCGACCCTACTGCCAGTTTAATATCCTCGGCTGTACGTTCACCCACCTTAATATTATGCTGATGCCTCATATACGTCTGAATATCTGCAGTAAAGCCATCACCAGCGATGCGAATTGACTTATTGCAAACAATACCTCCCAGTGCAATGACTGCAATTTCTGTTGTTCCTCCACCAATATCCACTACCATACTACCCTGAGGAGCTTCCACATCAATACCAATACCTAAAGCCGCGGCCATAGGCTCATATATCATATAAACATCCCGTCCGCCAGCATGCTCGGATGAATCCCTGACAGCCCGCATCTCGACTTCCGTACTACCTGAAGGAATGCAAACAACCATTCGCAATGTAGGATTAAATATCCGGTTGCTTTTATTAATCATCTTGATCATCCCGCGGATCATCTGTTCTGCCACGTTAAAATCAGCAATTACCCCATCTTTAAGCGGTCTAACCGTACGAATATTCATATGTGTTTTACCATGCATCTGGCGCGCTTCGTTGCCAATAGCAATCACTTTACCCGTATTTTGATCAATAGCCACGATAGATGGTTCATCCACAACAACTTTATCATTATATATGATAATCGTATTTGCTGTTCCCAGGTCAATAGCCAATTCCTGGGTAAGGAAAGAAAATAATCCCATATATTTATATTATTAAAGTTTAATGTTTAAAATGTCTTCTACCTGTATAAACCATAGCGATACCATGTTCATCACAGGCATTAATAACCTCCTTGTCCCGAATGCTGCCCCCAGGCTGAACAATGTATTTCACACCATATTCATTTGCAGTGTCAATACTATCTCTAAAAGGGAAAAAAGCATCAGAAATCAGGACGGCTTCTTTAATATCCACATCCTCCTTAAGATTAAAACGGGGGATGGTTAATTGTCTGAGACTGTCCAGTCTGTTTGGCTGTCCCATTCCGGCACCCGTCAACCAAAAAGAACCATCAGCTTTCTCACTAACAAGCGCAATAGAATTGCTTTTTAGATGTTTGCATGCCTGTGTCCCAAAATTAGCCAATTTCATTTTGCTATCATCAAACACATTTTTTGTAACATTTTTAAAATCGACATCAAGCCCTTCGTCCTCATCCTGCACGAGCATTCCGCCGTTAATAGAACGATAAAGCACTTCTTTTGTTTCAACAGGCTTAACCGGGACAACCAGTAATCGTAAATTCTTCTTTTTAGCAAAAACTTCTCTTGCTCCTAATTCAAAATCGGGCGCAATAACTATTTCTATAAATTTATCGCTTAACCACTCTGCCGCTTCACGCGTCACAGGCCTGGTAAATGTAATTATACTTCCGAAAGCACTTACCGGATCTCCTTCCCAGGCCAACTCGAGCGATTTTAATATATCATTGCTTACCGCGAGCCCACAAGGATTTAAATGTTTAATTACCGAAACAGCAACACGATCGGGCATATGAGCTGAAGCATGATAGGCATCACTTGCCGACTTCCAGGAAGCATCTGCATCCAGCAGATTATTATAAGACAATGCTTTTCCCTGAAGAACGTCTGCATTGGCCAATGTGTCATGAATATTGCTGTTATTCATTTTAAAAAATACGGCCTTTTGCTGTGGATTCTCCCCATAGCGAAGCTCCTGCCCTCCTTCAAGATTAATTTTTTGCCCCTGGGCCGGGTCTTCATTAAAATAATTATATATGGCCGAATCATATCTTGACGAAACATTAAAAGCAGCCACCGCCAATTTTTTCCGGTCCTGAACATCTGTTTTGCCTGCTTTTTCATTAAGCAATCTCAACAAACTACCATATTCCTGCTGTGATGGGACAATAACCACATCTTTAAAATTTTTAGCTGCGGCCCGGATCAAAGCGATTCCGCCAATATCAATTTTCTCTATAATCTCATCTTCTTCGGCATTTGATGCAACCGTGGCTTCAAAAGGATAAAGATCCACGATAACCAGATCTATTTCCGGAATATCATACTCCTGTAACTGAGCCTGATCTTCACTAAGCTCACGCCTGGAAAGGATCCCTCCAAAAACCTTTGGATGAAGTGTTTTTACCCGTCCCCCAAGAATCGAGGGATATGAAGTAAGGCTCTCAACTGTTTTTACAGGAATATCTAAACCTTCGATAAAAGATTTTGTTCCTCCTGTTGAATAAATAGTAACCCCCAGTTCATTCAATTTATGAATAATCTGATCAAGATTCTCCTTGTGATAAACAGAAACCAGTGCATTTTTAATTTTCTTCTCTCCACTCATAAGCTATTGAATTAATATGTTGCTTTAAAATGTTCAAAAATAGTACTTTTCATTCATTTTCAAAGTGAAATAAAATGATATTATCAAAAATTGTCAACAAGTCATATCCATCTTGTTGAAAACCCCATGTTCATATAAAAATCCGTTATATA
>CAZSGN010000112.1:0-8571 GCA_964606415.1 uncultured Bacteroidales bacterium
TTCCTCATGGTATTGTTTGTGCCAACCTGATGGCTCCTGTTAATCGTGCTAACGTGAAATCCTTACTGTCAGATAAGGAGTTAAATCCTTGGGCTTATCATAAATATGTGCAACTTGGACGATTGTTTTCAGGGAATAAAGATAAAAATGAAGCGTATTACCTGGAGGTGATTCCTGATTATCTGAATGAGATCACAAAGAAACTAAAAGTGCCTCCAATGGCTCCTTTCTTTGGTGATCAAATTGAAAATTTAATTCATCGCATTGTTGCAAAAACAAATAACAAAAATAATCCGGTTGAATTATCAAAAGAGCAACAGATAGGTGTATTAAAAGAAGCGCTTAATTCTCCTTTGGATTAGAAGTTATAGAATATGTTATGCTATGTACGACTCCCTGCCGCAATCGTCCGCTTTTGGCCTTATTTCAATAATATTCAACAAATAAAATTTCGCAAAAGATAAATGTTCGTGGTAGAACTAAATTTTTAGATATAAGTGATCCCTGTTAGCCTTGATTTTCTATCCTGATTTATCAGGTAGAGAGAGAAGAAGCTATATTAATAAAGAGAGAGCCTTGAGATGTTTTAATATGTCAAAGTAGCGTTAAAAACAATCATTGAAGTTCGTATGCAATTCAAATACATTATCCAGGTGAAGCAATTTAAATAACTTCATGATTTCAGGATTGATATTGCATATCTTTAAGTCACCATTGTTACTGTGCGCTGTTTTCATGATAGAAAGAAAGGCGCCGAATCCTGTGCTGTCCACAAATTCAATATTGCCAAGATCAATAATGAGATGAGTGTTTGGTTCAGCAAATACTTCATTAAGTTCATTTTTGACCGATTCCGCATTCAATGCGGTAATTTTATCAATTCCTTCAAAAGATACAACCTGGTGGTCGTTAATGACGCTCTTTTTTATCATGTTCATTTAGATTTTATTGCCTATACAAAAATAGAAGATATACTTGAAATGAATAAAAAAAAACAGGAAATTATATATATCTGTTTGTAATTAAGTAGTTTTTCACATAATCATTAATTCCTTCTTCAAGAGAGTGAAAAGGCTTTGTATATCCTATATTGCGTAATTTATCTATTGTAGCTTCAGTGAAATATTGGTATTTATTACGAATGTCTGCCGGGGTGTCAATGAATCCGATTTTCTCTTTTTTTCCCAAAGCAGCGAAGGTGTTTCTGGTAAGGTCGATGAAGGTACGCGCCTTACCTGTACCGACATTATAGATACCTGAATATTTTCTTTGGTGGATCAGGAATAAGATGATGTCCACTACATCTTTAACATAGATGAAGTCTCTCTTTTGTTCACCGTCTTGATAGTCCGGATGGTGTGATTTAAATAAGTTCATGTGCCCTTTGTCCCGGATTTGCTTAAAAGCATTAAAAATGACCGAAGACATGCGACCTTTATGGTATTCGTTTGGTCCGTACACATTGAAGAATTTCAATCCGGCCCAAAAATAAGGTTGGTTTGATTGTTGCAATGCCCATATGTCAAAATTATTTTTCGATTCCCCGTAAGGATTTAATGGTTTCAGGAATGGAATGATGTCATGCCTGTCCTCATAACCGTATTCTCCCATTCCGTATGTTGCGGCAGATGAAGCATAGATGAATGGCAGGCCGAATTTTGTGCATTTTTCCCAGATTGTTTTGGTATAGTTTAGATTAAGCTGGTCAAAAATGCTGGTATCAAATTCTGTTGTGTCTGTGCGGGCACCAATATGTATAATGATCTGGATAAATCGGTGTTCCTGGTCTATCCAGTCAAAAAATGAATCCCGGTGAACTTGCTGCGTGTATTTTTTGCCATCCAGGTTATGTTTTTTTTCCTGGCTTTGAAAATCATCAACAATAACAATATCATTAAATCCTTCCTGATTAAGTTTGGCAATCATGTTGCTTCCTATAAATCCTGCCGCTCCGGTTACTACGATCATTTTTTTGTTCTTTAATTTATGAATAATTCATGATGGATGGGGGAGATTATATTTTTAGATACAGCAATCTGATATAATTGTTGAATGGCTTTTCGGCCCTCTTTGCCCAGGTTTATGCTGTATTCATTGACATATAATTCGATATGTTTCTGGATAATATCCGGATCCTTTTCTTGTGATTGTTGTTTGATGTAATCGTATCCGGCTTTGGGATACTTGAAAGCGTATTCGATACTTAATTTTATTAATGAATTGATCTTTTCTTTTGTTTCCAGGGGAAGGCTTCTGCGGATCATTATTCCGCCGAGAGGAATAGGTGTCTGGGTCTTGTTTTCCCACCATTCACCAAGGTCAATGATTTTTTTTAATCCTTTTTGTTTGTACGTGAACCTGTTTTCATGAATAATCAAACCGGCATCTTGTTCGCCAGACAATACTACATCTTCAATATCAGAAAAGAGGTAGGATTGTTTATTTAAAGCATCAGGATAAGCCAGGCTGAGTAACAGATTAGCTGTTGTGTTTATCCCGGGAATAGCAATGTTTGTATGTATTACTTCGTCCGGAAATATTTTTTTTTTACTGATAAGAATAGGGCCGTTACTAAAGCCCAGGGCGCTTCCAACATCCAGAATCTGATATTTGTCAGCAACATGCGCATATGCATGGTAGCTGAGCTTGGTGATGTCCAGCTTGCCATTTCTTGATTGTTCATTTAATGATTCAACATCAGCAAGCTGCAGGTTAAATTGGAAATCTTCATTGTTGATTCTTCCATTAATAAGGGCTTCAAAGATAAATGTATCGTTGGGACAGGGAGAAAAGCCTAATGATAAATCCATGTATGAGTTTTTTTTGGTGCTTATTAATGAGGTGCAAAGTTATAAAATTTCAAGCATTTCATTAAGGCAATTGTTCAGGCTTCTTAATGCTTGTTTTATATCCCATGTTTTTTTTTCCGGATCATTGACCATGTTAGAAATGGCTTTCAATGAAATAAATGGCTGATTTTTCATCAGGCATACATAAAAAAAGGCTGCATTTTCCATTGTTTCAATTTCAGTTGTATGATTGAATTTTACGGATTGCCCATAATAAAGGGTGTTGACCGTTGAACCCCTGACCTGGGGAATTTGACAGGCTGAAGATGTCTGTTCCCTGGGATTGATTAATAAACCATTCTTGAAAGGGGGTTGGTCTGGATGAGTTAATTTCATATCAAAAAGATTGCGAAAACCCTTGGGATGGGATTCACCTATATCTGTAAATTGTTCGGAAAAAGGCATAACTACGGATCCGGGCGGGTAGTCAGGAGTGAATGAACCAGCTATGCCACAGTGAATTGCCAGATCATAATGGTTAACATTTAAATGATCTGTGAGGGTAAATATGGTAGCCGGTATGCCAATTCCTGTTTTAATAAGATTAAATATATGTTTATTGTTGTTGTGATAGCTCGATTGGAGCCCTTTGGAGAGAGCTTCTTTTTCAATATTTGATGGTGTAACGATTAATAATTTCATAGATTTACTAATTTTGTGCTCATTTTTGATTCTAAAAACCCGAATTTAATCATTTTTATTCAATACATATGGAAATAATCAACAATGGAGCAATACCAAATGATGACAGTGGATATGTCAGAGTTGACAGGTATCACCAGGAGCAGACAAAGAAGTTGGAAGGGCTTTATGAAGAGGTTTTGAAAATTATTGATAAAGATGCTTCCAGGGAGGGTGTTAAAGATACCCCGATGAGGGTTGCCAAAGCAATGCAATATTTAACCCAGGGATATGATATTGATCCTGGAGATATTATTCGTTCTGCATTATTTAGAGAGGAATATAAACAAATGGTTGTGGTTAAGGATATTGAGATTTTTTCTCTTTGTGAACATCATATGTTGCCTTTTTTTGGCAAAGCTCATGTGGCATATGTGCCGGATGGCTATGTTACTGGGTTAAGTAAAATAGCCCGCGTTGTAGATGCCTTTTCCCGCAGGCTCCAGTTACAGGAGCGTATGACATTGGAAATCAGGGACTGTCTTAATGAGACATTGATGCCGGCAGGCGTGGCTGTTGTTATTGAAGCCCAGCACATGTGTATGACAATGAGAGGTGTACAAAAACAGAATTCTGTGACTACGACTTCTGCTTTTAAGGGTGAGTTCATGAAAAGTCAGGCTACAAGAGAAGAGTTTATGCAGATTATTAGTACCCGTTTGCATTGATTTTGCGTGGAGAATGTTGATTTTTTTGCTTCTTTTATTAGGTATTAAATCATAACTCGTTATTTTTGTCAGAAACATTAAATTAGTTAATTATGAAGGCATTTGTCTTTCCTGGCCAGGGGGCCCAGTTTTCGGGAATGGGTAAAGAGCTTTATGAGCAATCATCAAAAGCCGCGGATCTTTTTCAAAAAGCCAATGATATTCTTGGATTTGATATAACAACCACAATGTTTGAAGGTACAGAGGAGGAATTAAAACAAACGAATGTTACTCAGCCTGCTGTCTTTCTTCATTCAGTTATCACAGCAATGGTACAAGAAAATGCTTTCAATCCGGAAATGGTGGCAGGACATTCGTTAGGTGAGTTTTCTGCATTATGTGCTACTGGTGTGCTTTCTTTTGAAGATGGTTTGCGTCTCGTGCTTAATCGTGCTTTGGCTATGCAAAAAGCTTGCGATGCCAGCCCTTCATCTATGGCGGCTGTTATGGGGCTTGGTGAGCAGGTTGTTGAAGATATATGCCAGTCAACAAAAGGGATTGTCGTTCCTGCTAATTTTAATTCGCCTGGGCAGATTGTTATATCAGGTACACACAAGTCTATTGATGCGGCTTGTGAAAAATTACTTGAAGCAGGTGCGAAAAGAGCGATTAAGTTACAGGTTGGTGGAGCTTTTCATTCTCCTTTAATGGAGCCTGCCAGAATTGAATTGGAAGAAGCTATTGAAAAGGCTGTGTTTAATAAACCTACTTGTCCTGTTTATCAAAATGTTGATGCTGAAGCACACATGGAACCTGTGGAGATAAAAAAGAATCTGATTAAACAATTAACCAGTCCGGTAAAATGGACTCAGTTGGTGGAAAATATGATCAGAGATGGTGCTTCTTCTTTTACTGAAGTTGGTCCGGGTAAAGTTTTACAGGGGCTTATTAAAAAAATTGATAGAAATACAACGGTTAATGCATTGTAGTTTTTTTTCTCATTATTATAAATGTTTCCTCAATAATATATATGAATGAATCGAACCATGACAATATAATGTCACAGTTATGCTGAGCCAGTCAAAATAGTGCTGCATGATTAAATACACATCGTATCACATAATTATCCACATAAAAAGGAACAAGGAATCCGTCAGTGGACGGACAGGCGCCGAACAACAAACAAGGAACAACAAACAAAGAACAAAGAACAAAGGACAAACATATGAAAGTGCTTAAATTTGGAGGTTCTTCACTGGGAGCGCCTAAGATCATCAAAGAAGTTAAAGATATCATTGAAACACAGGAAATCGGAACTGTTGTTGTGGTTTCAGCGTTTCATGAGGTGACTGATCAATTAGTGGATATGGCTCATCTTGCTCGTGAAAGAGATGATCAATATAAGAATATTCTTGAGGATATTAAACAGAGACATTTGACTTTAGTGGATGAGGTGATTGCTGAAAGAATTCAAAAAGATAATCTTACCCGGCAGGTGACAGAGTTATTTACTGAGCTGGGTGAGATTCTTAGTGGTATTTATCTCCTCAAAGATTTAACTCCCAAAGGGATGGATTATGTGCAAAGCTTTGGTGAACGTCTCTCTGCAACCATCATGAGTGAGGTCGTTGAGAACGGGTATTTTAAAGATGCACGGTCATTTATTCGAACGAATGATCATTTTGGTAAAGCCAAGGTCGATTTTGAACATACTTATAAACAAATTCAGGTTCATCTTCAGGAACGAAATCATTATATTATTGTTCCGGGTTTTATAGCAAGTACCGAGGATAATGAGACCACAACGCTTGGACGTGGAGGATCTGATTATACTGCTGCAATTATCGCGGCTGCTATGTCTGCCAGTGTACTCGAGGTTTGGACAGATGTTGATGGTTTTATGACGGCTGATCCTAAAATGGTCAATAAAGCTTATGCCGTGGAAAGTCTCACTTATGCCGAAGCAATGGAATTATCGCATTTTGGGGCAAAAGTTATTTATACACCAACGATAAGGCCGGTCTACCAAAAAAATATCCCGGTATTAATTAAAAATACTTTTAACAGGCAGGCTAAAGGAACCACTATTACCCGCAACGCTAATCGTAAAATATCACAGGCGATGATCAAGGGAATATCTTCTATGGATGATATTGCGCTGATGACTTTACAGGGTGCTGGTATGGTTGGGGTGAAAGGTATTTCAAAACGGCTTTTTGGTACGTTGGCGGATAACAATATTAATGTGATCTTGATTACCCAGGCATCTTCCGAATATTCTATTTCTTTTGCTATTGATCCGGCTGATGTCTCGAAAGCAGTTCGCGCTTTGGAGGAAGAATTTTATGTGGAAATTAAGGTACGTGAAGAAATACGGCTTTCTTATGAAAAGCATTTGTCCATTATAGCTATTGTTGGTGAAGAGATGAAAAGTAAGCCGGGTATTTCGGCTAATTTGTTTAATTCACTTGGGCGAAATGGTATTAATGTGATTGCTATTGCGCAGGGATCTTCTGAATTGAATATTTCGGCTGTTGTTAATAAGGTTGATCTTAAAAAGGCCATGAATGTGATTCATGAAGGATTTTTTCTTTCTTTTTATAAAGAACTTCATCTTTTTGTCATAGGAATTGGTAATGTAGGTGCGAATTTGTTACAGCAAATTCAATCGCAGCACGAGCAACTGATGAATGATCACAAGTTAAAGATCAACCTGGTAGGGGTCGCAAATTCAAAAAAAATGTTGATTGATGAAGAGGGTTTTTCTTTTGACGGTTATGCTGCTAAATTAGACCAGAAAGGGCAGGAGCTTGATCATTCCAGCCTGGTTCACCAAATTCGCTCGCTAAATCTCCGAAATTCTGTCTTTGTTGATTGTACTGCTAATGAAGATGTGTCAAGGTTATACGGGGATGTTTTAGATGCTTATGCAAGTGTGGTGACAGCTAATAAGATTGCTTGCTCTTCCGAATATCAGTTGTTTGAGGATTTGGTTGGTAAGGCAAGAAGTAAAGGGGTTCGGTTTCTTTATGAAACCAATGTAGGAGCCGGGTTGCCAATTATTAAAACGATTGATGATTTGGTTCATAGTGGCGATAAAGTATTGAAACTTGAAGCGGTGTTGTCAGGGACTCTGAATTTTATTTTTAATGAGTTGAGTGCTGATATTTCGTTAAGTAAAGCTGTTCAGTTAGCCAAAGAGAAAGGGTTTTCTGAACCGGATCCACGGGTTGACCTGAGTGGAATTGATGTGGTGCGTAAGATATTGATCCTTTCAAGGCAGGCAGGGTATAAAGTTGAACCTGATGATGTCCAGGTGAAAACATTTTTGCCTGATCATTGTTTCGAGGGTTCATTGGATGATTTCTGGAATTCCCTGAAGGATTTGGATGTTAAATTTGAAGAGGAACGGCAGGTTCTGGAAAAAGATAATAAAAAATGGCGCTTTGTTGCTGTACTGAACCAGGGAAAGACCAGTGTGGAATTACTTACTGTGGATGATTCGCACCCGGCTTATCATCTTGAGGGTAGTAATAATATTATTCTTATTACTACTGAAAGATATATGGAAGCACCTATGGTTATAAAAGGATACGGAGCTGGTGCTGAGGTGACGGCAGCTGGTGTATTTGCTGACATTATCAGAATAGCAAATATTTGATTTTGATTCATTGTTGTCCGGTAAAAATCAATGCACAACCTTGTATCTGCTGTAGATAGTTCTATTCATACAGGTCGTCTCTCGTGGAGTTCTATTTTGTTTAGATTATGTTTTACTACAAATAGAGCGTCACGACGTGACTATAATAAGCTGCCTAGCAGTTTCCTGATTGTAGAAAATTGAAATAGATGAAATCCTCACCATAAGGCTTATAAAATGGGAAATAATAGATTTAAGGCAAAAGGGTATGAACCGAATCCCCTTTAGGGGTGAGCTCAGCGAAGCTAATATAAACAGTGGTATTAAAAAGTGAGGGTTCGCCGGAGGATGTGTGTTTGTCTTGTGGGTGCCCGGCAACAGATACCACGTTCGCCCAAAAAATGGATCTGTATTTAATTGAATTACAAACGATTAGCTAAATATGTATTTTGTTGAAGTAACATAACCGCGTAGCCGTGACCTGTAGAAATTTAGTCGGACTTTATTATAAGATAAGGTTTTAATTTAAATTAGGATCACAACTGTCCGAAAAATATTATAATAAAAATGCCCAAAGAATCTTAATATCATAGTGCAAACCTTAAAAAAACAATTTAATTTTACTTTGACAGATTAGAAGTTTATAGAATATATATTAAAATTATTTATTCAATCATGATTTTTTTTTAAGAGATACTTTGGCGTTCAGGGATTTTTTGCTACAAGTCAAGAAAACAGTTTTGCGGGTTGTACA
>CAZSGN010000113.1:0-8561 GCA_964606415.1 uncultured Bacteroidales bacterium
AAGTTTATAGGCGCCTTAAAGCCTATAGTTGAATCAAGTTTTTCGGGATAAAATTCACGAATATTTTTCATAAATATGGAATGTTTAATTATAACTAAATCAATAGCTTAGTTCTGTGCTTTAATATACAAAGTTTTAATAATTAGTGTTTTATAAGTTATTGCGAAACTTTTGTAATTTAAATATTTAACCATTAAAATAAGGGTAAAATTATAATTGTGTAATTTTTCTACAGCCCCTTCTTTTATTCATTATACATGGCATGGCAAAAATTGCGTCTATGGTTTGTTCTACGTGCTAAAGCTTTCCGTATGTTTTTAAATTTCAGATTTTTTGGAGTGATGTGGCTGGCATTGAACTTGAATATGTGAGACGGAATTATATGTTTGGTTAATCAACATTCAGGGTTAAAAACCAATAAGGTTGTTAAAAAACATTCATTAAGCCCCAACAATAAATAAAAAGAGCAACAAAACATATATGTATGATTAAACAGGATTTATGGGTGTTGAAATATGATCATTATGATCCGGAGAAAGAGTCCAAAAGAGAAGCTTTATGTACATTGGCCAATGGATATATGTCGTCCCGGGGTTGCCTGGAATCCGAACAGGATGATCAGGTCCATTATCCCGGCCACTATCTGGCAGGTGGATTTAATAGAATGAAATCTCATGTTGCCGGGGAAACAATCGAAAACGAAGATTTTGTTAATTGGCCGAACTGGCAGCTTTTGTCTTTTTGTCCGGAGGGCGGTGAATGGTTTCATATTGACAAGGTTGAGGTACTGGAATATCAACAAGCGCTGTATCTTAAAGAGGGGATTCTTGAAAGAAAGATCAGGTTCAGGGACATGCAGGGGTATGAGTCATTTCTTGTGGCTACTAAATTTGTGCATATCGAATTTCCTAATTTGGCTGGCATCAAATGGAAAATCCAGCCTCTTAATTGGTCGGGAAAGATGTTTGTGAGGTCAGCATTGGATGGCAATATCATCAATAATAATGTTGAACGGTATAGTGATCTTAAGCAGCATCATATTAGAATTGAAAAAACAGGCCGGGAAAACGACCAAATGATATTCATGACTGCAGAGACCCGCCAGTCAAGGATTCGGATGGCTCAGGCGGCACGAACCCAGATACATCATCATAAACAGAAATTGATGCCGGATGTTCGGTTTGTGAAGGAAAAAGGTTATGTAGAGCAAGCGTTTGCTTTTAATGTTAATGAAAAGCAAGAATATCATATTGAGAAAATTGTTGCTGTTTATACATCCAGGGATCATGCAACCACCGAACCCTTGACTCAGGCTTTGAATGTTGCCCGCCGGGCGGATAGTTTTGTCAATCTCTTACATGCGCACAAGAAAACGTGGGAGCGAATCTGGCATTATGGCGATATCCAGATGGGCACAGAAGATCAATTGGTATTGCGTTTGCATATTTTTCATCTCATGCAGACTGCATCTAAAAACATTATAGATCTTGATTTGGGCGTTCCTTCGAGGGGGCTGCATGGTGAAGCTTACCGAGGCCATATCTTATGGGATGAGTTGTTTATATTTCCTTTTCTTAATTTCAGGATGCCTCAAATTACCCGTGAGCTCCTGATGTATCGTTACAGGCGATTGCCGGAAGCGCGGTATAATGCTAAGAAACATGGTTATGAGGGCGCTATGTTTCCATGGCAGAGTGGCAGTAATGGCCGCGAAGAGAGTCAGGAGATTCATCTTAACCCCAGGAGTGGACGATGGATTCCGGATAATACAAAACTTCAGCGGCATGTCAATGCTGCCATTGCTTATAATATCTGGCAGTATTTTCAGGTAACTAATGATTTGGAGTTTATATCTTTCTTTGGTGCCGAAATGTTCCTTGAAATTACCAGGTTCTGGGCCAGTAAGGTGCAGTTTAATCCTGAAAGAGACCGCTATGAATTGCATAGCGTGGTTGGTCCTGATGAATATCATACCAGCTATCCCGGAGGCAAGGAACCAGGCATTTGCAATAATGCATATACCAATATTTTTGTTATATGGGTGATGACCCATGCCTTTAAAATGTTGGATGTTCTTAAAGAGGACAGAAAAATGGAGATGCTTGAGAAAATGGATATCAAGCAACATGAACTGGAGCAGTGGCAGGATATTTCAGGAAAGATGTTTATTCCTGTGCATGAAAATGGTTTGATTGAACAATTCGAAGGTTATTCTGATCTTGAAGAGTTGGATTGGGAGGCTTATCATGACCAGTATGGTGAAATTTTAAGGTTAGATCGTATACTCGAAAAAGAGAATGATAATGTGAATCGTTATAAAGCATCTAAACAGGCTGATGTGTTGATGCTTTTTTACCTTTTTAGTGCTGATGAACTACATGTGTTATTTAATCATGCTGGTTACGGGTTTGACTCTGAAAAAATGATTAATAAAAATATTGAATATTACGAGCAAAGAACTTCACATGGTTCGACATTAAGCAAATTAGTATCGTCATGGGTGTTGGCCCGGAGTGACAGGAAAAAATCATGGCAAAGTTTCCGGACTACCTTGATGAGTGATGTTAAAGATGTTCAGGGAGGAACTACCAAAGAAGGAATTCATTTGGGTGCTATGGCTGGGACGGTTGATCTTGTTCAACGATGTTATTCCGGGCTTGAAGTTATGGAGGATGCGCTTCGTTTTGATCCTGTTTTACCGGATTCCTTGAGTGAATATCTGTTCAGATTAAAATACCGCAGCCATTGGTTGAATGTTAAACTTACGCAGGATCAATTGATTATTAATAGTGAGGGAGGATGGTCTGATCAGGTAAAAGTAGTCTTTGATCGACAGTTTGCTTTCTTAAAGAATGGTGAAACAAAGGTGTTTGACCTTCAGTGATGATATACTGATCCATAATTAGACCAAATAAAAATAGCTTTCCTGATGGGTGATTAATATTACGCTCCTGTAAAATTCCCTGCAGCCCTTAAATATCTGTAAAACAATTCTTAAATTTTCAAAACAATGTAACTTTTTGATTTTGATTCCGTATATTTGTGATAAGAAAAGATGATTTAAATCATCATATTTGCCGGATAAATATCAACAATTATAGAAACATTAGTTAATATTCGGGATGATTGTGGTTATTTAAGAAAGCAAAAGGATATTTATTATGAAAGGTCAAATTTTAATTATCGGGCGAATTTTTTTAGGGAGTTTAATCATTTGTCCGGGTCATTATTTATTTGCCAGGACTGATACGCTTTTTTATGAGAACTTTGATGGAGATTTAGATGGGAAAAACTGGACAACGGGATATGAAAGGATAGATGGGAGTTTGACAGCTAGTTCCTGGGAGTTGGGAGAGCCCGTAGGTGGTGTTCAGAAAGAATTTCGGGGATGGAAGGAAATTAATGTGGGTAATCCTGATCCTGTTAAAGATCATACGCCAGGTAATGATGTTAATTTTGTTTTTGGCCAGGGACTGGATAGCGGTTCTGCAGAAGGTGAAGCCACCTATTATAATAGTGCTATAGAATGGCTTCAGACGCCTGAAATTTATGTAGAGGGGTATGACATGGTTTCCTTATCTTTTTTTCGATGGGCTAATTTTGAGCCAGACCGGGATTCTGCAATTATACGTGTTAGTAGCGATGGTGTTAGTTGGCATCAATTGGATCATCAGGCTTTTCCCCAAGATACCAGTTGGGTTAAGGTTGTGTTAGATATTTCTGATCTTGTTGATAGTGCTTCTTCGATTTATGTAAGGTGGTATTCTGTCAGCAATAAAAAAACCCGCCATTCGGGATGGAATATTGATGATTTTACTGTGGTTGGTGGCTCTGTTGATTCGGTTGTGTGGAATGGGAAGGAATCTACAGATTGGGATGATATTGCAAACTGGTCACCTGCATTTTTGCCAAATGATTCCATGGATGTTATCATTTCTGATACTACCAATCATGGTCCGGTTATTTCTTCTCACCGGAGTTGTAAAAATCTCACCATTGAATCCGGTGCTTCTGTTATAATAACCGCTGATGCGCAGTTGGATGTAATGAATGATCTTAATATTTTGAGTGATCAGAATGGTACAGGAGTAATGTTGGACAAGGGAGCTTTAAATGTTTTTGGGTCCTCTGTAGTGCAACAATATGTTTCCGGATATAAATATCATTTTATTGGAGCGCCTGTTGATGAGATTTACAATGAGGTTGTAAATTCGCATGTTTATTATTGGGATGAATATGCTGCAAAGGATAATTGGAATAACGGTTGGAAATTAAATGCTGATGTATGGAAGGATTTAAAAGGGTATAATATAAATCCGGAGGGAGACCAGGTCATTCAGTTTGAGGGGAAACTCAGAACCGGGTTTCAAACAATTGATATTACATCAACAGACGAGGATGAAATCGAAGACCATGAGGGCTGGAACCTTGTAGCCAACACATATCCCAGTCCGATAGATTGGGATGCAAGCAAAGGTTGGAAACGCCGGAATGTTAAGGATGCTATATATATATGGGATCCGGACGAAAATAATTATAAAAGTTATGTTGATGGTGTAGGCACAAATGGGGGGAGTCGATATATACCTGCAATGCAGGGGTTTTTTGTTAAAGCAAAAAACTATAGTTCTTCCGGGAACATTGAAATGGATAACAGGGTTCGGGTTGTAAAAACGGATTTTCCTTTCAAAAATTCAACCCCATCAGGGTTAATCCGTTTAAGAGTTGATAAGGGAACCTTTTATGATGAAACGGTTGTGAGATTTAATAATTTTGCTACTGACTCTTTTGATCATCAGATAGATGCATACAAAAAATCCTCTACTGATAACAGGGTGTCTAAGATTTATACCCGGAGCAATGATATTGATTATAGCATCAATGCTATCCCGGAAAATGACAGCATGAAGGATTTTGAGATGCCTGTTTACCTTAAAGCATCGGTTAATGGATCTTATGAAATGTCTTTGTCAACAACTTTTGTTGGCTGTGATCTTGTTATAGAAGATGTTCAGACAGGAGAAGTCTATCCGGTTAAGGATAGTCAGACCGTCCCCTTTGACGTAAATACTGATTCACCACAAAAGAGATTTATTCTTAAATCTGCCCATAAGGAAGATGTTGCCACTAATATTGAGTATTCGTCAGCAGATAATAATATATCTGTTGTTTTTATGAATTAGATGGTTCGCTTAAGTGGTTTGCAACCTTCTGTACATAAAAGATATGAGGTGTATGATTTGTCCGGACGCCTGTTAGATGAGCAGGAGGTTAGGAAGAATATACATTATCAGGATGTTCCGGAAGGGATGGTTATTGTAAAAGTGATTGGCAATCAATTTAGTAAATCGTTTAAAGTACTTTCCCGTTAATTTTATTAAAAAGTGACTATGTTTTTTTCCTGGATATTTTTATTATGAATGGATGTACGATATTGTGCCGGTTTTTTTTGATTTTCTTTATTCTATTGGTTGTTCCACAACTTCTTTTTGCCCAGCCCGGCCCGGAACCTGGCCCTTTAGGGGGTATATCTGTTTTGCTTATTCTGGCTGGTGGTCTGCTGGGATGGCTTAAGCTTCGCAATAATGGCAATGATCAATAATATACAGGATGTTTTAAGTCAAAAATGGGATGCTCTTAAATACTGGTACAAGCGGCAGTCAGATCTTAACAGGTTTTTGATTAAAGGAGGAATGCTTCTGATAGCCTGGTTGCACTTGAGACTTTTTATCTTCTTTATTCCGGAATTTCGTTTGTTTTTTAAGCCTTTTGTATATGCGGCGTTGGACCTGCTGACCTATTCATCTTATCATATTGTTACGCTTTTTTATGATCATGTAAATCTTGTTGGTGATGTAATCCGTATTGCAGATAGCGGGGGTATAAAATTGATTATACCGTGCCTGGGTATCAATATTATGTTTTGGTATATGGCTTTTTTATTGATATATCCGGGAAGTAAATGGTCAAAGTTACGCTGGATTCCACTGGGGGTAGCCTTTTTATTCTTAATGAATATCTTCCGGGTGGTAATGTTGGTGATACTTTCTTATGAGGCTCCGGATATGCTTAAGTTTTACCATGTCTTTTTTTACAGGGTCTTTTTCTTTTTGTTGATATTTCTCTTATGGATACTTTGGGTCAGAAGGCACGGAAAAGATATGTCCTCACGGTGACTATCAGGATTATTCTTCTATATATATTTTTTCATGGTTTAAATATTTTGGTTAACCAAAATGCTTAAATTGATTCTGGGCCCTGATGAACCGGGATAATAAAACGACCGTTTGATGTTGATTTTCTAGGATTTCCGGATATGACTGCTTAATAGTTTACTGTAAGGCTGTAGGAGCGTGTTATGATCCATGAATATTTTTATGATGGCCAGCATTGGAAGGAAAAGAATCATTCCGGGTATGCCCCAAAATACCCCTCCTGTCACAATAGCTATAAGCGCAAATAACGGATTGATACTGGCCTTTGGGCCTACAATATTTGGTGTCAGGATATTGCCTTCAAGAGCCTGAATGCTGATGTATAAAATCAGGACAAATATGGCCTTCCATATACCATCATAATTAACCAGGGCATAAAGTATTGGAATGACAGCCCCGATGGTAGTCCCGAGATATGGAATAATGGTTAAAAGAGCTGAGAATATGCCAAAAAATATTGGATGATCAATTTGTAATAACCATAGTCCTGTGCTGTTCAAAATACATAGAGTAGTGATAATGATGATAAGGCCATAGAAATAGCCCTGAATTACTTGTTGAACCTCTTGCAGGATGGTTTCTCCCTTTTTGTGATCCTTGAATTGGGAAATGAAAAAATGGTAAAAGGCATGTCGGTATAACAACATAAAAAAAGTGAATAGAAAAATGAACAAAAAGTAAGTTAATAGTGTTGTGAACGAAGAAAATGCATTTCCCAACAACCCATTTTCGCCAACTAAGCTTTGTAAAAGCGAATTATTAAGGTTTATTTCCCGGAATTCTCCGATGGGGATATATTTTTCTGTTAAAGAAAGGGTCTCGTTAAAAAGATCGTTGATGATGCTTCCGAAGTTTTGTATACCAGAGAATATTTTTAAGATACCCTGGCCAAAAACAAAAGCTGTAATCAATAGAATAATAAATATACCCAAAAAGGTTGTTAGGATGGAGAGTAAATGGTTCATGCCTTGATCCTCAAGCCATTTGCATACTGGTTTGAGAAGAATGGCAATAATAAATGCAAATGTGAGGGGAATAAAAATAACTTTAAAAAAATATAATATTATTGCTGTAAAAAACAGGATGAATAAAAAATTGGCCGAGTTTTTGATTGTTTTTTCTGCAGTCACTGTTAATGTATTTTTTGTGAAATACAACAAAACAGAGGCCAAATGTTTTTATAAGGATTTGTGTTCTCTTATTGGCAGAATAGTGGGGTTTTTTTCCACAATAATATATATTGAATATTTGTTTATCTTTAGATAGAATCTGATTCCCAAGTGAAGGAATTTGATTGCAGAAAAAATAACGTAATTTATCCCGCTTGTTGTTGCGTGGCTTATTTAATAAATAGTCTGTCCTGATATTCGGTGTTGATCTTTACCGAAAGGGGAAGGTGAAAAGGTTATCTTTTCTTAATCGACTGTGCAGAGCTTTTCGTTCATATCCGGAAGGGAATGATTCCTTAATTTGGCTATTAGGAAAAATAAATGTTGATACATAGATGAGTTTATCAGGAAAATATGGAAAAAGACTTGATTCATATCTCGTTGAATTAGGGGATATGCTCTATTTTATGGGCCGGGCTATTAGGGAAATTTTTAGTTCTTCTTTTTCCTCTCAGGAATTTATCAAGCAAAGTTATATTATTGGTTATAAAACCTTACCTATTGTTGCTTTGACGGGGTTTATTCTTGGAATTGTGTTTACATTGCAGGTCAGGCCGGTAATGGCCAGGTTTGGAGCTGAATCCTGGATTCCCGGTATGGTTTCTGTGGCGATTATCCGGGAGATTGGGCCTGTAATAACAGGACTTATATGTGCAGGAAAGGTTGGATCCAGCATTGGTGCTGAGATTGGCTCAATGAAAGTTACAGAACAGCTTGATGCAATGGAGGTTAGTGGTGCAAATCCAATGAGTTTTGTTGTTAGTACTCGGGTTCTGGCCACAACATTAATGGTGCCCCTATTGACTTTTTTTGCGGCGGGTCTTTCATTGTTAGGGGCTTACCTGGGGGTGCAAATGGATAGTAATATGGCATGGCAGGTTTTTAGGGATGAATCATTTGGAACATTAGGTTTTGTTGATATCAATCAAGCTGCGATTAAAACTGTTTTTTTTGGACTTATGATCGGGCTTATAGGGACTTATAATGGGTACAGTGCAAAAAGCGGTACCGAGGGTGTAGGAGCTGCTGCTAATGAGGCAGTAGTTAAAGCATCAGTAGCCATATTTATTATTGATCTTGTCGCGGTGCAATTTACTCAGTTGTTTTAATTTTTGGTTCTATCACTAATTTAATGAAAGCTTGCAATTTGTTTATATGTAGATAAAATATGGTTTAA
>CAZSGN010000114.1:0-8526 GCA_964606415.1 uncultured Bacteroidales bacterium
GCCTCGTAAAACCCTGAAATTAAAATCCCGGAGGGATGCCCTGTTTGTAGTAAGACACACATAAAAAATACCCCAAAGCTCCGTTAGGAGCGGCCTGTTGAATCATCATAATATTGAAAAAGGTATTGTTCATTATACGCGATATTAAATATTTTTAACAGCTCAAGATATTCCTCTCTAAATGATTGTTTTTTGTGGTGTATTTCTTGATTGTTAATGTAATTAATCACCTTATCAATTTGTGAGCGTGAATAAGAAAATGCGCCGTATCCTTCCTGCCATTGAAATTTACCTGGCATCCATTTATGGCCATTAATGAAATTTGATGATCCGGTTTTAATATCTCTTAGTAAATTTGGTAGTGCTTGTGCAGGATTGTAGCCAATAAGAATATGAAGATGGTCAGGCATTGAATTTATCGATAATAATTTGTGATTTCTATTCTGGATAATGCCGGTAATATATTTGTGTATTTCTTCTTTATGTTGCTTATGAAGCAAATTATCTCTGCCGAACGGAGAAAAAATAATATGTAAGTAAATTTGTGTATAAGTATTTGCCATGTCATTTTTTTTATCAAAGGTGAAAATAATTCGTGCCTTAACAAGACAGGCCGCTCCTAACGGAGCTTGGCAGGGATTAGGTATATTTTTTTGCTACAAACAGGACATCCCTCCGGGATTATTTGATCATATCCTGATAAATTCTCTATTGACTATATTTGATGAACCATTATTAATAAATAAAATTTTAAAAGCAGGGTTCCTAAGCCCAATATTATGCGTCAATAATTTATGAAGATATGTAAGCAATTTATCATGTTGTAAAATCTATCCATTGTGTTTTACCTTATATGTTGACACAAAATAGCGGCAAACTATTTTTATGCGGGTCAGGAGTTCTGAAATTATCTCACTAACACACAAGGAAGTTTAAAAGACTGGATGTCCCCGTCAGGATGGACCAGTTCTGCATAAATAATATATGCGCCTGTAAGAGCAGTCCTTCCTGAAACAATCGTTCCGTCCCAACTTATTGAGCCATTTTTTTCAAGGAAGGCATTCTGACATAAGGTTTGAACGCTACGGCCCAACAAATCATAAACATACATACTCCCCACATATCCGGATTTTTTAAGCGACCACTGAATTAAAAGCTGATCATCAACACCATCCATATTGGGCGAAAAACGATCTTTTGCCAGGTAAACAGGATCCTGATCAACCACCATCTGGTTATATTGAGAATTTTGCAGACCCGGCGTACCACCACCGGCAGTCTCAGCAGCAGAAAACCATGAAGAAGGGTCATTAGAAGAAAGATCAGGATGAATCCGTTCCAGGGAAAACGCTTCTGTTTCATTAAGCAGCTCATAATGCATATCCTCAGCATAAGCAAATTCATCAATAATCTGCTGATCACCAGTGATCAACACCACCCTTCCTTCATCATCATTATAAGCAGGCATCTCCGTAACCTCAGAAAACACATCCGGGTCATGATTAAAATAATGCTCCTGCACCTGGAAGGAATTTGTCGTAATAAGTGCATAATCACCGGGAAAAAGAATTCTGGGGTTCGTAGTCACCGGGTAAGCTTTGGTTAGCTGATATTGCTCATCACGATTACAAAGCTTCAGCCCCTCAAGATCTACAGGATGAGCTGAACGATTATACAGTTCAACATAATCGGCCCCATATGGGACAGGATTAAACAAAACCTCATTGATAATCACATCCAGGCTATCCGTTTGCTGAGTCAATGCAAAAAGCGCTTCTGCAGATTCCGTAATATTTCCATAACAATCCTGAATAGCTGTTTCAATGCCCATTTGATAAGTTTCACCCGGTAAAAATGGCTGATCAAAAAAGAGCTTAACTTGTCCATCAGGAAAAGGTTGGGTATAGATGGAATCCAATTGCCCGGCAGACGGTACAATAGAAAAATCATCAGGAGAAAGTTGTTCCTCAAAAACCAAAGGTTCGGAAAAAAACAAAGCCACCGAGGAATCATCAACAGGAGCAGCATGTTGTAAGGCCGGTGCAAGATTGTCCTGATTTTCATCAAAGACACTGTTTTCAGTACCAGGCGTCCCCCCCTGGGCAGCGACACTACTGGCCCAATTATTCCTCCAGACACAGGGATTCCCCGGATCAATCATTTCCAGGGACCACCCACCATCCATTTTATAACTGCTTTCATGATCATCCGGACGATATTCGACATAATGAATCACCTGTCCTGTCGAATCTTTTAATATAATCTCCTGTCCTGAATTAGCTAAGGTTCTTGACGAATAAAAAAGTGCTGCTGTCAGGCCATAATCACTAAATGCCGAATCTGCATCCTGATCACAAACAATAAGATACGCTCCCGCGGGTAAAACCATTTCCGGGAAAAAAATCGCTGACCGCCCCGTTTCAATTTTCCATCCTTTAAGATTGATATCATGCCCTGTCGCATTATATAATTCAATATATTCATATTCAGGCAACCCAACCACCGGCGAGGGATCCTCCATCACTTCGGTAATCAGTACATCAAGCATAGAGGTAGGATAAAAATCAAATTGAATCAAAGAAGAATCCATTTGATTGCCAGATGTGTCATATAAATTCAGCATATCAACCTGGTTCCTTCCCTCTATAAAAGAATCTGCAAATTGAAACAGATACTGATTACCGTCACCTTCCTGAATATCAGGCATTGTATTTTTCCCATTAAAAAGAACAACAGGCTGATTAGTATCCCAGGAAACAGGTTCATCCATATAAACCATCAATTGCCGGTCATCAATCATTGTAAATGAATCAATAACAGGGGGAAGACTATCAACATAAGGCGCCCCATTAATATGAAAATCATCAAACCAAAAACCATCCGAACGCGTTTTTGTATATTGACAATAAACCCCCATCCATGCACTTTTTATATACGTGGAGTCGATGATATCTCCTTCCTTCAAACCAATACCACAACAAGTGGAGTCAACATATAATTCCCAAAGCCCATCCTGGCGGGTCACCTTAACTTTACGGGTAAGGCCGTATTGATCAAGCAAATCATCACGGCCATCAATCAATTTTACATGTTGATCCCCATCCTGCCGGTAAAGACTAATCTCATCCTCCGTATCACCAAGCATTAAATAATAACCATTTAAGGGCGCACCCAAATCCGCTTGATCGCTGATCAAATAAACCCTGGCAAAATTTGATCCGGAGGGATTAAAATCAAAGTGAAATTTAAACGTCCAACTGGCATCCATTGATACAGCAGAAGGCGCTGCAAGATATTTAGACGAAGCCACCTCAGGTGCATCCAAACATAAATGTAAGGAATCGTCTACTGCAAAATCCGCTGTGTCACCCGTCCAATAATCATTAAAGGCCGAATCAGAAAAATTTTCCTGGAAATCTGTGCCTTGCAGGACAAAGCAAGACAACATCATAGCATAGAAGCTAACAAATAATTTTCTCATTATTTCATTTTTAAAGGGTTGTGTACAAAAATATAAACACAAAAAAAAAATCCAAAAATTTTTTCGCTATTACCCTGTAAATTTTTGGAAGTTTGTTGTTTACGAAGACTTGCATCCCAGCATTTATAGCAATCACAAAGCCGGCACCTTAAAAATTACTTCTTTAAGGATTAAAACTTCTGCCAGGAGTTTCATTATTCAATAATTATTTCGAATTTTGCATTCACGTTAATTGAAAAAGAAAAGATATGAAAATAGCAATTGTTGGTGTTAGCGGTGCTGTTGGCC
Source organism: uncultured Bacteroidales bacterium (assembly GCA_964606415.1). Lineage (GTDB taxonomy): Bacteria > Bacteroidota > Bacteroidia > Bacteroidales > JBBRXJ01 > CAZSGN01. The sequence continues at coordinate 3,770 of CAZSGN010000114.1, forward strand.
AGGAACTTTTAAAAGTACTGGCAGAGCGTAACTTCCCGGTAGAAGAATTAGTCCTGTTCGGGTCAGCCAGGAGTGCAGGGAAAGAATATGAATTTAAAGGAAACAAATATACTGTCAAAGAATTAAAACATAATGATGATTTTAAAGATATTGACATTGCCCTTACTTCGGCGGGTGGAGGAACATCAAAAGAATTTGCGGGAACTATAACCAAACATGGAGCTATCATGATTGATAATTCCAGCGCTTTCCGCATGGAAGAAGATGTGCCTTTGGTTGTCCCGGAAGTCAATGCTGCCGATGCGAAAAACAGGCCACGCAATATCATTGCCAATCCCAATTGCACAACTATTCAAATGGTGGTTGCACTAAAACCCATTGAACAATTATCTCATATCAAAAGGGTTCAGGTTGCCACGTACCAGGCTGCCTCCGGTGCCGGCGCTGCCGCAATGGATGAATTGGAAGAACAAACCAAACAACTGGTTAACGGGGAAGAACCAACCGTTGATAAATTTGCTTATCAACTGGCTTACAACGTCATTCCGCAAGTGGATGATTTCACAGAAAATCTGTACACGAAAGAAGAAATGAAGATGTTCAATGAAACACGGAAAATTATGCATAGCGACGTGATGGTGAGCGCGACGTGCGTTCGTTTGCCTGTTATTCGAGCCCATTCGGAGGCCATTTGGGTGGAAACAGACCGGGAATTGAGCATCAATGAAATCAAAAATGCCTTCCAGGATGCAGAAGGAATTATTGTAGAAGATGATCCCGAAAACCAAAGTTACCCAATGCCTCTCTTTAAAGCAGGGTTGGATGAGGTATTCGTAGGACGAATAAGAAAAGACCTGAGCAATCCCAATGGAATGACTTTCTGGTGCGTGGGCGACCAAATTAAAAAAGGCGCTGCCCTCAATGCCATTCAGATAGCCGAATACCTGGTGAAAGAAGAAGGACTCAAATAAAGAAACTATTCCATGGCAATGCATTTCAGTTTCTAAACAACAATTTATAGATTGTCCTTATGCCGCTCTGCCTCTTGTGCAAAAGAGGTCAGGGGCGTGGCAAATAACTGCTTATTCTTTTCCTGCAAAGCCTTCACTTCTTCTACTGTTTTTGCATCATGCTTTTTTAACGCCAGCACATACGCCAGCATCTTCTTATAGAATTTCATTCTCATTCCTGTAAAAGCCAACACCCTTAGAATTTGATAAACAGTGCCAGGTAAGCTATAAGGGATTTTTAACAAGCGAACAGGCTGCTGAGTCACCCCGGCAATAATAGATGCAGCTTTCGAAAATGAAAGTAAATCAGGGCCTGTCAACCTAATTCTTTGCTTGTCCAAATCTTTCCTGGGTAAACATTCGGCAACAACATTACCTACATCGCGAGGAGCAATTGCAGGAATAACAGGAGGCTCGGGCCATAAAGCGACCATTCTTTTTTTCTTTTTACCCACAACCAGATCAAAAAACAATTTTGTCGAAGTCGGTAAAGCAATCACAGAAGTATTTATTTCTGACTGAAAAAGTAACCTTTCAACAGCCTGCTTAACCGAAGCGGTATCTCGCTGAATACTATCCGAAACGGGCCCCAAATTAAACACAGAAAGATAGATGAGGCGTTCAATTTTTTGATCAGAAGCAGCTAAAAGAAGATTTCGAACCCCTTCAAATTCAATCCTGATCATATCTGCAAACTGATGCTTGTTAAAAGCAGAAAGACTGATTACAACCGCTTCAAAACCCTGTAACAAATCCAGCCAATTCACCTCTTCAATCTTCCCCTGAAGAAAATTGACGTGAAAAGGAAAAAGATATTTAGCCTTTTGCATATCTCTTGTAAAAACGGTCACCTCATACCCTGACTCAATCAGCGCATTTGTAATCTCCCGTCCAAAATGGCCAGTTCCTCCTATAACCATGGCTTTTCCAGGCATCATATACAATTTATTTTAATAATATTAATAATAAGATAAAATATAATCTTTTGCGGGTGCTGAATATTTCCTGCTTTTCCTAATTTTGCCCTGACAATGTTATGGTTTACAATTCAAATATAGAATTATGATTTGGTTTTTTAAGCAAAAAAATGATGTTTATCTTGCTGTTGAAATACACGAAAAGCTGGACAATGAATCATTGCAACGATTAATATGGCTTTTTGATGATGCCACCCCAATTAATGAACAACAACTCGATGGTTCCTTTATAGGCCCCCGGAAAGAGATGATCACCCCCTGGAGCACGAATGCTGTCGAGATCACCAAAAACATGGGTATAGAAGGCATTCGGCGTATAGAATCTTTCCGGAAAGCAGAGAAAACAAGCACCGATTTTGACCCCATGCTGGAAAACCTTTATCATCATTTAGATCAAACCCTTTTTACTTTAGACATTGAGCCTGAACCCGTTAAACCCGTCGAAGATATTGCCGCGTACAACGAACAAGAAGGCCTGGCGCTGAATCCGGCAGAAGTAGAATATCTTGAATCACTCCAGGACAAACTGGGCAGGCCATTAACCGACAGCGAAATTTTCGGCTTTTCCCAGGTCAACTCAGAACATTGCCGGCATAAGATATTCAATGGGACCTTTGAAATCGACGGACGGGAAATGCCGGAATCATTATTTGGCCTCATCAAAAGAACCACACTTGAAAACAGGAACCAGGTTATTTCAGCTTATAAAGATAATTGTGCTTTTCTGCAAGGGCCAAACGCCCGTCAATTTGCCCCTTTAAGGCAGGATATACCGGCATTCTTTACCACAGAACCATTCGAATCCGTTATCTCGCTAAAAGCCGAAACCCACAACTTTCCGACCACTGTTGAACCATTTAACGGAGCAGCTACAGGAACCGGGGGTGAAATCCGTGACCGCATAGCGGGCGGGAAAGCAGCTTTCCCTGTTGCAGGAACAGCTGTATACATGACTTCTTATCCCCGTCCGGAAAATAAGCGTAACTGGGAGCAAAAGATTAATGCACGCCCCTGGCTTTATCAATCTCCCGACCAAATTTTAGTAAAAGCATCCAACGGAGCAAGTGATTTTGGTAATAAATTCGGCCAGCCACTTATCTGCGGAAGTGTTTTAACCTTTGAATACCAGGACAACAGCGAAGTAATGGGATATGATAAAGTCATCATGATGGCAGGAGGTATTGGCTATGGTAAAAAGAGTGACTCGTTAAAAGCTGTCCCGGAAAAAGGAGATCAGGTTGTGCTGATGGGAGGAGATAATTACCGCATCGGTATGGGAGGAGGAGCCGTCTCATCCGTGGCAACAGGCCAATACAATAAAGCACTGGAATTAAATGCGGTGCAACGATCCAACCCCGAAATGCAAAAAAGGGTTTATAATGCGATCCGGGCGCTGGGCGAATCCAAAGAAAACCCCGTTGTTTCAATCCATGACCACGGAGCAGGGGGACATCTGAATTGTTTGTCCGAATTAGTGGAAGAAACAGGTGGAAAAATAAATATGGAGAAATTACCTGTCGGGGACCCTACATTATCTGCGAAAGAAATTGTCGGCAATGAGTCCCAGGAAAGGATGGGTTTGGTAATGCATCAAAAAGACCTTGAACTTATTAAGAAAATAGCCGAACGGGAAAGAGCACCATTGTATATAATAGGCGAGGCAACAGGTGACCAGCAATTTACTTTTATCAATAATCGTAACGGAGAAAAACCCATTGACCTCCAACTTGCTGATATGTTCGGCAATCCACCGGAGACACAAATGATTGATCATATCACAAATAAAACATATGCCCCATTATCATATCACCCTGACAATCTTTTGGAATACATTAAAAATGTACTAAGCATTGAAGCCGTTGCCTGCAAAGACTATCTGACAAACAAAGTTGACCGCTCAGTTACCGGGCGCATTGCCAAACAACAATGTGCAGGTGAGATACAACTGCCTTTAAACAACCTTGGCGTTATTGCGATCGATCACCACGGACCTGCCGGGATAGCAACTTCTATCGGCCATGCCCCCGTGGCCGGTCTTATTGATGCAGGACAAGGCGCCATACTGTCCATTACAGAAGCCCTTAGCAATCTGATCTGGGCACCACTAAAAGACGGCTTAAAAAGTGTATCATTGAGTGCTAACTGGATGTGGCCATGCAGAAATGAAGGCGAAGATGCCCGTTTATATCAGGCAGTAAAGGCAGCCAGCGATTTTTGCGTGGAACTGGGCATCAATATCCCTACAGGAAAAGATTCGCTTTCGATGACACAACGATACAGTGACGGAAAAACAGTAAAAGCCCCCGGCACAGTCATCATCTCAGCAACAGGAGAGGCAGCGGATATCAACCAGGTCATTGAACCAGTCATTCAGCCTGTATCAGAAAGTCAAATCATTTATCTTCCCCTTGGCGAAGCATCTTTTTCACTGGGAGGAAGCAGTTTTGCACAATCCCTTGCCCAAATAGGCAATATAACACCCGGCCAAATTAATCCGGCCTATCTGCAAAAAGCATTCAATACCATTCAATCCCTTATCAAAAAAGGAAAAATTTTAAGTGGCCATGACGTTTCTGCGGGTGGGCTCATTACCTGCCTGCTGGAAATGAATTTTGCCAACCAACAGGGAGGAATGCACATTAACCTGAATGAGTTAAAAGCCCCCGATACTATTGCCAAACTCTTTTCCGAACAACCTGCACTCATTTTACAAGTCGAAGGAAAAGACGTTATGGATGAGCTGCAAGCACATCATATTGCTTATTACAAT
>CAZSGN010000115.1:0-8411 GCA_964606415.1 uncultured Bacteroidales bacterium
ATCCTTATAAAACAACCTAACATTAATGTCAGTTTGATACTTCAGACTACTTAATTTATCCGCTATCCCTTTCACATCCTGCTCAGAAACCTTCAACAAAATAGAAGGCTCCAGACGATAATCATCACTAATATAAAACTGATAACCACTATTAATATAATAATGCCTCAATAACTTATATTCATCCAGACTACTATTTAATTTTATCAAACTCTGAAAAAGTTGTTCTCCGGATATTCCTGCATAAAAGTTTCTGGCAAGATAAAAAACACCAACAGTTGCATCAGGAGAAAAAAGTGATTCCCGGAAATCATCAGAAAGAATCGGGTCAGGACGAGTATCATCTTCAGGAAAGACCAAATCATCGGTATTGACTTTAAACTGAAAAGCAGAAAGGCCAACACCAAAAGACAACTGTGAAGAATATAGCTTAATATGGTAAGCGTAACTAAACTTTGCCCCCGTCCGACTGACATGGCCATTATTATCCCTAAAAACAACCCCGCCCAATCCTACACGGCCTTCACGGCTTTTCTGAAGTCTCTTAATACCAAGGAGTCCAGACGAGACGCCTGCTCCTCTTTTCAACAATCTCCATTCCCCACTTAAGGTATAAGTATTCGGGCTCCCTTTAAACCCCAGCCACTGTTCACGGGTCGTAAGATTAATAGTTGTAAAACCATAGGCACCGGAAATAGCAGGATTTAATACATGCCCATTTAATTTATACTGTGTATAAATAGGTAATTGTTGCCCCTGAACCTTTTGCAAAAACAAATCTGCAAAATTAAAAACAAAAAGAAGTCCAACAATAATGTATATATGTTTAATCTTTAACATCCCTTAAGATAAACGTAACTAATGCCTTATAAAATCTTCAAACAAGATGCAAACTTCCCAATTTCACATCTTACATAATCCGGCTTAAAGTTTAATAATTTATTAATAAAATCCAAACATAAATATATTATTTTTTTTTTTCAAAACACCTAAAAAAACGAACAAACAAGTAAAAAAAACTATTTGCCTATCTAAAAAGAAGTTAAAAGAAAAAAATTATTTCCCCATTTCAATTAAAATATCATCTTTCATCACATTATCTCCTGTTTTAACATTGATTTTTTTTATTTTCCCTGGAGTCTGAGCTGTAATTTCATTTTGCATTTTCATCGCTTCGAGAATAAGAACCGGATCACCAGGCTTAACTTCTGCTTCTTCGTCAATCAGTACATCAACAATTTTACCAGGCATTGGCGCAAGGAGTTGTTCATTCTGATCGCCTTTTTGCTGTTTTTTAAGAAATTTTTTCCTTCGAAAAGAGATAGGTGTTTCAACAGAAAAACTGTATTCAACATTATTAATTAAAATCTGGTATTTATTTTGACTTTTGCCTATAATCTCAACAGGAAATTTCTTATTTTTATAAACAACATAAGTGAATCCATCAGCATTTTCTTCGATTTTAATATCGATTCTTTTTCCGGCCAATTCGGCTGAATTATCTTCTTTATAATTAAACTTAAACTTTCTTCCTTCTTTATTTAAAGCAATATATCTTCCCGGTTTCAGAAATCCGTTACCATTCGGGCTGTTCTGTTCCATAATCAAAAAATTTAAATGATCAAAGATTTATAATGATTTTAATCGTTTATTTAACACCCAGGGGGTCAAGTTTTTGCCTTTATTATAATCTACCACAGCATCATCATCCGATTTGAGTTCCATGGCAAAATCATGAGTAACAAAATAGGCAGCCAACATTTCTTCATCGGGTTCCTGGAAATAAAGCTCATCCATTTCCTTATCAATAAAACTTGTATTAATATTACCGGACTTAAACTTTCGGTGAGAAAGCAAAGCTTTAAAGAAAGGGATTGTTGTCTTCAGTCCTTTCACTCTAACTTTTCTGAGGGCATTCATTGTATTTGTCATTGCTTTTTTCCTGTCTTCACCGGAAACAATAAGTTTAGCAATCATAGAATCAAAGAAAGGAGTAATCTCTGAACCATCTCTCACTCCTGTATCAATACGAATATTTTTTCCCTTTGGAAACGACATTTTCTCGAGGATACCGAGATTCGGAGAAAAATTAGCCTGCACATCCTCCGCATTGATGCGGCATTCAATAGCCCACCCATTAATTTGAATATCATCCTGAGTGAAAGGCAATTGTTCACCATCAGTCACTTTAATCATCAACTCAATTAAGTCCACTCCTGTAACCTCTTCTGTCACCGGATGTTCAACCTGTATCCGTGTATTCATTTCCATAAAATAGAAATTTTGATCATCATCAAGCAGAAATTCAACAGTTCCAGCACTATGATAATTAACCGCTTTGGCCATTTCAACAGCCGACCTGCCCATTTCCTCACGCAATTGTTGATCAAGCGCTGAAGAAGGTGCTTCTTCAATCAATTTCTGGTGTTTGCGCTGAATAGAACATTCCCGTTCACCAAGATGCACAACATTGCCATGTTGATCGGCAATAATTTGGAATTCGACATGCCTTGGATTCTTAACATATTTTTCAATAAAGACAGAAGGATCGTTAAATGCTTTCGCTGCTTCATTAGAAGCCAGTTTAAACATCTTCTCCATATCTTTGGAGCTTTCAACAATCCTCATCCCCCTTCCACCTCCACCGGAAGCGGCTTTCAAAATAACAGGATAGCCAATCTCTTCAGCCATTTTAACTGCTTCAACAGGAGATTTCAAACTGCCAACACTTCCTTTAAGAAGGGGCACCTGGTGTTTGGTAGCAATCTGTTTGGCAATTGTTTTATTCCCCATCTTATAGATGGCGTCCGGAGAAGGACCGATAAACTTAATGCCTTCCTCATCACAACGTTGTGCAAAATAAGGGCTTTCGGCCAGAAATCCATAACCCGGATGTACCGCTTCAATCTCATGCTTCTTAGCAATATCAATAATGCCTTCAATATCAAGAAATTCAGGAACTCCTTCAATATTCTCCTCAAATTCAACAACCTCATCAGCATACTCGAGATACATTGCCGAAGGCTCTTTAGCAGTCTTAATAGCCACTGTTCTGATTCCCATTTTATTGGCTGTCTCCATTATACGGATAGCAATTTCTCCACGGTTTGCAATTAAAATGCTTTTCATATAAAAGGTTTTATTTCCATTAACAATATTAAACAAAAAAATTTGAAAATTTAAATTTCATTACACTTTACAAAATACACTAATACAGACATTTACATTAAAAACAAAAAAACCAGCGAATAAACTTCTCCTTTATTCAACTGATCAATAAACATTTAGCATATAAAATGCAATTCAGGTAACAAAGAAATGAAAAAACCTTGAAATGACCATGCATATAATTACGTAATACATTAATAAAGCGCATTTCAAGGAGGTTATTCATCAAAAAAAATATTTTTAAGGCTAAATATTTCAAAATATTCAACAAGTTATTTATATTTGCACACGCTTGAAACCAAGCATCAGACCTGTTCAGGGTCTCAAAGATGGTGGATGTAGCTCAGTTGGTTAGAGCACTGGATTGTGGTTCCAGGGGCCGTGGGTTCAAGTCCCATCTTCCACCCAAAAAAAAAGCCCGCTTAAAGCGGGCTTTTTTTTGATTAAAGTTTCACTTTTCTCAGAAAACATGATTCCCCACTCAATTAAATTATAATCCAAATTGGGTGATTATATCTTTGGTCATGAAATAAAGGCTATCGTCCCGATTTTCCGGGGATTATCAGGGGTTTTACTTTTCATTATCAGCAACATACCTGGCAATATGTGTTGCATGCCTCATAACTGCATGAAGGAGTCCGGTTAATTCTAAATGCACATTGGTCGTAGAAATAGATTCCGGCACCTTATTTGCTAACCGTTCAAAATGTTTCTCCTCCGAAGCTTTAAAATACTTCCTGTACTCTTTATTTTTCTTCTTTATGAATTTAGCATCTTCCAGGCTAAAAGAATCAAAAAGTTTTGTTGCCCTGGCCAATTGCTCCTGTGTTTTAGCGTATAAATCAGCGAGTTCCTGCTGTCCTTTCTCCGAAAAATCAAGTGGCTGTTGAAGCCATTTACGGAGAATACCAGTAATATTCGTTGAGACCACATCGCCAATTTGCTCCCACTCTTTAACCGCATAAAGAATCTGGAAAGTTTCTTTAACTCGTTTATCCGTATTTTCTGCCCGGGTTAACTCAACAAGATATTTTTGAATAGCTTTTGCAAGTTCATCCACTTGCTGTTCTTTGTTATATATTTCATCCAGGTATTCGGCTTTCCGTTCATATAAAACCAGCCATGACAACTGCAACATTTCCTGAACGCGACCTGCCATTTCAACACTTTCTGCTTTTGCAAGGCTCAATGCCAAAGCAGGAGTCTGCAGTAAATGATCATCAAGATAACGGACTTCCCCCGCCTGTGACTTCTTTAATTTATCACCGGATGGCATCATCCAATCAATTAGACGAATAAAAGGTTTTATAAGAGGTAAAATAATGACTGCAATGATTAAATTAAAAAGCGTATGCGCATTTGCGATCATCCGTGGGAGGGAAGCATCAGCAACACTGGCGGAATCAGACATAAATGAAGTGCTCAGATATTTAATCAAACCCGTATAATCATCAATCCACCAAATAACAACCAGGACGCCTGTTAACTTCATCAGCCCCTCAGCCACTGCCACTTTACGTGCCTCAGAAGAAGCACCAATACTGGCCAGAAAAGCAGTAATCACTGTACCCACGTTAGCACCGATAATCAAAGGAACAACCGAAGCCATCGATACAAGACCTTGCATTGCAAGTGCAATAAGAATACCAATAAATGCACTACTACTCTGAATTAAAGCTGTCAGCAAGGCTCCTACAAGCATACCTTTCAACGGATTTTCAAGCGTAGCCAGCAAATGGAGGAAAGGCTCATGAGTCCGTAAAGGAACCATACTTTCGGACATCAAATACATACCATAGAAAAGCACACCAAAACCAAGGATTCCCTGACCTATATACTTTAAAGCAACTTTTTTTGAAAAAAAATGAATACCAAACCCCAGTGCCACAAAAAGCAATGCATAATCAGTGATTTTAAAAGCAATAATCTGAGCAGTAATTGTCGTTCCAATAGAGGCGCCTAAAATAATAGCCACCGAATTGGAAAATTTCATCAACCGGGATTGAACAAAACTAATCAACATCACAATAGTGGCACTGCTGCTTTGAATAACCATAGTAACAAAAGCACCAATACCTGTTGCGACAAAACGATTGGTTGATATTTTTTTCAAGACCGACCTCATCTGATGGCCTGCGGATTTCTGTAACCCCTCGCTCATCATATGCATGCCAAATAAAAATAAAGAAAGTCCTCCCACCAGCCCAATAACCAATAACAACATCCAATGGGCCGGTTTAGCACGGACTTTATAAATAAGCTCTCCCTGAACGCCCTGGTTGTTACATGATGCCATAACCAGGTAATCCCCCGGCTCAGTACCAAACCGAAAATACGTTTGTGCCAGTCCGGAAGAATCCGTCCGGACAATTGTATCATTTAGACAAGACATTTGCGCACCAGGAGGAGTATCAATAATCTTAAAATGCACCATAATGCCTTTTTGAGGCTTCCCCTGATCATCAATTAACTTAACCCGGAAGGGATGTTTAGCCTTTTTGCCGGTAAACTGAACCTGATGGTCACCTGAATAAAAGACTTGTGCATCATTAGTTGGTTTAACCATAAAATAGTCAGCTCTTCCCTCCTGCGGGAAAAGCAATAAAAAACCAGTCAATAAAAGAAAAAACAAACTTTGTTTATGCATGTACTGCTCAAATATAATCAACATTGATCTATAATGTCCAAACACTTATAATTAATGAACAACCTTTAGGGCGCCTATAACAAAAACAAAAATACAATGTTTTTTTACAATTAAACGTATCTTTCTTTTGCGTTTCTCCGTTTAAAAACATGATCAGTTGATCTCAGGCCATGCATGTATCATTACTAAAGAAAAGAAAACGATGGATCAGATATTATTAGAAGGTTTTTTATTAGGATTATTCTTAAGCATTTATTGCGGTGCATCATTTTTCCTGATGATCGAAACCAGTATTACCAGGGGATTTCGTGAAGCATTTAGCCTAAGCATGGGCGTTATTGTCAGTGATGCTATATTTGTCTTACTGGCTGTATTCCTTTCTGCCGAGATTTTGCAATTTATTACTGAAAGCAGTTATTTCAGAATCATTAGTTTTATTGTATTCGCTCTATTCGGATTAATGTACTTATTAAGAAAACAGGAAGAGAAAGATGCTATGCTAAATCAGATTTCACATGGTCAATTATTCATTAAAGGATTTTTGATAAACAGCATCAATCCTTTTGTTCCTATATTCTGGCTTGGAGCAATTGTCATGGTAATAACAAATAAAAACTTTTCGGGCAACGAACTAATTCTTCTTTTTTCAACCACGCTCTTAACCGTTATTCTTACAAATACCCTTAAAATATACTTTGCCTCTCACCTTAAAACTTTTGTGAATGCAGAGAAAAGATACTTGTTAAATAAAGCCATTGGATTTTTACTGATTGGTTTTGGCTTTTACATCCTAATCGCTAAGCACATCAAAATTAGTTGACAGGCTGAGAATTTTTTTCCATCGAATCCCGTTTTTGCTTCTTTTTACCGGAAAACATATTTAAAAGCCAACTTTCCTGTATTTTTTTACTGGCCCCCGTCACATCATTGAGTCCTTCATTGATATTATTCAAAGTAATTCTCAAGCTATCCGCGAACAAACTGTCATTAAGCGCCATATTAACAACCGCGTCTCCTTCATTCAGAGACCGGCTTGCCTTCGTAATTTCGATAGATGCATCTAGAGTAGTCTGCGAAACAGAATCAAAGCGAGTTATAATTTGTTGAATACCAGTTGTAATCGAATCCTGGTGAATTAATTTCCCAATATCTCCTGAAGTACCATTAAGATCGGTCCTAGAAGCATAAAATTCATCAGATATTTTTAACACCTCACCAGAAGCCTTATTAATTGTATGAATAATCACTGTATCATTAATCAACCGTCCAAGATCACCGGAACCAGCATTAATTTTAGCTGTAATTTGTGACAAATTATTAATAATCTCAGTTGCTCTTTTTGTATTATCACTAACCTCCTCCAAGATCTCTTCGTAATTAATTGTCCGAACAGACTTAATATAATCACCTTTTTCCACTACCGGACTATCAGGAGAACCTGGCCTGATTATTAACATTTTATTTCCCATCAATCCTTCCGTACCAACTTCGACCTTTGAATCTTTTCGAATATACTTGATAACCCGTTTTTGTATACTCATCTCCACTTTAACAACAGAGTCACTAATAAACTGCATATCAGAAACATTCCCAACATCAATCCCTGAAAAACGAACATTATTGCCTACCTGCAGTCCTTTAACATCTTTTAACTTGCTATTTAGGGTAATGGTTGAAGAAAACATATTCTGTTTAGCGCCAATAATATATACAGCCACCACAAAAAGAAATATCCCGATACTAACAAAAAGACCTAAACGTATTTTTTGGCTTCTTTTTATATACATAACATTACATTAATTAAAAAAATCATGCACAAAAGGATCGGGGTCATTTTTCAAAGAATCATAAGACCCTGATGCATAAAAAACACCATCCTTTAACAATTTAATTTCCCCATTAATTTTCTTAACACATTCCATATCATGAGAAACAACAATGGCTGAAGCCTGATATTCCTCCCTGATTTTAAGAATGAGGTTGGTAATTTCACCAGCAGTAACAGGATCAAGTCCTGTTGTGGGCTCATCATAAAAAATCACAGAAGGGCGCAGCATTAAAGCCCGTGCCAGCCCAATCCTTTTCATCATTCCTCCTGACAATTCAGCAGGCATTTTATCAATTGCATCAATCAACCCCACACTATTAAGCACATGATGTACTCGTTCCTCAACCTCTATTAACTGATTATGTATGTTTTTGGTCCGGATAACCGGAAAGATTAAGTTATCACGGACAGTCATCGAATCATAAAGCGCTCCGTTTTGAAAAACATAACCCGTATTAATTCTTAACCTATTCAACTCACTATCGGTCAATTCATTCACATTCTGCCCCAGGAGTGAAATAACACCCTCGTCCGGCTCAATTAACCGGACAATGCATTTTAATAACACAGACTTTCCGATGCCGGAGTAACCAAGAATGGATACATGTTCCTTTTCTGAAAGAGCAAGATCAATGCCATCCAATACCCTGTTAGCCCCAAAGGATTTTTTCAGCCCCTTAATATGTAAAATATGATTCTCCATAAAAAATTAAGTTCTACTCTTATTTTAATGGTTAAATATTTAAATGATATAAGACACTGTTAAAA
>CAZSGN010000116.1:0-8406 GCA_964606415.1 uncultured Bacteroidales bacterium
CGATATCTATTACAGCGATTATTCACAAGAAGAAGAGCAATGGCTCCCATTTGAAGAATTTGAGGATATTAACTCCAAATATTGGGAATCTCATGCAAGTATTACTGCAGATGGAGAAAAGGTGTATTTTGCATCTAATCATAAAAAATCAAAAGGAGGAATGGACATCTTTTACATTGAAAAAAATGACCGTGGCAAATGGGGTAAACCAGTTCCTTTATCAGATAAGATCAATACCAAATTTAATGAAGAAAGTCCTTTTATCACATCAGACGATTCGATGTTGTTTTTTGCTTCGCAGGGACATGAAGAAAATATAGGAGGTTATGACATTTACTATAGCAAAAAGACTGGCAATACCTGGTCTGAGCCTGTAAATTTAGGATACCCGATAAATACGCCTGATGATGAACTCTTTTTCTCACCCTCTGCAGATGGAAAAACAGGCTATTTTTCACGAATCAATAAAAAAGATAAACAGGATATATTCAAGGTCCGGCTAAAACTGGAAGAAGAATAATAAAAACAGGGAGAAGGCCTTGCCGTTATTAGAAAATGAGCATATCATATTAAGAGCACCAGAACCAGAAGACCTGGATTTGCTATATCAATGGGAAAACAACACCGAGATATGGCAGGTAAGTAACACGCTCACCCCTTTCTCTCGCCATCTTCTTAAAAAATACCTTAAAACCGCCCATCGGGATATCTTTGAAACAAGGCAACTACGACTCATGATCAGCCAAAAAAAGCCGGTTGCAACAATTGGAACCATCGATCTTTTTGATTATGACCCTCTTAACCAGCGTGCAGGAATAGGGATTTTAATCGGAAATCCTAATGAAAGAAATAAAGGCCATGCCTCCTCTTCATTAAACCTCCTCATTGACTATACCTTTGATGTATTACACATGCACCAGGTTTATTGTCATATCATGGCCAGCAATAAAAAAAGCATCGAATTATTTAAGAAGCATGGTTTCGAATACCGTGGAAGTAAAAAAGAATGGGTCCGAAGTCCCGAAGGCTGGATTGATGAATTATTTTTCCAAAAGATCAACCCTCATCATTAATGGTTTTATACTCCGGAATTTTTGATAAAGAGATGATTTGCTTTTTGTCTTTATCCACTTCAAACACATAATGATCTAAGCCATTAGTCAGTAAAAGATAACGCACCTGAAGAAAAAAATTATACTGGCTAACCTGCTCTGCAACCCCCTGATTGATCTTAACATCCGGCGCCTTGCATTCTACGATCATCAAAGGCGAGCCTGAATCACTGAAAACAACCACATCTGCCCTTTTTTGACGCTGATTAAAAACAAAATGATATTCCGAAGCCATAAGCCCTAAAGGATAATCCAGATAAAAAGCCAGGTAATGAATAAGATGCTGCCGAACCCATTCTTCCGGAGTTAAAGCAACATATTTTTTTCGAAGAATATCCCAGACCTCATTAATATCATTTGTTTTAACAGTTAAATCAGCTGCGGGAAAATGAAGTGACGGATACATCAAAACAAAGCTTATCTTACAATGATTTTTTCAGAAACAGACCCTACTATAGCTATATAAATACCCTTCTGCACACCATTTAGCAGAATTTTATCCTTTTTCCCATTTACAGCAGTCTTTTTCACCAATGACCCAAGCATATTATAAACAAATACTTCTTCGGTATGCACATTAGATCTCTCCACCCAGAAAAAATCACTATCAGCAGGACCTGAATAAATCCGTAAACCTGGCTTATTTGCTCCAACCTGCGAAAAACCGGTAGGAACATGTATGCCTTTCCGGATCAGTTCCCTCACAACAACGCCATTATCAAGATATTGGATAGGGCCGACATCCGGAGCATATATAACATTTATCTGCTCTGCTTCATCATAAACATGATAACAATCCTGGTAAGTTCCCAAGGGAACGGTTACTTGCCCTACTGAATCGGCATAAAAAGTAAAAGAAAAAGAACTGCCAAGATAAGTACCACTTACCTCCCAGGAATCACCAGGTTGGTATGAGTGCTGGGTAATTTTATATCCATTCAAGGTCTTGGAATGAATATCATTACTGCTATCAGGATGATCATATAACTCATTGAATTCCTCGGTAACCGTTCCGGTATCATAAATGTCATGTAGCCGGTACAAGTCATAAGTGCCATCATTATAAAATGAATCAATAATGGATGAATCCGTGCCAATAACCTTGCCATCTTCTATGACATTATAAACCCAATACCGGTTATATTCCAGCGGAAAATAATCCTGGCTGTTAATAAAACCTATGCTTACAAGAGACAAGAATAAAAAAGCATAAAAATGTTTCATGGTTGATTTATTAAAATATTAATATAAAAAATGCATATATTTTAAAACAGAATAAACCTAAAAATAAAGAAAATATAATTTATACCCAAATTGATTGACGACAAACTTTAGGCTACTTTGAGAAATAAAATCACCTAATCAAAATCCTCTTAATCAATAACCTAAAAAGATTTATTTTAGATCAATAAACCTCCTTCTTTTTTTCCCGCCGATGGCGGAATTTCCGTTTTACTCCGGCTTAATAAAAAAATCAAAAAATCAAGGCTGACAGTTATTATTTAACAAGTTCTACAAAAACAAATCAAAAAGGTAGCTGAAAAAACAGCCTGATCAAAAGAAAAAATTCGCCATTTTTGTATCTTTATGATGCCTAAAAATAGAAAATATGAAGTATAACGAGGTAATCAAAGACCTGAAAAACAAAATATACCATCCGGTTTACCTGTTAATGGGAGCAGAACCTTTTTACATCGATAAAGTGACCGATTACATCGCCACTCATATACTGGAAGAACATGAAAAAGACTTTAACCAAACCGTTTTTTATGGGAAAGATGCTGATGTTGAACAGATTATCAATGCCTCCAAACGATACCCGATGATGGCCAACCATCAGGTTATTATTATCCGTGAAGCCCAGGAATTAAAAGATATTGACAAACTCATTTATTACACGGACCAACCGCTTAAATCAACGATTCTGGTCATTAATTACAAATACAAAAAATTTGATAAGCGGAAAAAACTTTACAAATCGATACAGACCAACGGATTGGTTTTTGAATCTCCCGAAATAAAGGACTATAAATTACCAGAGTGGATAAGCCAGTTTGTCAAAAGCAAAAAATACCAGATTGATGACAAGGCTGCACATATTCTGGCAGAAAACCTGGGAAATGATCTTGGAAAAATTGCCAATGAACTTGACAAACTGATTATTACGCTGCCCAAAGATTCCAAAAACATTACAGCGGAGCAAATAGAAAAAAATATAGGAATCAGTAAAGATTACAACAATTTTGAACTTACTAATGCCCTTTGTGATAAAAACTTACTTAAAGCTTACCGCATTATAGATTATTTTGGGCGAAATCCTAAAAATCATCACATCTCCGCAACACTTGCCACACTTTATTACTTTTTCAGTAAAGTAATGGCCTTCCATTTTGTCAAAGATAAATCACAACAAAACGTAGCATCTTCACTCGGCATTCATCCTTTTTTGGTCAATAACTATAAAAAAGCAGCCCAGCAATTTAAGCCGCCCAAAATAGCCCGCATAATAGACACATTGAGAGAATACGACCTGAGATCTAAAGGACTAGGGAGTTCACACACCCCGGATAGTGAATTAATGAAAGAAATGTTATACAAAATCATCCATTAATATGACCTACATAATTATTATCATCACGCTGTTTATATCCATTCCTGCCTTCAGCCGACCAGACTTAATCTCAAGGCTAAGTCTTAATCCATACCAGATCATCCAGCGTAAAGAATGGTACCGGCTAATATCTCATGCTTTCGTACATGCTAACTGGATGCACCTGATAATTAACATGTACGTCCTATATGCATTTGGGCGTTATGTTGAGTATTATTTTGAGAAATTAGCAGCTCAGGGTCTTATTGATATGCCACAGATGCATTTTTTAATCATGTATATTGGAAGCATCCTGGTATCCGTTTTAACGACCCTCAAAAAACATAAAAATGATTATATGTATAGCGCTGTGGGCGCATCAGGTGCAGTATCAGCCATCGTATTCACGTTTATTTTTTTTGCCCCCTGGGAAAAAATCTATTTTTTCTTCGTCCTTCCTATTCCGGCGATTGTCTTCGGTATCTTATATTTGGCATATAGTCAATATATGAGTCACAAAGAAGGAGATAATATTAACCATGACGCCCATTTTCTTGGCGCACTTTTTGGAATGATTTATCCGGTTCTGATTAATCCTGAACTGTTTTTTGTTTTTATTAATCATTTAACAGGACAATAATGGAAAAAGCTTTTTTTCTTGACCGGGACGGTGTATTAAACAAA
The DNA here is from genome assembly GCA_964606415.1 of uncultured Bacteroidales bacterium. Lineage (GTDB taxonomy): Bacteria > Bacteroidota > Bacteroidia > Bacteroidales > JBBRXJ01 > CAZSGN01. The sequence goes on from CAZSGN010000116.1 coordinate 4,387, forward strand.
GAAATTGGTAATTATGCCTGGCATGAAAAAGATTTTGAATTATTGCCATTTATTTTTGACTGGTTGAAAATTTTGCAGGAACAAAAATACCTTCTTATTGTTATCTCAAACCAGGGAGGTATAGGAAGAGGTAGATATACCAAAAAAGATGTTGATCATGTTCACACTTTAATGAAACAAAGATTAGAAGAAAACAATATTCACCTGACCGACATTTATTATTGTCCACATCACCCCACTTCCAGCAACTGTCTTTGCCGCAAACCAGGACATTTACTTCTTGAAAAAGCCATTGCCAGGTATCACATTAAACCAGAAAAATCTTTTTTTATAGGAGATTCGGACAGAGATATCATAGCAGCAAAACATGCAGGTGTATCCCCTATAAAGATTCAATCAAACGAAGACCCAACGCAACAAATAAAGAAAATTCTCCATGTCTGATCAACAAAACAGACTCATTCATTTCAATGACGAAATTATCCGGCATGACCATGCAATGGTCTCTCTTGCAAACCGCTCATTTCTCTTTGGTGATGGATTATTTGAAACCATCCGTACACTGGGAACCGAAATGCCATTCTTTTCCTATCATTATGAGCGACTGTTAAAAGGGATGACTCTTTTAAAAATGAATATACCCGTATCATGGACAGCCGATTATTTTCAAAAAGAGATAGAAAGACTGATCACACGGAACCGTTCTTTCCTTGGAAACAGAATCCGGTTGACAGTATACAGGGATTCATCAAGCCAGGGGTATTTACCATTAAATAATCAATGCTCATTCTTCATCGAATCGTTTCCCCTTGAAAACAAAAACTATTTAATAAACCGCCGCGGCTTACGAATTGACCTTTTTGAAGATATACCTAAACCCATCTCCCCTTTATCAGGAATAAAATCCAATAATGGGTTACCATTTATACTGGCCTCCATTTACAAGCAGGAAAACAGACTGGATGACTGTTTACTACTTAATCATCAAGGAGAAATTGTTGAAGCTACCAGCTCCAACTTATTTCTTGTTAAAGAAAAAACCATTTACACGCCGCCCATTGAATCAGGATGTCTGCCCGGCGTTACCCGAGCTATTATAATTGAAATAGCGAAATCAGATCAATATAAAATCATTACCGATCAGCCTGTTTTCCCTCAGGATCTTTTGGATGCAGATGAAGTTTTTTTAACAAACTCAATACAAGGTATCAAATGGATTGTTGCATACAGAAGAAAACGATATTTCAATCATACTGCCAAGCAGCTCATAAAGCAATTAAACAAGAAAGCAGGTTTCCCGGCTTAACTTTAACCCAAATTGAGCGATTCCACTCAATCGGAATGATTTTTATCAGAAATCATAGAAGGCCACAAACGGACGCTTGCGGCAGGGAGGGAAACTTTTGTAAATAATAAACATGCCTTCCTTTTTCTAAAATAAAAAAGGAGCAAAAAATTATGAAACTATTATCTATTAAGCTAATAACGATGGGTAACTGGCGAATAAATAAAAAGCTATTATATTTCACTCATATCACACAAAGGGTTAATTAAAACTGGGATTAAGCGGGGAATTAGCCCATACCTGCATATGCTCTCCCAGGCTTTCCAGGCTTTCTCTCCATATATCATCATTGCTTCTCTTCATTATAGCCTGGCTATTAATTTGTGAAACGATCCAGAAATTCTCAAGCAATTCATTTTCCAATTGACCTTCAGACCATCCCGAATATCCCAGGAAAAAACGAAGCAACTTTTCATCATACCCTTCAACTTCGATCAACTCTTTTAATTTATCAAAATCACCACCCCACCATAAGTCGTCTGTAACCTGAACAGCATTTGGAATCCGCTCACCATAGCGGTGAATAAAATGAATATTATCCGTGTTAACCGGCCCACCAAGAGAGATATGCGCATTTGCAACCGGAAAATCTTTTATTGCATCATTTAATTGCAAATCAACAGGTTTATTTAAAACAAACCCAACGGTGCCTTCCGGGCTATGTTCGGTAATAAAAATAACAGCCCGCTTAAAATAAATATCTGTTAAAAAAGGCTCAGAAACAAGCACCCTTCCGGGTTTAGGCTGTACATTATTGTATTTAAACTGAAAAATATCGCTATTAAAAATCTCCATTGTTCAATGCTTTTTCTTTATTCAATCAATCTTCTTTTTTTATTATATTAAAAGTTAACATATAAAAAACGCTCATTTACTCGCTAACTAAGTAACGGTTGATTTTCAAATTAATGATTTATTTTGGTTTAAAAATATTCTTTGGTATAAAATTTTCAATACTTTTATTGGCATGAATATATAACATTAAGCATCAAACAGTGATAATATCTAAAAATGAAACGAGCCATGACAATATTATTGGCATCACTTTTTGATAATTTTGGGATTATGATATGCCGTGAAACTAGTTTTGAAAATTATGAAGTACATCTAACCATTAAAATTTAGACATAAACAGATCAATTTAAAAAGAAAGAAACATGCTCATTAAATTATATGAAGAAAATCCCAATCCTCAGCAAATACAAAAGATTGTTGATATTTTAAGAAAAGACGGTGTGATCATCTATCCAACTGACACTGTCTATGGGGTAGGCTGTGACATTTTCAGTCGCAAAGCTATAGAACGGGTTGCACAGATCAAAAATGCAGATGTCAAAAAAGATCATTTCTCATTTATTTGCTCAGACCTTAGCCAACTCTCCTGTTTCACTAAACCACTAGATAATAAAACATTCAAACTTATCAGGCGAAATTTACCAGGCCCCTTCACCTTTATACTCCCGGCAAGCAATCAGGTCCCAAAATTATTACTGAGCAAGAAAAAGACAGTCGGTATTCGTATCCCGGATAACAATATCATTCGGGAAATTGTCAGAGAATTAGGTAATCCTATCATAACAACCTCAGTCATTGATGATGATGAGCTAATCGAGTACACCACGGACCCCGAATTAATTCATGAAAAATATATAAATACAGTTAATATAGTTATTGATGGCGGTTACGGGAACAATATACCCAGTACCGTTGTGGACTGTACAAAAAATCCGTTCGCTATAGTCCGGGAAGGAATAGGAAAAATCCAATATTAAACAAAATCTCACCTATCATGTTCATATACTATGATATGTTCATTTAGAAATAGTTATCCCGGTTGCCATCGGAAATCCCTGATGCGCCAAGCTCCAAATCATTTATTTTTAGAGCCTTAGCAATTAAAAACTTTTATTGATCTAACTGATTCAAAGCATAAGCGTAAGCTCCGCGAGCAATCATTGTACTGGTATCTTCCCGGGTAAAAGCTATTCCAATACGGTCATCCCTGTCGTAAACCACCTTTCTTTCCGAGCCATAGACCTTCAATTCTTTTTCATCGCCCTCAAGAAATTGTTCCATTTCTTTTTCATCATCAAGATTATAAACATAAGGCGTTAGCCTGGGAAAACGCTGGTTATCATAGGTCACCCATTCACTTCTCATTTCCTCAAGCATAGAAGGAACAATTAAAGATTTAGCACCAGCCACACCACCACCTATAACAATCAGTCCATCAATTAAAGCAGTAATATTAGCCAGTGCATCACCCAACACTTTACCAAAATAAGCATAAGCATCTTTAGCTGCCTGTTTATTACCATTTTTTTCACCCATGGCTATTTCAAATATATCCTTCGGTTCAAGCTTGTTGTCTTTTATACCTGCATATTCGGCATATTTTCTTTTCACAACCCTTATCGCGACCCCTTCTTCTTCGACATTACATATGGGGTTGTATTTTGTTCCCATAATCCAGGCCTCAGCGCCAACATTATCACCAACAAATAATTCCCCATTGCGAACAATCCCCAGGCCAAAACCAGTACCCAACGTAATACCTACAAGATTTGAGAATTGCTTTTCACTTCCGGCAGCCTGTAATTCCAGATTAATTTGAGGCAAGAAGCCAGTAAGCGCTTCGCCATACGCATATAACCAACCATCATTATTAATAAAAA
>CAZSGN010000117.1:0-8382 GCA_964606415.1 uncultured Bacteroidales bacterium
CATATAAACAATTTAATTTGCAAGCTTTCATTTAATTAGTGGTAGAACCAAAAAAATATTTATTCTCTTCTTGCTATTTTGTCAGTAATCAGTAAGAAGATTATCATTACATTACAGATTTTTGTTTTCTATTTAAACAAAAATTATTCCCCTTTTTTTTTGGTGTTTTTTTCCCGGAAAGGCAGATAAATAATCTTCTTGGTTTCAAAAAAAGGTTCTGAAAATGCTGTACCTATTGAATAAACACGTGTTCTGGGATAAGGGTTTAATTCTTCTTCAAATGATCCTCCTTTAAGATAAATAATACCATTATCGTAATCAGCAATGTTTTTTTTTGATATGGATTTTTTCACCCATGATACGAATTTAGGGAAAGCAGTAACTGCCCTGCTTACGACAAAATGATGCTTCTGATTAGTGATTTCTTCTGCTCGCTTTTGGTAAGTCTCGACATTGGTAAGCCCTAATTCTTCACAAACAGCATTCATGACATTAACTTTTTTACCTATAGAATCGATCAGAGTAAAATGGCAATGAGGATTTACAATCGCTAAAGGAATGCCGGGGAAACCACCTCCACTGCCTACATCAAGAATTTGTGTGCCTTTTGGAAAATGAAAAAAATACATAACGGAAAGGGAATGCAGCACATGCCGGCGGTAAAAAAACTCAATGTCTTTTCTCGAGATCACATTGATTTTACTGTTCCATTCTTTATAAATGGGATTTAATGCAGCAAGTTGATCAAATTGTTCCTTGGTGAAATCCGGGAAATACTTTTTGATGATGTCCATTAAAAATTATTGTCTGTTTTTTTGAGGATTTGAAAGAGTAATTCCCGTGCCCGGAATAATTGTGCTTTAATGGTTCCCAGCGGTAGACTAAGTTCATCGGCAATCTCTTCGTAAGAATATTCTTTAAAGTATCTTAATTCAATAAGTTCCTGATAATTTGGTTTTAGCTTATTGATTACAGAACGGATTTGACGAATTTTTTGCTGATTGATCATTGTCTCTTCCGGATCCGGCCCATCTGCTTTAATATGAATGGTGGTATTAATTTCTTCTCCTTCTTTCTGTGTTGTTTGATCGATAGATATATTGTTTTCTTTTTTACGCCTGATAAAATCAATGGTATTATTGGTCGCGATTTTAAACAACCAGGTACTGAAAGCATAATTGGGTGTATATTGATCAATGTTTTTGAAAGCTTTACCAAATGCTTCAATGGTTAGATCTTCTGCATCACTTTTATTATTGACCATCTTTAACAACATAAAATAGATCGAATCACGGTATCGTCCCATCAATTCCGCATAAGATTTTTGATCTCCTTTAATGGCATTCTTTACAAGGTTGTAATCGTGCTGCGCTTTTTCTGACAGATTTGTGTTTACCATCTGTTTCTTTTTGGTGTAATGCGGGTTATTATATATAAAATGAAATTAAAAATAGGCAAAATTATATCATATATCAATAATGGCGGCAATAAATATTTTTCTCCCAATTTTTTCATGTTCAGTCCTAAAATAACAGATTGTATTAAAAATCTGAAAATAAAAGGATAAAGAAAAATGATCGGCTGAGTTGATTTTAGCATCAGGAATAAAAAAGCAGCATAATAGAGTAAGCGGCTAATAAATTCTCCGCCAATTAATATTTTTGACGTGAATTTGTAATACCTGCCAGTTGAGAAATGCCGTCTTTTTTGACGGGTCCAGTCTTTTATGCTTTGTTTGGGTTCGGATATGGTTTTTGCATCGACAGATGCTTCAACAGCTGTATTTTTTCCCCTTGCATTTTCATTAACTAAAAGATCGTCATCACCGGATAAAAGCTTGAGATGTGATGCAAAACCTTTATTTCTAAAAAAAAGTGATTTTTGATATGCCAGGTTACGCCCTACACCCATATATGGCAGGCCGGCACGTGCAAAACTTAAATATTGCACCCCGGTAAAAAAGGTATCGTAACGGATCAATGAATTAATAAGGGTAGGATAGGGTTTATAAGCACCATATCCCAATACGATTTCTTTGGATGAATTAAAATGACATTGCATTTTCCGGATCCATTTTGAACTGGCCGGCTGACAATCAGCATCAGTAAAAAGAAGCCATTCATTTTTGGCAGACTTAATACCAATGGTTATTGCCAATTTTTTACTATGGGAGAACTGTTCATTGGGTTCAATATGTGTGGACCGCAAGTGTGGGTATTTTGCTTTATATTTGGCCAGTATTTCGTTGGTATGATCAACAGAACAATCATCAACAACTATAACTTCATACTGTTCATGCTCTTGTTCAAGGATAGCCGGAAGGTGTTGGTCAAGGTTGTTGGCTTCGTTCTTCGCGCAAATAACAACTGATACAGGAATGTCTTCTCCGGGCACGGTAATCTTGCTTGACTTTGGTGCAATTTTCCGGTAAAAAAACAAATAATAAAATAGCTGAATCAAAAAACTGGCCGCGAATATTAAAGCGACGGCCAGCGAGAAAGAGTCCTGAAAAAAATGAGTAATGTCCAACGCCTTCTTGTTTTAGCAAACTTTTATACTATGATTGATAAACTAAAATAACAAAAATATATTAATTCATCAATAATTTTGTTATTCAACATCGTTAATTATTATTTTTTATTACTGGTGTCTAACTAAATTACAACAGGCCACCGCTACGCGGTTATGTTACTTCATTTATTTCAATTTTCTAATCGGGTAGGAAGCGGCGCGAGCCGCTTCCTACCCGATTAGCTAATTGTTCAAATTAAGCGAAAACCCCGAAGGGGTGAAACTATTTCATTATCCAATTGCTTTATCTTCGGGGTTTGTTTTAATTTCTTGTGGATTTTATGTAATAACAGGGATAAATCATTTGTCCTTCTTCAATTTATTAGCAAATATCATTATCTTTGCGCCTTTACCACGACTATTGATGAACCGAGCCATGATCCGACGGCTGGCGGGACATACACGGAGATGATTATTGATTTCTGATAGTCGCCTTAAAGTCAATAAAATAAAATCATGGCGAGCTCCATCCCGCCTCTGGCGGGACAGGTACTAACCGCTTAAAAATAAGAAATAAACAGATGAATTTTTCCATAAAACATACAAACCCGGATTCAAAGGCAAGATCAGGTGAGCTGGTAACAGATCATGGGGCTATTCAAACACCTGTTTTTATGCCAGTCGGAACAGCCGGTTCTGTTAAAGGGGTTCATCGCAGGGAACTGGAGGATGATATAAAGGCTGGTATTATCCTGGGGAATACTTATCATCTTTTATTGAGGCCGGGACTTGATGTAATCCATAAAGCGGGTGGCTTGCATCAATTTTCGGGTTGGAACAGGGTGCTTTTAACTGATAGCGGGGGGTACCAGGTGTTTTCCCTGGCGCAAAACCGCAAAATCAATGAAAAAGGGGTGGTATTCAAATCTCATATTGATGGATCCAGCCATGAATTTACTCCTGAGAATGTGGTTGATACCCAGCGTATCATTGGTGCCGATATTATGATGGCTTTTGATGAATGCACGCCTTATCCCTGCGATTATCAATATGCCAAAAATTCAATGGACTTAACACACAGATGGCTGAAAAGGGGCATTGAATATTTCCGTGAAACAGATCCCCTTTATGGCTATCACCAGTCTTTTTTTCCTATTGTGCAGGGCAGTACTTATAAGGGTTTGCGAAGGATATCAGCAGGAAATGTGGGGGATGCCGGGGTGGAGGGAAATGCTATTGGTTGATTATATGTACGCGAACCCGAAAAGGAAATGTATGAAATGATTGAAGTGGGTAATGAAGTGCTTCCGCCGGATAAGCAAAGATAGCTGATGGGAGTAGGGACGACGGTGAATATACTGCAAGCCATCGGCCTTGGCGTGGATATGTTCGATTGCGTGATGCCAACCAGAAATGGCCGGAATGGTATGCTTTTTACTGTAAACGGGACCATCAATATTAAAAATCTTAAATGGAAGTATGACTACTCTCCGCTTGATGAAAATAGTTATTGTTTTGCTGATCAGCATTATACAAAAGCTTACCTCAGACACCTGATTCTTTCCGGCGAAATGCTGGGAGCACAGATTGCCAGCATACATAATCTTCACTTTTATTTGTGGCTCGTTGAAGAAGCACGCAATCAAATTCATAGGGGGACGTTTTATCAATGGAAAAACAAAATGGTACAACAAATGGCTAATCGAATTTAATTAATTATGAAGTTTAAAGGATTCCGTAAAATTGATTTTTATATCATCCAAAATTTCCTGACAACTTATATTTTTGCTATTGTGTTGATCATTGGCCTGGCTGTGATTTTTGATTTCTCAGAAAAGATTGATGATTTTGTTGAAAATGAAGCGCCGATGAGTGCTATTATTAAAGATTATTATCTCAATTTTATTCCTTATTTCGCCGTCCTTTTTAGTCCGCTTTTTGTCTTTATTGCCGTGGTATTTTTTACCTCGAAAATGGCTTACAATACCGAAATTATAGCTATTTTGAGTAGCGGAATCAGTTTTAAACGTTTGCTGATCCCATATGTTTTCACGGCATTGCTTATTGCTGTTTCTACTTTTTACCTTACTAATTATGTGATTCCCAAAGCCACTGAAAAAAGGCATGCCTTCGAAGAAGAATTTTATTACAGCAGTCCTGTAAATTTTAGCGAAACGAATATCCATAAACAACTGGAACCCGGGCTGATTATTTACATGGAAAGTTTCAGTACCAGGACCAATATTGGTTATCAGTTCTCCATGGAACGCTTTGAGGATGGTAAGTTGACTTCTAAATTAATTTCTGATTTTATTCGCTGGAATGAAGAAAAAGAGAAGTGGAAAATCCGTAATTATTATATCAGGCATATCAAACCCGATACTCATTATGTAGAGCATGGTTATGCTATGGATACTACGCTAAATATGCATCCTGATGAATTCAAAAGAAGAGCCAACGTGGTTGAAATGATGACAACCCCGGAATTGATCGCTTTCCAGGATAAACAGGAAATGCAGGGCGCCGGGAATGTCAATGCTATTTTGATTGAACGCCATAAAAGAACAGCCGTCCCTTTTTCTACTTTTATCCTTACAATTATTGGAGCATCAATATCTTCACGAAAAATAAGGGGAGGGACGGGCATGCATCTTGGACTGGGATTACTGATTGCTTTTTCTTATATTTTGTTTTTACAATTCAGCTCACAATTTGCTATGGGAGGAGTTATCTCTCCATTAATCGCTGTCTGGATTCCTAATATACTTTATTCCATACTGGCTTTTTTTATTTATCGGATGGGCTCCCGGTAATAATTTGTTAAGGTAAGGGCTTTTGAAATATAAATGATTCAGGAAAAAGCCCCTGTATATTCAAAGGATGCCTGGATAATCCGAAAATAGTTGATCCACTGCCACTCATCGCTGAATAATCGGCTCCCAGGCGGTATAATTCTGACTTTATTTCTTTTAATGCCGGATATTTTTTAAATACCGGCTTTTCAAAATCATTAAACAGCGAATTTTTCCATTCTTTTACTGGCCTTTGTACTATTTTACGGAGCGAAGGGCGATATTCTCCGGGAATAATGCCGGCATAAGCATCTTTGGTTGAAACAGAGAAAGAAGGGTAAACCAGCGTGAGATGATAACCTGATAAAACCGGATTAAATGGCTGCAACAGTTCTCCTTTTCCTTGTGCGAAAGAAGGATTGTCCTGAAGAAAAAAAGGGCAGTCGCTGCCTAATTGTAAGGCTATCCGGCTAAGTTCTTCCTGGGTTAAGTTTAATGAGAAATATGTGTTCAATGTCTTTAACATAAAGCTGGCATCGGAGGATCCTCCGCCAAGACCGGCTCCAAGGGGAATGATCTTATGGAGATGTATGCGCAAGGAGGGTAAGTCAAATGAGTTTTTAAGTATTTGATAAGCTTTCCAAATAAGATTTTCTTCTACCGGGCAATTCACGGTTATTCCACTTTGGGTGAACTCAGCATGGTCAGACGGCACAAATTCCAGTATATCTGTTAATGGAATGGGGTAAAAGAGGGTGGCTAAATTATGAAAGCCATCCTCACGTTTTGATAAAATATGTAATCCGAGATTTATTTTGGCGTGGGGAAAGACAATCATTTTTTACGAAACTTATTAACAAATAATAAACAAATCATTATTAATAAATACAAAACCAAATTTCTCGATAAACAAATCTTATTTCTTAATTTGGCATCCTTATGGCAAACAAAAATAACACAAATTATCCGAAAAAAAACAATCTGGTCAGTTTAGACCATGGTAAAGTGCCACCGCAGGCTGTTGACCTTGAGGAAGCTGTTTTGGGAGCATTGATGCTTGAGAAACATGCTGTTACAAGAGTGATGGATATGTTGCAACCAGACAGCTTTTATCATGATCATCATAAAAAAATATTCAGCGCAATTCTTGACCTTTCATCGAATCATGAACCAGTGGATATGCTGACCGTTACAGAAGCACTGAGGAAAAGAAAAGAGCTGGAAGAAGTGGGGGGGGCTTATTATATTACACAGCTTACAGGAAAAGTTTCTTCTACAGCTAATCTTGAATACCATTCCCGCATTATCACTCAGAAATATATTCAACGTGAATTAATTCGTATTGCGGCCGAGATTCAGCAACGTTCTTATGATGAAAGCAGTGATGTAGATGAATTGCTTAATTTTTCCGAAGATCAGATATTTCAGATTGCTGAAGGAAATATTAAAAAAGAAACTGAAAAAATTAATGTAGTTATAGAACAGGCTATTCATCAAATCGAGCAGGCCGGACAGCGGGATGATAGCCTGAGTGGCGTGCCCACCGGATTTACTAAATTAGACCGGATTACCTCTGGCTGGCAACGGTCTGACCTGGTAATCATTGCCGCAAGGCCGTCAATGGGAAAAACAGCTTTTACTTTATCAATGGCACGTAACATGGCCGTAGATCATGGGAGAGGGGTGGCCGTTTTTTCTCTTGAGATGTCATCCGTCCAGTTGGTAAACCGTCTGATCATTGGTGAAACAGAGCTTGCTCCTGACAAAATTAAAAATGGTAAGCTGAAAGACCATGAATGGGAACAACTGGAATCTAAAATAAAAAAATTGGTTGATGCACCGATTTTTATTGATGATACCCCGGCGCTTTCTATTTTTGAACTTCGCGCTAAATGCCGCCGCTTAAAAGCCAATCACAACATTGATCTTGTAATGGTTGATTATTTGCAGTTAATGACCGGACCTCCTGAAACAAAAGGGAATCGTGAACAAGAGGTGAGCGTGATCTCCCGGTCACTCAAAGGGATTGCAAAAGAACTTGATGTCCCTATTATTGCTTTATCACAGTTAAATCGATCCGTTGAGTTACGAAGCGGGGATAAACGCCCGCAATTATCTGACCTTCGTGAGTCAGGAGCTATCGAGCAGGATGCTGACATTGTCTTATTTATTCATCGCCCAGAGAAATATGGAATAACTGAGGACGATGATCATAATTCTTTAATTGGAATTGCCCAGATTATTGTTGCCAAACATCGTAATGGAGCTTTGGGAGATGTTAGTCTCAGGTTTAAAGAAGAGTGTATTAAGTTTACTGAAATGGAGGCAAATCTCTCCGGTGTGCCGGAAGAATATGGCGCCCAATCGGTAACTTATTCATCCAGAATGAATAATGATTTTGAAGAGCAAAACCAGGGACAAGGGCCTGAAAATCACTTTACTCCGCCGGACTTTGATAATGATGCTCCTTTTTAGCTTTCTTATCAGTAGTATCCGATTAAATTTCAACAGGTCAACGCTACGCAGCTTAATATAGTCACGTAGTGACGACCTATTTACAATCTGAACAAAATAGAGCCCCTGGGGCGACCTGTATAAATAAAACTATTTGCAGTAGATACAGGGTTGTGCATTGATTTTTACCGGACAACAGTGCTTTTTTATATTTAAGTTGGCGGGTATTAAGAGACTCCGTTTCAGAAGCTTTTGCAATTTTTTTCGTTATATTTGTATAAAACATACAAGGATTATCAATGTCAGAGAAATTTGATAGAAATAACTTGATTGATTTTTGGCTTGATAGCTCGGAAAAGGACTTCAAGGCTATGATGGATTTATTCCGAACTAAAAAACAATAATTGGGCATTATTTATGGGACATTTGGTAATTGAAAAATTATCAAAAGCCTTATTTGTTAAAAATAAAGAAGACTATCCTCCCCTTATTCATGATTTGAGAAGAATTCTGGAAAAAGCTGATGTGGAAATCAACGAAGACAAAAAGGTAATTTTGGATACTGTAACTAGATTTAATATCAAAGCAAGATATGATGATTATAAACAAAATTTCTATAAACTAT
>CAZSGN010000118.1:0-8367 GCA_964606415.1 uncultured Bacteroidales bacterium
TTTTGTCTTAAATCAATTATTTCCCATTTTATAAGCCTTATGGTGAGGGTTTCATGGGAATATGTTTCTTATGGGTAAAAACAACGGGATGTTTTTATCAGCCAGGTATTTCTCCCATTTCTTTCCATATTAATGCTGATGCTCCAAGAATGGCTCCATGACTTTCGTTGATTTCAGAAGGCAGAATGTCTACTTTATTTTTAAATACAGGCATGACATTTGCTTCAAAGTGTTTTTTAGTTGGGTTGAATAAAAAATCTCCTGCATTGGTTAATCCTCCAAAAAGGAATATAGCCTTGGGACTAGTGAAAGCAACGAAATCGGCGATAGCCTGGCCAAAAATCCGTCCTGTATATTCAAACGCCTCGAGGGCGATATTATCTCCTTTCTCTGCTGCTTCACTGACATTTTTGGCAGTGAGGTCATTAAAGGGGATGCCGCGAAGCCTGCTTGGCTCAAGGGTATCCGAGAGCAACTTGTAAACAGTTCTTTTAAGGCCTGTCGCACTGACGTATGTCTCGAGACATCCACGGCGGCTGCATCCGCATTCCCTTCCATTTAGTTTGACCCTTACGTGCCCCAATTCACCTGCAAAACCATCATGACCATAAATAAGATCACCATTTACAATGATCCCACTTCCCAGGCCGGTGCCGAGCGTTAGTACAATGAAATTGTCCATGTCTTTCGCACCGCCGTAGACCATTTCACCAATGGCTGCGGCATTTGCATCGTTGGTTAATACAACAGGCACATCAAAGTGTTTTTTGAATAGCGCTGTCAGCGGCACTAAGTTTTTCCATGGCAGGTTAGGCGCAAATTCAATGGTGCCTTTGTAATAGTTCCCATTGGGAGCCCCAATACCAATACCTGTAAGAGGAGTGTCTTCTTCAAGGTTATCAAGGGCTTTTTTTGCTTTTTGACTCAAAACCTCTACGAATTCTGCAGGATCATTATATCCAGCAGTACTTAGGATATTACTGAATAAAACCTGCCCATCCTGGTCAACAATTCCGTATTTACTGTTTGTCCCTCCTATATCAATACCAATGCTTACTTTTCTTTTTGACATAACGTTTACTTTTTATTGTTGAAGATTAAGCGTCTTTGATGCTTAAATGAATAATAGAAACAATGGTTAGATAAATGACTGCAGCCAGCGGCACCAAAAATCCTAAAAGAACCGACGTTTGATCGGCAACAAAACCCATTAATGGGGGAATAAATGCTCCGCCAACAATGGCAGTAACCATTAAGCCGGAAAGTTCATTGGCTCGTTCAGGCATTCGGTCAACGGCAATCGAGAAAACAAGAGGAAAAATGTTTGCAAACCCGAAACCAATAATGAGCGCACTAATGATCCCAATTGTGACATCACCAATAAACAAACCAAGTATACCCACGATGGATAAGAAACAGGTGGTGACAAAGAATTTTACTGGTTTCACCCAGTTTAGAATCACAGCTCCTAAGAAACGCCCGATCATTAGGGAAAGAAAGAAAAATCCGCTACTGGCAATGCCTTTTTCTTTAATGTTGATACCAAACTGATCTTCAAAATAGATAGGTAAGCCTGAACTCATGCATACTTCTATGCCCACGTAGAAAAATATGGATAAAACCATCATCAGGACATAACGGTTTTTTAAAAGGGTAAAGGCGCTTTTGAATGTTGCTTTTTCCTCTTTAACTTCCTGACTTTCGTGAACTTTCATTGAGGATACAGAAATTGCTGTGATAGCAATAATTACAACGAATACGGGAAATACAAGCTGATTCCAGGGAATGCCAAGCCAGGAAACGGCGACAATGGTAAGCGCTGGTGCGGCCAGTGAACCAATGGCTTTTACGAATTGTGCAAGGGAGAGGTTTCTTGAATATCTCCCTGGTTGTGATACGTCACGCATGATGGGGTTACCTGCAACCTGGAGAATGGCATTTCCCGCTCCAAGCATTAACACCATTAATAAGAATAGCGGGTAGGATATGAGTCCGAACATAGGGACAATCAAACCCACGCCGGCTATAGTTAAACCGATGATCAGAATTGTTTTTTTCCCTTTTTTGTCCTGAAAAATACCCATGGGAATGGATAGTAAACCAAACATAATAAAACCCATGAAGGGGATTAATTGCGCAATGGTATTTGAAAGATTGAATTCTTCCTTGGCCAGTCCGACGAAGGGGCCTACTGCATCGCCGAAGCCCATGCACATGAATGCAAATAAAATGGTGACGACCTTCGGGTTCATGAATGATTTTGATTGATTGTTCATTGATTTGTTTTTTTTGATTTCACAGCCAATAAAGATAATTGATTTTTCACTTTGCACAAATAATTATTTGCTACCTTTAAATGCTTAATCTTTTGAATATAGTTATTTATGATTATTGCAATCCTTGGCACAAGAGGGATTCCAAATCGTCATGGGGGGTTTGAGCAACTGGCTGAGAAACTTGCTTATTTTTTAGCCGGGCAAGGGCATTATGTTATTGTTTATAACCAACAAAAGGAAATGCCTCTTATGCACCCCAATATAATGATAAGAAAAATATTTCCTTTTACATTATTTAAGGGTGGAATGGTTACATGGTTATTTGATTTCTTTTGTCTTATTGATGTTTATTGGAGAAAAGTGGATATTATTCTTGAATGTGGGTATACTTTCACGCCTTTTCTTTTTTTCTTCCCGCGTGTTTTGCGGGAAAAGTTAGTTGTTATGACGGATGGGCTAGAATGGAAGCGCAAAAAATGGAAAACCCCGGTAAAGATTTTGATCAAATGGTCTGAAAAACTGGCAGCCAAGAAAATGAAGTACCTGGTTAGCGATCATATGTTGATTAGTAATTACTGGAAGGAATATCGAAATAGAGAAACCAAACTTCTTGGTTATGGGGCTGATGTCCCGGATTCTTTTTCTTATGATTACCTGAAAATATTGAACCTGGAGCCGGATCACTATTATTTGGCTATTAGCCGGGTTGTTCCGGAGAATCATTTGGAATGGCTTTTGAAAGTTTTTGAAAATCGTTCAGAAAAGTTTGTTTTAGTGGCTAATTTTAGTCATTCAAGGAGGGGAAGGAAAATTTTAGCCAGCTATGATGGACATCCCGTTATACAATTGATCGATCAACTTTATGATACCGTTAAATTAAACACGCTGCGCCATCACTGCCGGGCTTATTTTCACGGGCACAGTAGTGGAGGAACGAATCCTTCCCTGCTGGAGGCTATGGCATGTCAGGCTTTGATTATTGCCCACAAGAATGTTTTTAATCAATATATTCTTGGCAAAGATGCGCTTTTTTTTCAGGATATTAATGAGATACATGCTGCTGTTGAGTCTATTGAGAAGAATGCTGTTGATAAAAAGAATATGAGACAGAATAACCTTTTGAAGGTACAAAAGTATTATTCATGGGAGCATGTTTTGAGTGAATATGAATCTTACTTTAAATTGGTGAGGCCAGGAAGAGAAACAGCATCATCTTCTTAGTCGGGGTTATACCTGAGTAAAGCATTATTTTGTTTCACTCATAACGCTCAACTTAGGGAAAAACCAAACAATTGATTATTTTTATGATGTTGAAAGCCGTGGAATATTATTTTTGGGATTGAAGAATTTTATTGCATAATATTAAGATTATTTATGTTGTTTATTTCATTTTTTATTTGATCATGAAGAATATCGGGAAATATATTTTAATTATTGCCATTATTGGACTTCTATATGTGATTTTCCGGTATTTTGGTCATATTGTTTTTTATATTTTGATTTCTTATATCCTTTCTCTTGTGGGACATCCTTTGGTTGCCGGCCTGGGGAAAATTCATATTAAAAACTACTATTTGCCAAGGGCATTGAGGGCTGCTATTACATTGATAATCGTATGGGGAGGCATATTTTTGTTTTTCAGGGTATTTATTCCTTTAATAGCCTATCAGGCTAACGAGATAGCCGAACTGGATGTTTCAACGGTTGCTGAAGCACTTAAAGATCCTTTACATCGCGTAGAGCTGTTTATTAAAAAGATGAACCTGGTCGAAGACGCCTCTTTTTCGCTGGAGCATTATATTTCCAATAAAGTTATTGCTCTTTTGAATACCAGTTTTTTCACTGATTTTTTTAGTTCCTTAATTAATTTTTTTGGTAATCTTTTTCTTGCTTTTCTTTCAATATCATTTATTACTTTTTTCTTTCTTAAAGATGATGAATTATTTGCAGAATCATTATTGCTATTGGTTCCTGATCAATATAATGATCAGGTGAAGAGCATCTTATTCAGGACTAAGCGGTTGTTGTCCCGTTATTTTATTGGTATTTGCGGGCAGGTAACAAGTATCATTATATTGATAACCCTTGGATTGAACATTGTAGGCATTGGGTTTAATCAGAGTCTGGTCATTGCGCTTTTTGTTGGAATCATGAATGTGATTCCTTATATTGGTCCTCTGATCGGAGCCTTTTTAGGCCTGTTGGTTGGTGCGGTCACTCATATGCATGTAGATTTTACAAGCGAATTGTTGCCAATGCTCTTTTATATGGCCATTGTTTTTGGAAGTGTACAGGTTATTGATAATATACTTTTTCAGCCGCTCATTTATTCAAGCAGTGTGATGGCTCATCCGCTTGAGATTTTTTTGGTTATATTAGTTGCAGCAAGTATTGGTGGTGTGGTAGGGATGATTCTTGCTGTTCCTGTATATACCATAGCCAGGGTTATCGCGAAAGAATTTTTTAGTAATTTTAAAGTTGTGCAAAAATTAACAATGAAGATTTAATGGATCATTTATCAAAACGTATTCTTTTTTTATTGGTTATTTTTTCTTCCCTGCTACAAGCATATACACAAAGTGTTTGTGATAGTGTACAGGATTTTTACCTTAGTGATAGTCTTGCCCCTGGCTCTTTTGCGATTCGTGCAGGGGTGGATATTTCAGATACCGTTCCATTGTATTACAGGTGGCGTTTTAGTGATCAGCATACGTTTACTCCTGCAAGCAGGCAAAGCTGGACCGAACATACTTTCCCGGACACAGGCACCTACAATGTAGATCTTTGGGTTATGGCTCTTGATACAAGCTGCCAGGACACTTTACCATCAAAAAGTGTTACTGTGCAGGATACTTTTTATGTGCCTAACGTATTTTCGCCTAATGGGGATGGGGTAAATGATTTTTGGATGGTTAAAGGAGATGGACGCACTGAACTTGAAGTAAAAATTTTTACTCCCGGCGGCACCATGATTTTTGAGCGTGTAGCACCTGTTGTTGTCTGGGATGGAAGGACAATGGGCGGAAAAGAATTAAAACCAGGTATTTATTATTATTTTGTCCGACCATTAAATACTTCTAAACCCGGGAAAGAACAAAACGGATTTCTTTATCTTTATAAATAGACCTTATGGTTTTATTTTTTGGGGGCTGACAAATATTTTGTTAAATAATTGTTCATCAGTAAACTAGGCTTCTTTATTTTGACTTGTTTGTATTACATATTGTGCTTTGTCTTCTATTGGTTTTGCTGTCACCTCAATGGTTTCCATATCATTTCCCTTAATTATCAATTTGTGACTAACGCTGGCTTGAGGCTTTAATCCTTCTTCCAGAAAAGACTGACTTGTTAAATCAGATAACCTGTTCAGGTGTTTTTTGATGGAAACCGAGTCTGCAGGTTGGTTATTGATCAGCCATTGCCCGTTTCTTTTATTTAGTGTAAAAGAACTGTCAGCTTCTCATTTTTCACTATGGTACTTGAAAAAATGTTTATAAAAGACGTATGGAAAGTTATTTTTTTCTTTGGCGGGATATTATTTATTTTATGCTGTATTTATTAAAAATTATATTTTATTTTGCAATTTAATTAGAGTCTGTCAATAAACTCAAGTGTTTGGATCATCATGTTCGATAACGAGGCTTGCGAAGTCCCAAAATGCGGAGTTTACTGGTGTAAATGAGCAATTTTGGGACAAGCATAACGAAGTTCGTAGACTTATGGACGAATACTAATTAACTATGAAGGATGTAGGATATGGAGCTGACTATTCTTAAGGATATCGTTATTATTTTTGCATTATCCGTATTCGTGAATTTTGTGTTTACCAAAATGCGGATACCATCTGTGGTTGGTTATCTGTTGACAGGTGTTATTGCCGGCCCGCATCTTCTTGGTTTGGTTCAGGCACATCATGATATTGAGTTGCTGGCCGAAATAGGCGTTGTTCTTCTTCTTTTCACCATTGGGATGGAGTTTTCCCTAAAACATCTTTTGAAAATCCGGCGCATTGTTTTTTTTGGTGGCATGATCCAGGTTTTTCTTACTGCACTGGCTTTTTATGGAGTATCCCGGTTTTATGATCTGGATTGGCAGGCAGGTATTTTTATAGGATTCCTGGCAGGGTTAAGTAGTTCCGCGTTGGTGTTAAAGATCCTTCAGGAACGTTCTGATTTGTCATCCAATTACGGACGAACTGTTTTGGGGATTTTAATCTTTCAGGATATATTATTGGTACCCTTGTTACTATTCGCCAATTTGCTTGGGGATGACGGAGGGGATATCAGTTATGAGTTATTGGTGTTATTGGTATAGACGATCATTATTATAGCCATTGTTTTTGTTGGTAATAAGTGGCTTTTACCCTGGTTGCTCCATCAAATTGCTAAAGCGAAAAATCAGGAGCTTTTCATGATGAGTATCCTTTTAATATGTTTAGGGATTGCATTATTGACTCATCAAATGGGCATGTCTTTGGCTTTTGGTGCTTTCCTGGCTGGATTGATGATCTCAGAGTCTGAATATAGTCATAATGCATTTGGTAATCTTATACCGTTTAAAAATATTTTTACGACCTTTTTCTTTGTTTCTATTGGGATGTTGTTAAATCTCTCTTTTGTTATTGATCAATATTCCCTGGTTTTATTAAGTGTATTTCTTCTGATTATAATCAAGACGATTATTGCAGGTGGGACAGGTTTTATTCTTGGCCATACATTGCGTGGCACCATAATGATAGGTCTTGCATTGAGCCAGGTAGGTGAATTTTCTTTTATTCTTGCGAAAGTAGGTTTTGATCAGCAGATTATTTCTGAATATTACTATCAATTATTTATTGCTGTTACTGTAATTACGATGGGGATCACTCCTTTTCTCATCAAATTTGCCCGTCCATTGGCTGATCAGATTTTAAAGTTACCGATACCTGAAAAATTAAAAGAAGGATTATTTCCGCTCAATGAAATGGAGGTTCCGGGTTATAGAAATCACCTGGTGATTATCGGCAAAGATCCAAGTGCGCTTAAACTTTCTATCATGGCTAAATATTACCAGATAGAGCATGTGTCTGTAATTTTTGATCCGATACTGGCCCGGGAAAAGATGAAAAAAGGAGATGTTGTTGTTTATGGTGATGCGATTAATTCTCCGGTGCTTATGAAAGCTAATGTTGATGAGGCAGATATTGTCATTATTTCGATTGGCGATCTAATTGCCTCAATGGCGACCATTGAACGGGTAAAAGAAATTAATCCGAATGCACATATTATTATTCGGGCCAAGCAGACCAGTAATATTAAGCAATTGTATGAAGCAGGCGCAGATCAGATTTTTCCGGAAAAATTAGAAATAGCTATTAATCTTTTTAATATGGTCTTATCAAAACGTTTATATCCGCAGACCGAGATTAACAGGCGGCTTGCAAAAATCAGGAGCATGAATCTCGGGATGTTTAACGAACGTGATATAATTAATAAACCATCTATATTGGATGAGTTTAGCAACATTAATATTTCTGCTGTTAATGTTGAGAAAGATGCTGTTGTTGATGGGAAAACGATTGCTGAGGTGGATCTTCGCAAAAATACCGGGGTTACCTTATTGGCCATCAAACGTGGAGATAAAGTCATTAAGACACCTAAACCTAAAACAACTTTGTATCATGGAGATACTGTTTATTTATTAGGGGATCCGGAACAGATTACTGCTGCTTCTGAGCTTTTTTCATAAATGCAATTTTAACCTAAGTAGCGCCTGCCTATAAACGCAAGTTTTGGATTATAATATTTGATAACGGGGCTTGCGAAGTTGCAAAAATGCGTAATTTACTGGTGTAAATGAGCAATTTTGGGACAAGCATAACGAAGTTAGTGGACATTATGGACGAGCTCTTTGTAGCGCGAGATGGCATTTTACCTTGCTATAACCCCTGCTAAAAAAATGTTGAGGTTCAGTGAATGAGTAAAGTGACAATTTTACAGTTTCTTAACCATTTGAACGATTTCTGATAAGAATCGCTTAATTTGAGTTTAGAAATCATCTTTAACCCAAGTTGAGCATTTTTCCATTAAAAAGCAGAAAAAATACACTTTTT
>CAZSGN010000119.1:0-8347 GCA_964606415.1 uncultured Bacteroidales bacterium
CATGAAAAGCATCACATCTGTAAAAACAATAAAAGCATTAGGCGGCTCTCCCACCCCTATTGCGTGGGGAGAACTTTACACGTCCCTGCAGAATGGTGTTGTAGATGGTGCTGAAAACAACCCCCCCACCTTTCATCTTTCCCACCATTATGAAGTCTGTAAATATTATTCATTAGATGAACATTCAGTTATACCAGATGTTTTATTAATGAGTACCCACACATGGGAAGCACTGACAGAACAAGAACAGAAATGGATAACACAAGCTACCTGGGAATCACTAAAAATACAAAGAGAATATTGGCAAGAAGCAGAAAAAGAAGCACTGGAGACCGTTAAGAAAGCCGGTATTAAAATTATCCGTCCAGATAAAGCCCTTTTCCGCAAAGCTGTTAAACCTGTTTATGAGTATTTCAAAGTCAGGAATCCCGAGGTACATGCACTGGGAGAAAAGATCAGGAATTTTAAGACTGAAAAATCAGAATAAGGAAAAAATATCATCTGTTTATGTATGTGTAAAAATATAAAAACAAAGAAATGAAAATCAGAGAAATTTTAGACAAAATCCTGGCAAACCTTGTTGTTTTTATCATGGGAATATTGGTTATTGATGTGGTCTGGAATGTTATTTCCAGATACTTATTAAATAATCCCAGTTCATTTTCTGTTGAATTAGCAAATTTTTTGTTAATATGGATAGGGTTATTCGGTGCAGCCTATGCAACAGGGCAAAAAGAGCACATTGCCATTGAATTATTTCCACAGTGGCTGGCTAAAAAAGACCCGATAAAAAAAAGAAAGCTTGACCACATCATCAACAGCCTGATTGCTATATTTGCTTTACTTGTATTAGTTATCGGAGGCAGCCGACTTGTTTATATCGTGAGCAAAATGGAACAGATATCATCGACCTTGGGAATCCCAATGGGCATTGTTTACATGGTTTTGCCAATTAGTGGGCTACTAATCATTTTTTATTGTATTCACGAAATTATTTATGGTTTACCCGAGTCTATTAAGAAAAATCAGGAAAGATATTAACTATTAAATAAAAAAATATGGAATTATTAGGTATTATCATACTCATCACAAGCTTTGTTATACTGCTTTCAATAGGGGTTCCTATTGCCTACAGCATTGCCATTTCGGCAGCAACAACTTTACTGGCAAGCGTAGATCTATTGTCAGCAATAACAACCATTTCACAACGCATATCAACAGGCCTGGACAGTTTTTCTCTTTTAGCCATTCCCTTTTTCATATTAGCAGGTCAAATAATGAACCAGGGAGGCATTGCACTCCGGCTGATTGAATTTGCAAAAGTTCTCGTAGGGAGGCTACCCGGAGGACTTGCTGTTGTCAATATCCTCGCAAACATGTTATTCGGCGCCATATCAGGATCAGCAGTAGCTGCTGCCTCGGCAATTGGCAGTTTTATGTCTCCCAGCATGGAAAAAGAAGGTTATGACAAATCTTATACAACAGCTGTTAACGTAACTTCAGCAACAACAGGCCTGAGCATCCCTCCAAGTAATGTATTAATCGTCTATTCCCTGGCAGCAGGAGGATTATCTATTGGCTCTCTTTTTATTGCAGGATATATTCCTGGCATTTTGACCGGTCTTGCTATCATGGCAGTCGCAGCAGGGATTGCCTACAAAAGAAAATATCCTGTAGCAGAAAAAATCAGTTTTAGAACAGGAGTATTCAAACTATTTGATGCTTTACCAAGTCTTGGAATGGTCATTGTTGTGATCGGAGGTATTATTGCGGGAATCTTTACAGCAACAGAAGCAGCAGCCATTGCGGTGGTATATGCCCTGACTCTTGCTCTCATTTATCGTGAGATAACGATAAAAAACCTGCCATCCATATTACTCAAATCCGTTGTGGTTTCATCCATTGTTTTGTTGCTGGTAGGTGCATCGATAGGCTTATCCTGGGTCATGTCCTTCCAAAACATACCTCAGAATGTTGCCAGCGGATTGATTGCATTAAGCGACAATGAATTTGTCATCCTTATCATTATTAATGTGCTACTATTGGTTGTTGGTATATTTATGGATCTAACGCCAGCCGTCTTAATCTTTACCCCTTTATTCTTACCCGTAATAAAAAGCATTGGTATGGATCCCATTCATTTTGGAATTATGATGGTCCTGAACCTGAGTGTGGGATTATGCACCCCACCGGTAGGAACCGTATTATTTGTCGGGTGTAGCATTACTAAAGTGGGCATAACAAGTATCATACGGTCACTTTTACCTTTATGGGCAGCCATGATATTTATTCTCTTGTTGGTAACCTACATTCCGGAAATTACATTATGGCTTCCACGGGTATTAGGATTTTAAGCTGAGTATGCTAAAAGCAAAAAACTTTAGATCTGCCCAGCCCGACAATAAATGAACAATCAAACTTTATTAATCTGGAGATGTATCAAATATAAGGTACATCTCCTTGACATATAAATTATTTCCGGGAAAAATTGAAATAAAAACGCCCCTGCTGGTAATACCCAATTTATTTTATAAAACAAAAGAATAAAGATTTAATAATCTGTTGATCAATACTATAAATTATTATTATCTTTATACATTAAAATAATCATGTATAATGCTCTTGCTTTATTCACAAACATTATTTTTCATAATGTTTATTTACCAAAGGTAATTAGCCGGGTTAAAAAACAATATTTAATAAATTCAAGGAACATTTATAAGTATTATACGTATAATCAAATAAAAAAATCCATTGTTCCACAAACAAATACCATATTATCTGTTTTTTTTCTTTATTTTCTTTTTTGGGCAAACCCAGGGAGGACAATATAAATTTGACCATATCACCATTAAGGATGGATTAACGGAGAATACGGTCAACTGTATCTTTCAGGATAGTCGAGGCTACATGTGGTTTGGAACGTTCGATGGCCTGAACAGATTTGACGGTTATCAAATCAAACAATACAAATACAATCCCCAGGACTCCAATACACTATCCAATAATACCATTCGCGACATCCAGGAAGACCATTTAGGATACCTGTGGATAGGAACAGACAATGGCTTAAACCGAATGAATTTAAAAACCGGAAAAAATAAACTTTATTTACAGGATTCCATAAATTCAAATAGCATTGCATCCAATAGAATATCCGAATTATTATTGGACGACAATCTTAATTTCTGGATAGCCCATTCAGGAAGAGATATTAGTCATTATAACCGTTCGAGTAATAAATTCAGCCACTATCAACTGCCTGATGACTTTTCCGCATCATGTTTATCAAAAATAAAAAAGCAGGATGGTCAAAACCATATACTTGCCGGAGGCACAGGATTATGGGAAATTAATCCTGTTAAAAAAACGATAAAACCTTTTCTTCCACTGAATCATCCTGTTCAAAAAAACACCATTAGGTGTTTGCAAGTCCATAATGATCACTTATGGGCTGGGACATGGGAAAACGGTTTATATAAAATCAACCTGAAAACAAAAAAATATACACATATTAAACCCTCCGGGCAGGAAGATAGCCTGCCTCACCATACCATCACATCCATTGAGCCGGATGATCATAACAGGCTATGGATTGGCACACGAGGTGGTGGTGTTAGTTTATTGGATTTAAAGACCATGAATTTTCAGAATTTTAAAAAAGAAGCCTGGCGCGAGATCAGCATCGGAGGAATTGCTATTAAAGATATTTACAAAAGCCAGTCAGGAATTATGTGGTTTGGCACTTTTTCAGGAGGAGTATCGCGTCTCTCCCTTCAATCCGGCATTAATAAGTTCGCTCATTTTTTCCCTGGTAAAGTGGTTAAAGATGTTGCCATATTAGAAAAAGAGCATTTACTTGTAGGAACCAGATTTGAAGGGCTTTATCAGGCCAGGTTTTCTGAATTTAACAAATTAGAAACAAAAAAAATATATTTTCCTCAAACAACGATTAACTGCATCAATCCTGTACAAAATAATGAAAACTGGTCATGGATAGGAACAGAAGGCAAAGGAATGTACAAACTCAACCACCAGACCCAGCAGTATATTCCATTTTTGCAAGATCAATTAAAAAGACACTCCATCATGGATGTCAAAACAACCCCCAATCAAGAATTATGGATTGCCACCTGGAATAAAGGTTTATTTAATGCAAATATTGATGGCAAAATTAATGCAGTCTTTTCTGAAAAACAAAAAGACCCACAGCAGCGATTAACAAATAATAGTATAACCGTAATAAGCATCGAAAATGATTCCTTATTATGGATTGGAACCAAGGGAGATGGTGCCTACCGGATTAATTACAAGGAGAAAAGGATAAAAGACCATTATTATCACCTTCCGGAAGACAGTAATTCACTTAGCCATAATGATGTATTTAATATACTGACAGATTCTGACGGTGCTATATGGTTAGGCACCACTGGCAAGGGAATCAATAAATTCGACCCTGTAAACAATCAGTTCAAACACTATACAAAAAAAGACGGGCTCCCCAGCAATATGATCTATGCTATGGAAGAAGACCAAAATCATCATCTATGGATTTCAACTACTAAAGGATTAGCTAAATTCAATAAAACAGTAGGGAAATTCATTACCTACACCACTGATGACGGAATACAAGCCAACCAGTTCTCCTCAAACGCATCCAGCCGGGAAGGAAACCATTTATTTTTTGGTGGGATCAACGGATTTAACCATTTTAACCCTGACAGCATCAGGATGAATATTAACCGCTACCTACCCCCTATTGTTATTACAAAGATAAAAGCCAACAATAAAGCGATCGAAAACATATCAAATGGTCAAACCATTCATTTTGACTTTAACCATAATGATTTCTCTGTCCATTTTTCTGCATTAGACTACACCCAACCTGAAAAGAACCAATACAAATATATTCTCATCGGTTATGACAAAAAGTGGACAAAAACCACATCAAACCACCGCATTGCCAGATATACCAATTTAAAACCTGATGAATATTTATTTAAAGTAATTGGAAGCAACAATGATGATTTATGGAATGAAGAAGGTACTTCTATCAGGATAAAAATTCATCCTCCATTCTGGCAAACCACATGGTTTATATTGATTATTGCCGGAGCCTTATCCATTATCCTTTTCTTATGGTTAAGGTATATGCTTCAACGCATGAATAAAAAACGCGAACTTATTATTCAGGAAAAGACAAAAGAAACTCTATTCAACAAAGAAAATCAGCTCCGCACATTGGTTGATCACCTCCCGGATTTTATTTATATTAAAGACCGTGAGAGCAAATTCATTCTGGCCAATAACAAATTGGCCAATGTCATGATTGGTGAGAATCATTCTCCGGAAGAGCTTATTGGTAAAAAGGATCATGATTTTTATGAAAAGAATCTGGCAGATCAATACTTTAGAGATGAGCAAGAAATTATGGAAAAGGGCACGCCATTAATAGGCAATATTGAACCCGGCAAAGATGAACAAGGAAATCCAATCATTGTTTCTACCACTAAAGTTCCAGTAAAAAACAATCACGGTCAGATCATAGGTATTGTTGGTATTGGACGGGACATAACCCGGCTAAAGAAAGCAGAAGAAAAGATAAAACAACAAGCCGCAGAACTGCAAGAAACCAACACGCTTCTGGAAGAAAGACAAGAAGAAATTCTTCAACAAAAGGAGGAGATCGAAGCCCAGCGGGATGAGTTGTCTACCCTGAACAGCACGAAAGATAAATTCTTCTCAATCATTGGCCATGACCTTAAAAACCCATTTCATGCTATCATGAGCCTGACTGATATATTAAAGAATACTTCAGGTGAGCGATCAGCAGAAGAAATTGATGAGATGATTGATATGATCAAAACATCCTCAGAAAACGCTTACGAGCTGCTTGAAAACCTACTTCAGTGGTCTAGAAGTCAAACCGGCCGCATTAATTACAATCCACAAGAAATTGACATCCAGGACATAGGCATTGAAACAGTTAATCTACTAAATGTTTCGGCTGAAAAGAAAAACATAAAATTAATATCACAGATAAATTCCCAAATGATGGCTTTTGCAGATAAAAATATGGTTCAAACAATTATCCGGAACCTTATCAATAATGCCATAAAATTTACGCCGGAAGAAGGTGTTATCACTCTAAAAGGAGAATCAACCGCCGATTATATAAAAATTCACATCCAGGATACCGGAATAGGCATGGATCCCGAATTTATCGAAGGACTTTTTGCCATTGACAGGCAAAAGTCTACAAAGGGAACTTCAGGCGAATCCGGAACAGGATTAGGTTTAATCATATGCAAAGAGTTTGCCGAACAAAACGGAGGAAATATTTATGTAAAAAGCACCCCGGGAGAAGGAAGTATCTTTACGCTCCAGTTACCCAAAGCAAAAACACGATAATCTGGTCCACCTTGGCGATGCTTTTCTTATTGTTTGTGCCTTGTGAAGAGCTTCTATCACAAGCAACTTCCTTCTCTTTCTCAAATTACAGCATGTACAATGGGCTTTCCAACAATGAGGTTACCAGTATAGAGGCCACTCCTGATGGATTTATCTGGGTTGGCACATCCAATGGATTAAATTGTTTTGATGGATATACCTTTAAAACCTATCAAAAAGAAAAAGGATTCCCAGAATTACGTTCCAATCAGATCACCACATTAAAATGCGATAAGCAAGGGAATCTTTGGGTTGGAACAAAAGCCGGACTCCATTTATTTAATATCAATCATGAAACTTTCCGGAACTGGACGACCAAGAACAGCCCCCTGACCAATGATTACATCACTTCCCTGGCAGAAGATTCCACAGGAAATCTATGGATTGGGACAGTCAACGGAATTAATCGATACAATCCCCGAACAGCTACCTGGAAAACGCCAGAGAATACGATTCCACATGGCCTAAACCACAAACAAGTCAGTAGTATACATATTGACCCCAACAATCGCTTATGGGTGGGTACCTGGGGCGAAGGACTATTTTTATCTAATTCTTTATATGATACAACAGATATACGATTCCAGCCTATCCGGCTCCGCATTACATTTACTGAATCAGGATCGAACAAATATATTACCCAGCTTTCTGTTAGTCCCAATAAGAAAAAAATAGCTATCGCAACACACGGAGGCGGTTTATTTATCTATAACCTGCAATCATTAAAACTGATCAACCACCACCTGCATAATAAATTCGGCAAAAAGAGATTGAGCAGTAATTTTATTCATGACATCAGCTACGATACACGATCAAACCTATGGGTCGGATACAAAGAAGAAGGCATTGATCTGATTTTGCACACGGGCAAAATAAAAAAAATTAAACCAGACTATTCAACACCCCATGGTTATCATGGTCAACAAACAAACACCCTTTATCCTCACACAAAAGACAAGATATGGATTGGAAGTAACAGGGGCCTTTCCCTGGTAAAATTTAAAAAAAATCCGATAAAACACTTTAGTAATAAAAAAGGAGCATGGAGGCTTCCGCATAACAATGTTACCGCTATTGCAAAAGATAAAAATAAAATTTACCTTGGTTTTGAAAAAGGATATTTATTTATTAAAGAAGCTTCTAATAAAGATACCACATTTCATTGGCCGGAATTAAAAAAAGTTAATGCCATCTACCCCTCCGACAGCTTAATTTATCTTTTTTGTGAAGACGGTCTTGGAAAGTTCAACAGGAAAACATTTCAACTTGATATAACTCGTTTTGGAAAATTTTATCCAGACCAAAAGAACCATCTCAGTCATTTTATTGTTGACAGCAACTTTTTCTGGATCAGTGGACCTTCGGGGCTCAGATACTATCAACCCCATACGGACTCATCATCCCTGTTTACTCCATCAGCCGAAACCATAAAAGAAAAAACCGAAGGTTACCATTTTACAACCCTGCGAAAAGGACCAAATGGACTTATATGGACCCATAGCGAAAATTATCTTTTTTCCTTTGATCCTAACAAACATACATATAAACGACACAAAATCAAAAAAGAAGGCAATCAGGTTAACAGCATCAACACGATCAATATATTCCATGATTTAATCTGGTTAGGAACCAATAATGGTTTATATTATTTTGACCCTATCAAACATATGTTCCATCACATTTCTATAAACTACAAACGCGGAGCCCTTAACATCGAGTCCATTGAGAAATTCAAGAAACAACTGTGGCTAAGCTCCTTTAACAGTATCATCAGATTTCTTCCCAAAGAAAAAAAATATCATTACTTCGACTCAAGAAAACACTTTAAAAACATTTCTTTTAACACCAATAGTTCATTAATTATTAATGACAGCACAATAGCCTTTGGAGGCAAAAA
>CAZSGN010000120.1:0-3332 GCA_964606415.1 uncultured Bacteroidales bacterium
TCAAAATCAATATTATTTTTCGGTCTTTTTTCCACTACTAAAAAAATCATGCTATTAGAAAGAACACCCAACAATTAAACAAGCTATTTTAACATAATCTGCCCACCGGTAACAGGAATAGCCTGTCCGGTTTCATAAATTTGTCCCATCGCATAATAAATAGCTTTGGCTACATCATCTACACGGCAACCACGTCCGGCAGGTACCTGAGATTCATAAAACGTTTTAACATCATCAATTGTTTTAGCCCCCGGCACTTTTCCTGCTTTAAGATACTGAACGAAAAGGCCATTTTCAGGATCCGACCACAACGGTCCTTCAAAAAAATTACCTGGGCAAATCGAATTCACTTTGATATTATAAGGCATCAACTCCATTGCAAAAGACTGGGTCAGACCAATACCACCAAATTTCCCACCTGCATAGGCAAAATTCTTATTGCTTCCTTTCAATCCACTTTTAGAATTCACCTGAATAATATCCATATAATGATCATCCTTATACTGATACTGAATCTTCATCACTTCCGATGCATATTTAGCACAAATAAAATAACCCTTATAATTAACATCTGTTAAAAAAGCAAAAGTTTGCTCATCTATTTCGTCCAAACCACCCGCTTTAAGCACGCCGGCATTACTAATAAACACATCCAGGCCACCAAAGCACCGGATTGTTTCTGAAATCAAAGAAGAAACAGAATCCCCATCTGCAACATTTGTTTCCACAAAAAGGGTTTGATTCTTCTTTCCATGGGCGTTTAGTTCATTTTGCAGTGCAATACCTTTCTCCACATTCAAATCAGCAATAACAACATTCATCCCATCATCAAAAAAACGCTCAACGATACCCCCGCCAAATCCCTGGGCACCCCCGGTAACAATTGCCACCTTTCCACTAACACCACTATTATCATCCAATAAAAAAGAATTAACCGGATCAAAATAACGGTTGCGTGTAGCGAGAATGAAATCAATGGCAAAATCATCAATAGGTTTAACACCGCCAGCCCTGGCAGCGAGTTCACTTATAACCATGGATTCTTCAAAAACATCTAACGCCAACGATGCTTCACGAGCGGAATTTCCAACGGCTACAATACCATAATCCTGTATACCAATAATAACATTCTCCCCGGCATACTTTTTTTGATAATCGCCCGCTTTTTTCTTAATCTCCCCGATCATCACTTCCTGATCCTTCTTTTCAATAAAAAAAGGCATAGGAGAAGCACAAAGAACCTGTTGTATGGTAAGCGGATTAACAACATCAGCAAAAGCTTCTTTGTCCTTACAATATTTTTCGATAAGTGAATTATAGCGGCTTTTTACAATTTTAACATGATCATCCGAGAAGATCATTCGCAAAGCAGGCATGAACGTTTTCAGGTCCCCCGGAAATAATTTATCTTCTTTTTGATCAAAATCCCCTGCCCAACTGGTAACTATAGCCATTACCCGCTCCAGAATCTGTTTAACCTTCCCAGCATCATCCCCACTTACAATGACACCCTGATTCTGGACAAAAATAATCTCGGGCTGACGTTGATAAGCTTTTTCATACTCTTTCACCTCTTTATGAATTATTTTAGCAAGAGAATAACCAGGGTTCACAAAGGGAATAAAAAGTGCCTCTTCACCAAACATCTCAGTTATTAACTGTTTTGCATTAAGACCTGATAATAAACCATTAACAACCGCTGGGTGCACATGTGCAATACAATCATACCTGATAACTTCATGTATAATAGTTTCAGTAGAAGGTTGCAACATCAGCTCTGGATGGGATCTGGCTTTTAAAAGATCAATCTGCACAGCTCGCTCCCTGTCAATTGGATCCTGAGAATAATCAACAAATACCATCCTTTTTAGCTTTTCTCTTTCAAGAATGACAAACTGGTTCTCGTTAAGAGCTTCAAGCGCAATAGATTTCGCATTAATCCACATAAACCGGTCATTCTTATAAGATAATGTTCCGTTAGAGGCAAGTAGTATATCCTTCCGTGACCCTAAAAAATGAGCTAGCTCAACTAAATCTTTCATTTCTCTCATTGATCTATTCTTTTAATAAACAATTAAATATCAAAACAAAAAACGTTTACAAAACCAATCTTTTAATCACCTTATTTCCAATCTGAATAAAATAATCAAGATGCTCCTGATCAGCATTGCCCTTTTCATCTACATATCCCTGCAAGCCCTTTGCTCTTAAATATTGATGAGCTGCAATAATACAAACACCCTCATAACCTGCTTTTTCCATTTCTGCATCCAATTCCTGTCCCTCTCTGCAACTTACTTTTAAAGGAATAAGTTTTGAATTATTATGCTCCGTACCAAAAGAAACAAAAAAACCATTTTTCCTAAAAACATTAACAAATGCCTTCAAAGCATCAAGGCTATTTCGTCCGGGTATCAATTCAACAGCATAAACACCTTGTTCTTTTAATTGCTCCATCATCTTTTTCCAGTCACCCTCAAAATCCGTGTATTCTCCGTTTTTATCATCCAATAAAACAGGATAACAAGGGATGCCACCCGCTTGCAGGATTACTTCCTTTATTTCGGAAACAGATAAGAAAGCCCTCTCATCTTCTGGGACATATGCCACTTTTCCTGCTTTAAGTAATTGCCCCCTGATCTCTTCTTCCACTGCAATTTCGTCGGCCGGATCAGCAGATGGCTCGTTGCCGCCATAAAGTTTTTGCAAGAAAGCCATTTGCTGCTTACGGTCCTGAAAATATTTAAAAACCTTAATCCGCAACACCTTGGCAATATGCCGCTCCCTCACCAAATCTTTAGCATATTTCTCAAGCAATTCATTCATTGATAAGCGGAAAGGTGCCGTAATAGCTTCAAGCTGTTCATTCACTTTCTCAATCATTTCACTAATCTGGTTCATGCTCTCGTTTTTAACCTCATCTATCTGGCGGCTAAATGCTTCCGGCAAGGAAACAGGGAAATCAAGTCCTTTTCCACTAAAATATGTTCTACCAGGATTAGCCGGATCATTAACCCGCACACCCTTTTTCTGAAAAGAAGCATTAAGCCCGATAAACTCAATATTAAACAAGGGAACCACCTTTTTCACACAGCACGCCTCATTGAATTCCCGATAACCTTGCATAGAATAAAAATCGTTAATTCCCAAAACCTTAACACCTTCCTGCTCAGCCAAATCAACCGCCTGAGGAATATCCTCAAAAGCACTAAAAGAATACGGGGAATGGATGTGCCCATTTGCATTTAGAGGTTTATTATCAAACTCCTGCTTAATAAGATCATTAGGTTCTGGTAAAGCCTTAAATAAATTCATCTGTTTGTTTTTTGTTC
>CAZSGN010000120.1:3432-8236 GCA_964606415.1 uncultured Bacteroidales bacterium
TTCTTTGTTCTTTGTTTGTTTGTTGTTTAATATGTGGGGATTGTTTGACAGAGACAAATTAAATTATGCATCTACACCCTGGCAAGCTCAGTAAAACGGGGTCAAAAATTACTCATTATGGATATTTATCTTTTATACATAAAAAATCGCAGTAAATAATGCTCACTTTTAATTAAACGCCTTCTAAAGAAAATGAAGATCTTAATTCAGTAATCCTGTCAAGATCAGACTGATTAACTTTTGCATCTGCAGCTTTTACATTTTCACTTACCTGATGACGATCTCTGGCACCCACCAGTACCGAAGTAATTCCCTCCTGATTCATTGTCCAATTAATGATCAACTGCGTAATGGTTAATTTATAAGCATCAGCAATAGGCTTAATCTGGTCAAGAAAAAGGTTTACCTTACGAATATTATCATCAGAATAATAAGGAGAATTTTTACGTCCATCGCCTTCACTAAAAACGTGTCCAGGCTTGAATTTACCAGTTAACAGCCCTCTTTGCAAAGGGCTGTAGGCAAGAATACCAATATTCTTCTCAACAGCCAAAGGCAGCACATCCTTTTCGATATCGCGACGAAGGATACTATATGGCATCTGATTGGAAGCAATATTAATACATCCGGCAGCCTTTTCCATTAACTCTGCATCATAATTACTAACACCCGCTTCCTGTATTTTTCCTTGTTTTTTTAGTATCTCCAGGGCTTCCATGGTTTCTTCAACAGGTGTTGTTACATCCGGCCAATGAATCTGATAAAGATCTATCGTATCTACCCCTAATCTGGCCAGACTCCTTTCACATTCCTCAATAACACTCTGTTTTCCGGCAAATTTATATACAGCCATGTTATTACCTTTATTGTCTATCGAATCAAAATAATGAGTTCCTTTCTTCAGATCCCATCGAAGCCCAAATTTAGAAAAGACCCGGACCTTATCCCTATTGCCACGTATTCCAATACCAACTAATTCTTCACTTTGTCCAAAACCATAGATAGGAGCAGTATCTATTGTTGTGATACCATAATCAATAGCAGCATGCACAGCTTCAACAGCCTCTCGGGTGTCTGCTCCTCCCCACATCCAGCCACCTATTGCCCAGGCACCAAAAGTAATAGGAGTCACTTCCAAATCAGTATTTCCTAAAAAACGTTTTTCCATAATATAAACATATTTTATGACGGATATTTCCCAAACAATTTCACTAACATACGATGAAATTTATGAACACCATTCACTGGCTCAAGAAACATAAACAAACATTGATTAACAATAACATCAACCCCTTTCCAATTAGCAAGATTAATAGCTTCTTCGCTTTCTGCTGACTGCTGGATCCATATTGATTCAACACCACAATCGATCGCATCCTGCAAGGCATTCCGCGTGACTTTTTTAGGTGTAATAATGAGTACACCATCTACTTTAACAGGAACCTCTTTTAATGATTCAAAAACCATTTGATCACCCACATATCCTCCTTTAGGATTAACAGGATAAACATTATAATTCCGTTTAAGCAGTTCATCATAAATCTGATGACCAAACTTTTGAGGATTATGAGAAAAACCAATTACCGCTATTGTTTTAGAAGCAAGGAAACGCTCAATTAATGCTTTATTTGTCATTGATTTACCAGTTTAAAACTTCTTCCGGCGCATGAGCAAGATCTTTAGCAATCCAGTCAGCCTGCGCCAATTCATTTTCGGAAAAACTCCCTAATAAAGCAAGACATTTTGCCCCTGCTTCTTTAGCAGCCTGAACACCACTAATCGCATCTTCAACAACAAGACAGTTCTTGG
This sequence comes from uncultured Bacteroidales bacterium, assembly GCA_964606415.1. GTDB lineage: Bacteria > Bacteroidota > Bacteroidia > Bacteroidales > JBBRXJ01 > CAZSGN01. The sequence continues at coordinate 5,242 of CAZSGN010000120.1, forward strand.
GCGATAGACCAATCTTACGGGCTGCTTCAATAAAAACATCAGGAGCAGGTTTTTTATGCTCAACCTCTAAACCATTCACTGTTGCATCAAAGTCGCTTTCTGACAAACCAATGCTATCAAGATTGACATTCATTTTTACTTTATCTGCACTTGTAGCAACAGCAATTCTTAAGTTTTTATCACGACACTTTTGTATAAAAGAAAACACACCAGGCAATGGACTCAATTGCGATTTAACCAATTCCTCATAAATCTCATAAGTCCGTGCTTTAGCCTCAACCAGATCAAGAGAGAAATCATACAGCTCAGCCACACCACCAATATATTTGTTTTCACCTTTCCCCACAAAATCATTAAAATCTGAAGGGTGCACATCAAGTCCTTTTTCCTTAAACATATTTATCGCTGCCTGGTTAATAAATCGTTCGGAATCAACCAAAACGCCATCCATATCAAATAAAACACCCTGAATCATTTCGTATTCATATTTTCAACTAAATCCATCACTCCTTTCAATACATAATGTGGCCTGTAAGGAAAATCAGCAATTTCCTCTTTTTTAGTAATGCCACTTAAAACAAGACAAGTATCTATTTCAGATTCAATTCCAGCAATAATATCTGTATCCATTCGATCACCAATAATAATTGATTCCTCTCTTCGTGACTTCAGTTTTTTCAAGGCATTCCTCATCATCAAAGGATTCGGCTTACCAACAAAATAAGCTTGTTTACCCGTAGCTATTTCAATAGGAGCAATTAATGACCGGGTAGCTGGTAATATTCCTTCTTCACTGGGCCCGGTCAGATCGGGATTACAGCCAATTAAACGAGCTCCACCTATAACCAGGTTAATAGCTTTGGTGATTTTTTCATAACTATAACTGGTTGTTTCACCAACAACAACATAATCAGGATTCATATTATTCATTGTAAACCCAGCATCATATAATGCATTTATCAAACCTGCTTCGCCTATGATAAAAGCACTACCACTCTTTTTTTGGTTAGAAAGAAAATTAGCTGTTGCCAATGCACTGGTAAAAAAGTTTTCTTCATCTACTTCCACTCCCAGCCTTTTCATTTTTTCTTTAAGCTCCTTTGGCGTACGTTCACTGGAATTTGTCAGGAAAAGGAACTTCTTATTCTCTTTTTTAACCCAATCAAGAAAATCTTTGACACCAGGAAGTAATTTATTTCCATGATAGATGACCCCATCCATGTCACAAATAAAAGCATTTTTGCTTTTGATCTCTTCAACAAAACGTTTATTCACAAGAAATGATATTATTATGAAAATATTAAAATAACAAAAATAAAAAAACGGATTAGCAAGCTAATCCGTTTTTACATAAAAATATTATTATTTTTCCCCGGAACCACTGGCAGACTCTTTATCCACTCCTTTCATAATTTCCTCTTTACTATGATATCCACCCTCAACCACTGTCTCCATAATATTATCCCGATGTACTATTTCCGGCACCAACAATATAGTAGGAACCATTCGTTGATTGTTATTAATACTGGTAATTGAGTCAGCTTCAATTTCCTGATTGCGGGCCAACATAAAAGATACGGTTGCAGCAGTATTGGCAATACTTCGGATAGGCTTAAAAACAGTAACCGTTTGCACGCCATTCATGATACTTTGACAACTTTTTAATTCTGCATCCTGCCCTGCAAAATAAACTTTTTTACCACCCAACAAAGAGTCCTTATTCTCAAGATAATACGCTATTGCACCGCGTGCAATCTGGTCATTACCTGCCAATACAGCATCAATACTATCTCCGATTAAATTCACACACGCTTCCATATGCTCATAGCCTTCCTTTTTGGAATAACTATTAAGAAACTCATCATAAATAACAGCTACATCTCCCATTTCTGTTCTGGGTTGAAGCTTACTAAGCTGTCCAATTTTCAAAAGGTATGAATTATTATCGGTAAGTGGGCCATTCATCATGGCATAACTTCCTTTCGGACATTTTTCAAGTAAATATTCTGCTTGTAACTGCCCAACTTTAACATTATCAAAAGAAATATAGAAATCAAGATCACAATTAGTTATCAGTCGGTCATAAGCAATCACCTTAACATTTTTCTTATGAGCATAATCAACAATATCGGCAGCTTCGGCTCGTTTAACTGCGACAACGATAAGCACATCCGCTCCTTCCTTAATTAATCCTTTAGCTTGTTCAAATTGTTTATCAGCATCACCCTGCGCATCCCGATGCAAAAAAACACCACCTTTCTCTTTAACTTTTTCTTCAAGATAATCCCTGTCTTTACTCCAACGCTCCTGCTGATATTCATCCATAAGCAACCCAATTGTAACGGTATCATCCTGTTGACAAGAGGTAATGAAGAAAAAAATTACCAAAGAAAATGAAACAAAAAATCTATTCTTACATGTATTTGTTTTCATCTGAAGCCTGATTTTATACAATAATAACAAAATTAATTAAAAAATCCTTGTTGTTCAGGGCAAAAATTAAAAAACAGGCAAAACCTTACAATCGTCTGTAAGATGCCTGTTTCTCTAATGTGCCCGGGACAAGAATCGAACTTGCACGACCAAATGGTCACATGGCCCTCAACCATGCGCGTCTACCTATTCCGCCACCCGGGCAGTTATTGTTGAGGCAAAAATAACAAAAATATGAAAAAAACAATTGACAAATAAAAAATAGCACTAATCCTGAAGCAAATATCTTTCCAAATGTTGCCACACCCCCCTGAAAAGATCATAACGAGTCGTCCGCCCTCGTAATCCATGTTTTTTTATCTGTTTATATTTTAATTTTCAATGGTCATGACCTGCTCGCCATGATTCTCAAAACCTGGTTTCAGAGCATATCATAACTCCAAAATAATCATTAAAATATGTGTGTTCAGCCAGCCAGCGGATCATGACCCGGTTCATAAAAAAAGCCAAAAATAAGGTTCTACCACTAATTTAATGAAAGCTTGCAATTTGTTTATATGTA
>CAZSGN010000121.1:0-8131 GCA_964606415.1 uncultured Bacteroidales bacterium
TGACTGTATTCCCGACATAAAAATGCGACATTATATTTTGATGCGGATCAGGAGTCCTGACTGGTGTAAATGAGTAATTTTGGGACAAGCATAACGGAGTTAGTGGACATGATGGGCGGACACTATTGAATCTATATGTTGTTTTATTGTTTATGACCATCTGTATCAGCCGATAGCGCTCGAAGAATTTGGCTCACGTGGTAAATATATCAGCAGCGTTGGCATATTCAAATCTTTCTTGATCATCATTTGATCGGTTTTTGTTATATTTGGCTTTGATTTTTAGCTATGCAATCAGCCGTTTTTTCTGACATATTACTGCCCTTCGTGCTTGTCGTTGTGATGTTTGGAATGGGGATTACCCTTGAAAAAAAAGATTTCCAGGAACTTTTTCTTAAACCTCGCTCTATCGTTACAGGCTTAATAGCCCAGATGGTCCTTCTTCCATTGGTTGCCTTTATTCTTGTCTTTTTTCTTGATATTCCTCCTGTCATTAAAGTTGGCTTTATTCTGATTGCTGCCTGCCCGGGTGGTACGGCTTCTAATCTGGTGGCTTTTTTACTTCGCGGTAATGTTGCATTGTGTGTTACCCTGACGGCTATCACTAGTATATTGATTTTGGTGACTTTGCCTTTGATCGTTAATTTGGGCCTTATTGTTTTTCTTGGCCATGCCGAAGATATTTCATTGCCGCTGGACCGCACCGTGTTAAATATTTTTCTTTACACATTGCTTCCTGTTGGTGCTGGATTGTTTTTGAGAGAAAAGCGTCCTGCCATAGCCAAAAGAATGCAAAAGCCGATGGAGTATATTATGACCATTTTGTTGTTTGCAGCATTCCTTGCGATCCTTCTTTTTGAGGAGTCTCAGGAGACGTCTTTTCTTCGCAAATACGGATACGTTTTGCCTGTTGCACTTGCGCTGAATTTTTTCTCGATGCTTGTGGGATATCTTTTTGCACGAGCGATGTCGTTAAGGCATAAGGATAATTTCACGATCAGTGTACAGGTTGGGCTGCAAAATAGTGCTTTGGCGATTTATGTGGCCGGGTCTTTAATTGGCAGTAGTGAGATGGCTGTTGTATCGGTGATATATAGTGCATTTACTTTTTTTTCAACCGCCTTATTTGGCTACCTCGCAAAACGTTTCGGTTAATAATTTGCAATAAAAAAAAGCTGCCTTATTGCTAAAGCAGCTTTTTTATTACGTTTACTGATGATTATTTGTCATCACAGTTTCTCTCTTTTTTCTTTTTGTCACAACACTTGTGGTCTTTTTTCTTTTTATCATCACAACCGTCTCCGTCAGGAGTGACAGTTGATATTGATACCGCAGTTGAGTAAACTGCCGATTGTGACATACTTGCTCCTGCTAACATTGTTGTTAAAGCAAAAACAGTGATGAAGCCGGCCATCATTCTTAAAATACTTCTTCCTTTGGTTTTCATAATGTTTGATTTTTTAGATTCCTAATTCATTATTTTATCAGGATTCAAATCCTATAAAATATGTAGGCAATATATGAAAAAAATTTGACACCATAAAATTTAATGGTTATTTTCCGAATATTTCTTTGATAATTCATCAGGTAAAGAATTCGTGAGTGGATGAGCAAGAAGCCAGTATAAGAGGCTTATAGCAGAAAAAGAAAATGGTTGTGGGGGTGCGATAAAAATTGAATGATTAATCCCCTTCTTTAGCGGGGCGGGGAGAAGGTATTTATATTAACCAAGGTTATTTCGATTCTTCTTCCAGTATTTTTTTAAGTTGGTCTTTTTGTTCAGGAGTAAGGTGATGATAGATATTTTCATCAGCATCTTCTTTTAATATACCAATTTTTGCATCCAATTGCTTAATTTGTTTGGCATAGCGACGGCAAAGTTCACATACCATATGATGCATTCTAAGATTGATTTTTTCCTTAATTGTTAATTTGGTATCCAATGACTTGGAAATAAGAAAAGAGGCTTCTTCGCAGGATATCATTTTTTTTGACATCCACACCACTATTTTGTATTTAAACCCTTTCCTTTCTTTATTGGTCTTATTCTTTGACATGTAATAAAATTTATGGTCTTACCCTTAATTTCTTTAAATTCTATAATGGACGATAGAAATGTTTTTTTATGGCTATTCGTATTTATTCATTGTTTTTTATCCACTTTCTTTCTATACATTCTCTTAATTGCACCCTGGCTCTGTGCAGTATCACCCATAAGTTGGACGATGTAATCTCGAAATTCTTACAGATATCTTTGGTTGGCATGTCTTCTATTACTTTCAGGGTGAAAATCGAAGCATATTTCTCGGGTAAATGCGCAACGCATTGTTCATATATTTTTTGAAATTCCTGGTTTTCTAATAAATCCTGTGTGTCATGATCCCATGATTTTGGCGCACGTGATTCGATCCAATGCCCGGCAAAATCGCCTTCTTGCTCGTAAGGGGATTCTTTTTGGCTATATGAATCTTCTTTTTGTCGTGATTTTTTGCGGTAGTGATCAATGATTTTGTTTTTAAGAATCGCTGTTAACCAGGTTTTTTCAGTACTCCGGCCCTCGAAGTTTTTTTGGGCATGCAAGGCTGATAAAAATGTCTCCTGCACCAGGTCTTCTGCAATTTCTGAAGATTGCACCCTTATGCGGGCATAATTGTAGAGATAGTCAGAATATTGATCAATCCAATTCTTGGGGTTAACAGCAGCCATTAAATTGTTGTTTTATGTCAACATAAATATAATAGCTTTTTATGGATTTACAACAGGAAAAGATATCAAGTTGCAGGAGAATGCTGATTAAGAAAATAAACCCAATTATGTTAAAAACGTTAGCGAGAATCGCTCAATTTGGGTTATATTTATTTGTTTGATGATACAATTGAGCAAAAAAATAAATGATCGCTTTGCAATAAACACATTACGCTGTAAATTAATATCTGCAAACAGAGTGTAAAAAGATATTGATTAATTTATTGCAAAAATTTAAACAGGATCGTTAGCAAAATAATAATCCCGAAGCCAATATTCATGAAAGTAAACATCATGGAAAATTTTTTATTCATGTCTTCAAAGCGCTTATCTATCGCTTCAAAACGTTTATCCATATATTTATACATGTCTTCAAAGCGTTTATCTGTTGCTTCAAAGCGTTTGTCTATCGCCTCAAAGCGTTTATCAATTGCCTCAAAGCGTTTATCAATTGCCTCAAAGCGCTTGTCTACTGCCTCGAAACGGCTGTTCATCATTTCCAGCATCATTTTTATATCCTCTTTGGTAGCCAGTTTTTCTTCCTGGAAATGCCCCATCTCAATTAAGGATTCATAAAAAATATTTGCCAGTTCTTCTTCGTCTTTTTCTTTGAAAGAAGTTATCTTATGGTCTCTGATGATTTGACGTATTCTTTTTTTCTCGAGGAACATATCATTATGTTTTTAATATTATAAATTTAATAAAAAATCTATAATATTAAAAGTTATTATAGATAACATATGTCTGTTCAGAATGTTTCAGTTACCAGGGCATAACGTAGCACATGGAACATTCTGAACAGACGCTATTAAAGCCTTTCCTTAATTTTTGCTGATTCTTCCTCAAAACCGGGTTTATCAAGCAGTGCAAACATGTTTTTCTTGTAAGCTTCAACGCCGGGTTGGTCAAATGGATTAATACCCAGGATATAACCACTGATCCCGCAGGCAAGTTCAAAGAAATACATGATTTGCCCCAGGTAGTATTCATTGATTTTAGGTATTTCAATTCGGATATTAGGTACGCCACCATCAATATGCGCCAGAGCAGTACCTAACTCTGCTTTTTTGTTGACTTCGTCGATTTCTTTGCCTGCCAGATAATTCAATTTATCAAGATTCGTGTCATCGGAGGGGATGCGTACGGTATGGTTTTGGTTTTCAACAGAGACCATGGTTTCAAAAAGAGTCCGTTCGCCTTCCTGGATGTATTGTCCCATGGAATGGAGATCTGTACTAAAATCACAGGCAGCGGGAAAGATTCCTTTCCCTTCTTTTCCTTCGCTTTCTCCGAAAAGTTGCTTCCACCATTCGGAAAGAAAATGAAGCCGGTTATCAAAATTAACCAGGATTTCAATTTTCTTACCACGTTCGTAGAGTGCGTTGCGGGTGGCTGCATAGATGGCTGCCGGGTTTTGCTCAAATGGTGTTTTGGCATCATTGCACAGGGCCTCCATGTCTTTAGCGCCTTGAACCAATTGGCGCACATCAAAGCCGCCTATAGCCAGGGGGACAAGTCCCACCGGGGTTAATACGCTGTAGCGTCCGCCAACATCATCTGGTATCACGTATGATTTATATCCTTCATCATTGGCCAACTGTCTCAATGCTCCTTTTGAGGAGTCTGTAATGGCGATGATACGTTCGCGGGCCTCTTCTTTGCCGACTTTCTCTTCCAGATGTTCACGGAGTAAACGGAAAGCAATGGCTGGTTCAGTGGTGGTGCCGGATTTTGAGATAACAATTAATGCATAAGAGCGGTCATGCAACATTTCAATTAATTCATGGAGGTAATCTTCACCAATATTGTGTCCTGCAAAAAGTAAAAGGGGGTTTTCATGATCTTTCTTCAGGTGCTCGAATTGGTGGCTCATGGCTTCATTAACAGCTTTGGCCCCAAGATAAGAACCTCCTATGCCAATAACAACTGCTATATCAATTTTTGATTTTAATGATTTAGCAGTTTTCTCAAGATCAATCAACTCTTCTTCGCTGATTGAAGAGGGTAAATTTAGCCAGCCTAAGAAATCGCTTCCTTTTCCGCTACCATCCTGGAGCGCTTTTAAGCAATTCATCGCGGTTTCATGATAACCATAGATTGTCTCTTGTGAGACAAATGAGAAGGTGTTATCTACTGCTAATTTGAGATGTTCCATAAAATTCATTTTTTATTGTTTAATCATCATTGTGTTTTCTTATCAATCCATTATTGATATTTCATTCATTATGCTTATCAAAAATAGAAAAAAATGCTTGTTTTTTTATGGCCTGTGTATTATCTGTTTAAAATGCAATATATCATTTTGGTTCTCCACTAATTTAATGAAAGCTTGCAATTTGTTTATAACAATTTTAACAGTGTCTTATATCATTTAAATATTTAACCATTAAAATAAGGGTAGAACCATCATTTTAATATATTACTTAAAGCGGCAACAGATGCACGTGGATTTTTTCCTTCATATAAAATTTCGTACACCATTTTTGTGATAGGCATATTAACCCCGTATTTTTTATTGACTTCATTCAGGCATTTTGATGCATAATAACCTTCGGCGATCATGTTCATTTCTAATTGGATATTTGCGATAGGGTAACCTTTACCTATCATTGTCCCAAAGGCACGGTTACGGCTGAACTGTGAGTATGATGTGACCAGCAGGTCTCCCAGGTATGCCGAACTGTCGATTTGTCTTTTTTTACGGCTTATTTTATCTAAAAATCTTTTGATCTCACGAATTGCATTTGATATCAGTACCGCCTGGTAATTATCCCCGTAACGGAGGCCATGGCAGATTCCCGAGGCAATGGATATGATATTTTTAAGAATAGCTGCATATTCGATACCAAACACGTCGCGGGAAACATGTATTTTGATGTAATTACATTCAAGTTTGTTAGCAATTTTTTTGATCTTGCCTAAACGCCGGCAGGCAATGGTCAGGTAAGTCATTTTTTCAAGAGCGATTTCTTCAGCATGTGAGGGTCCTGAGATGATGGCAAAATGGGTGTAGGGTACATTGTAGTACCGGTTAAAAAATTCAGAAATGGTCAGATTATCCTGGGGTACAATTCCTTTGATGGCAGAAACAATGAACTTGCCGGCCAGATTAACATGATCCTGCTCCAGTGTTGTTTTTAAAAAAGCAGAAGGAACAGCAAAAAAGATAATGTCGCAGGCTTCAATCACCTCTTTAATATGATGATGAAAATGAATGCGATTGGTTTCAAGTGTTACATAATTCAGGTAGTTGGGATTATGCTTGTGTTCAAGCATAAAATCAATATTGTCAGGATTGCGCACATACCAATGTACTTCACTGACATTATTCAGGAGCATTTTGATAAGGGCCGTACCCCAGCTTCCTCCACCTATTACGGCAATTTTTTTCCTGTTGAAACGTCTTTGACTTCTTACCCGGGCAACTTGTGTTAACTTAGCCATGTTTTAATATCTTCTGGGGTGGGGTTTTGTAATCCTAATTTATTTTTTTTATTAAATCCACAGAGGTCATTGAACAATTTACCGGGTTTGATATTCTTTAATGCTTCTGAAGATTCATAACCCATTTGTTGCAGCACGTCACTCCATTCTTCAGGAATCCCCATTTTTTTGAACTCAGAGGACGGGTCTTTTTGTTCTGCTGGCTGTTCGGGGCGCATCTGGGGGAAGAACAGCACATCTTGTATGCTGGGCTGGTCCATTAAGATCATTGCAAGGCGGTCAATGCCTATTCCCATTCCTGATGTTGGAGGCATGCCATATTCAAGCGAACGTATAAAATCCTGATCAATATACATGGCTTCATCATCTCCTTTTTCAGAAAGCTTTAGTTGATCCCTGAAGCGATCAAGTTGATCAATGGGGTCATTTAATTCTGTGTAAGCATTGCAGATTTCCTGGCCATTGATCATCAATTCAAATCGTTCTGTCAGGCGGTCGTCTTCCCGGTGCTTTTTACAAAGGGGGGACATCTCAACAGGATAGTCCATAATAAAAGTTGGCTGGATATAGTGTTTCTCTGCTGTTTCTCCAAACAATTCATCAATCAGTTTTCCTTTACCCATTGATGGAGTCGTTTCAATGCCCAATTTATCGCAGGTCGTCCGGAGTTCTTGTTCATTCATGTTTGAAACATCAATCCCTGTGTGTTCTTTTATGGCACCAAACAAAGATACTTTTTTAAAAGGTCGTTTAAAACTGAGCGTCTGGTGACCAGTTTTGATTTCTGTTGTCCCATATAATTCCGTTACCAATTTTTCCAGTAAGGCTTCGGTAAAATCCATCATCCAAAGATAATCTTTATAAGCCACATAGATTTCCATTACGGTGAATTCCGGATTATGATTCCGGTCCATGCCTTCATTCCTGAAATCCTTGGCGAATTCATAAACCCCTTCAAACCCGCCGACAATTAGCCGTTTCAGGTATAGTTCATTTGCTATTCGCAGATAAAGGGGAATGTCAAGATAGTTATGATGGGTGATAAAAGGTTTGGCTGTAGCACCACCAGGTATTGGTTGCAAGATGGGGGTTTCAACTTCCAGGTATCCCTGATCATTAAAAAATTTCCGCATGGTATTGATCATGTGGGTGCGTTTAATAAATGTATCACGTACCTCCGGATTAACGATCAGATCGGCATATCTTTGCCTGTATTTAAATTCAGGGTCTGTAACTGCATCAAATACCTGACCCTCTTTTTCTTTGACGATAGGCAGCGGCCTGATCGATTTTGCCAGAACTTTAAATTCACTGACATGAACAGATATCTCTCCCATCTTTGTGATGAATACATTACCTGTTATGCCAATGATATCGCCAATATCAAGTAATTTTTTAAATACTGTATTGTACATGGTTTTATCTTCATCCGGACAAATGGTGTCCCGGTGAAAATACAACTGGATCCGGCCTGTATGGTCTTGTAATTCAGTAAAAGAGGCAGCTCCCATGATCCTGCGGCTCATAATCCGGCCTGCGATGCTGATGTGTTGAAGATTCTTTGCCGTATCATCATATGTTGATTTGATCTCAGAAGCGGTGGTGCTAACCTGGTATTCTTCCTGGGGGAAAGGAGATATTCCCAGTTCTTTTAATTTATTGAGAGATTCACGCCTCAATTTTTCTTGTTCACTAAGTTGTATTTGGGCCATTGGAATATTTTTTTGCAAAGATAAAATTAATCATCAAAGTTTCGCACGAAATTCATTTAGGATTGGAGCTCTCCCGCACTCCAAAAGCCAAATTCACTGGCCACATCCTCTTTAATGATGGGTTATTAGAAACAAAGAATAAAGTTTTATATATAAGCTACTCCGGCATTCAGGGATTTTTTGTTACAAGTCAAGAAAACAGTTTTGCGGGTGGTACAAGCAAGCAATAC
>CAZSGN010000122.1:0-8127 GCA_964606415.1 uncultured Bacteroidales bacterium
ACCTACATATAAACAAATTGCAAGCTTTCATTAAATTAGTGGTAGAACCTATTTTAAAACAAATTGTTCTTTATATTCATGTAATTGCAGACGCGTTGTTTTAAGGCTCATTGATTGTTGCTGAAGCTGATAAAGATGTTCCAGATCTGATGAAGTTTGTTGGCTTTTTTGGATTTGACGGTCAATTTCTTTGATCTGGCGGGTAATCGCTTTTTCTTTAAATGTGAACAGGGTGTCAGGCACCAGTTTTTTCAGTACCATTTCCTCGTTTTCTACATGATTGCTGCCTCTGTTTTTCCAGAATTGACTGATCGTGTATTTTTCGGATGGGGTTGAACTAATAATTTCGATGACTGTTTTACTGATGTTTTGGTCTTCATTTTCAATAAAATATTTTTCTTTAGGTAGCAAGCCTCTGTCAACCAGTTTAAAGTATTCGTCATAGATTTTTTTATAGGTTTCATCCCGCAGGCTTAGCTCGTCTTGTTCAATGCCAGAGCGAATAAATTCATGGACTAAAAATGTTTCTGTCCATTTTTTCCCGGTTTCTTCATTTTCTTGTTCTTCGGAATATAATTCATGCTGCCCGTAATTAATTAACAAGCGAATGAGCTCTTTTTCTTCAACATGCTCATCCGATTTTACCGGGATGTCCAGTTCTTTTTTATCCTGATGAGGCTCATTTGATCTTATTTGCTGATCAGGCTTATTAATCTTTTTCTCATAATGACCCCGGCGTTTTTTATAGACCTCTGCATAGAGCACTTTTTCATCCGTTTCCAGTTTGGTACTGCATTGTTTGATGTATACAGATCGGGTAATGCCATCAGGAATCATGGCAATGGAAGCAACAACATTACTGATCAATTGGGCTTTTTGAACCGGGTCGTTCTGAGTTTCTTCAAGGAGCAGGTTGAGTTTAAAGGAGATAAAATCTGTTTCTTGTTTATTCAGATAATCAAAAAAAGTGGCCTGATTTTTATTTTTTGCGAAAGAATCAGGATCTTCGCCTTCGGGTAAGGGCACTACACGAACATTCATCCCTTCTTCCAGGATCATATCTATGCCGCGGAGGGAGGCTTTGATTCCGGCCGGGTCACCATCAAAAATAATGGTCAGGTGATTGGTGAATCTTTTCACCATTCTTATTTGATCCTGGGTGAGGGATGTTCCTGATGCGGCTACAACATTTTCTACACCTGCCTGGTGTAAAGCCATTACATCCGTATATCCTTCAACCAGAAAGCATTTGTCTTGTTTAATGATTGATTGTTTAGCCTGATAGAGCCCAAAAAGCACACGGCTTTTATGATAAATTTCTGACTCAGGTGAATTGAGGTATTTAGCTGCTTTTGCGTCTTTCTTTAATATTCGTCCCCCGAAACCAATGACTTTACCTGCCATTGAATGGATGGGGAACATGACCCGCCCGGCAAAACGGTCAAAGACATGATTATTTTTTTCAATGGTTAAGCCGGTTTTAACAAGATATTCTTTTTTGTAACCATTTTCAATGGCTGACTTTGTAAAAGCATCGCGAGCTTCTAGACTATAACCTAATTCAAATTTATCAATGATTTCTGGTGTAAAGTTTCTTTCTTTAAAATAACTTAACCCGATTGATTTTCCCTCTGGATGTTGATGAAGCAGGTGAGTGAAGTGTTTTTGAGCGTATGCTGTTACGATCATCATGCTTTCCGCTTCGTTACGCTTTGCCAGCTCCTCGGCCGTTACTTCTTTTTCAATAATCTCAATATTGTATTTCTTGGCAAGGTATTTTAGCGCTTCCTGGTAAGAAAGATGCTCGTGTTGCATGATAAAGTTAACCGGATTCCCGCCTTCCCCGCAACCAAAACATTTGTAGATGTTTTTGGATGGAGACACCGAAAATGATGGTGTCTTTTCGTTGTGAAAGGGGCATAGTCCTGTGTAATTGGCGCCTCTTTTTTTAAGATGTACAAAATCTCCAATCACTTCAACCGCATTAGCGGCATCATAAATCCGATCGATTACTTCCTGACTAATCATATTGGCTAAAAGGTTTTAATTCAGATGGTTATATAAGTAATCATCATGTGCTAAATTACAAAATTTTATGCCATATTTTGGGTTTAAAAGTTATTTTCAATTTAAAAAATGGATGATTCTCTGAGTATGACGCAAATTGAATGATTTTGTTTTTAATGATTGAGCGGGATTGCTCAATTTGGTTATTTGTTAAAACTTTTTTATAAATGCGGAGGGAAATCTTCTGTTTTTGTATCAATTGGAGGATCAAAAAAAATCGTTATTTTTAGATTGTTTTCAGGATTAATAAAGGTTTTTTCTGTTTTCAATGTGATGCATTAGCTGTAACAGGCTTAAATTTTAAAAATAGGGTTAGAATGAAAAATCTTGTTGTGTTAACCGGAGCCGGGGTGAGTGCTGAAAGTGGAATCAGAACTTTTCGGGATTCCGGTGGCTTATGGGAAGAATACGATGTTATGGATGTGGCTTCTCCGGAGGGATGGAGGAAGGATTATGAATTGGTATTAAAATTTTATAACGATCGCAGGCGCCAGTTGAAGGATGCCCGTCCAAATGAGGCTCACAAAAAATTAGCAGAGCTGGAAGATTTATTTCATGTGAATATTATTACCCAGAATATTGATGATCTGCATGAGCGGGCAGGCAGCAGCCATGTTTTGCATTTGCATGGTGAATTAACAAAGGTCCGGAGCACGAAAGATCCTGATCTTGTTTTTGATATTGGGTATGATGATTTGAATCCTGGAGATTTGTGCCCTAAGGGTTCGCAGCTCAGGCCTCATGTGGTTTGGTTTGGTGAAGATGTGCCTGAAATGATCGAAGCGGCCAGGCTTGCGGCTGAGGCTGACGTTTTTCTTGTTGTGGGTACGTCTTTGAATGTCTACCCGGCTGCTGGCCTGGTTCAATATGCGCCAAAAGGGATTCATTTTTTTGTGATTGATCCTAAGGATGTGATTGTGCCTGGCATAGCCAATGTTCATTATTTTCAGGAAAAAGCCGGAACAGCAATGACCAAAGTAAATAATCAACTCCGAGATTTTTGTTAATTATAAATATTATTCATAAGATATGATACAACGAGTTTATTTGATTTTATTTTTCTTTTTTACTTTATCACTTGCCGGGATAAAAGCGCAACGTTTTCACGGTGGCCTGACAGGAGGCGTTAATGCTTGCCAGGTGGATGGTGACCGTTTTTCAGGATACAATAAGTTGGGGCTGAATTTTGGTGTTTATACCAAAACCAAACTATCACGTATGTGGGAAGCCCAGGTTGATTTAAAATACACGGGCAAGGGTGCTGTTGATCCCGGCACAGAAGTGGATCCTTCTGTTTATGAACTCAATTTAAATTATATCGAAATGCCTATGGTTATTCGTTGGCATTCTTCAGATATGCTTGCTTTTGAAGGCGGCGTGGCTATGGCCAGTCTATTATCAGCAAAGTGGTATGATGTAAATGGGTTAATTCCACAGGAACAAATTGACCCGTCTTTTAAAAATTTTGAATGGGCCGGGATTGTTGGTTTTAATCTTGCTTTATTCGAAAAAATGGATTTTAATATCAGGTATTCTTATTCTATTTTACCTGTCAGAAACCGCCCAACTGGTTATTATTATGGGTGGCTTGCGGATAAACTTGGATATACTGAGGGCGATTACAATAATATTTTTTCAATTTCATTTTATTACCAGCTTTCAGATGATCAATAATCAAATTAATCTTGTGGTGGCCGTTACAGGTGCCAGTGGGGCTATTTATGCTAAACTGCTGCTAGATCAGTTGTCTCTGATGCATGAAAGCATTGGTAAAGTAGCTGTTGTGTTTTCAGAAACAGGTAAGATAGTTTGGAAGCATGAATTGGGGACTGAAAGCTGGAAGCATTATTCTTTCGATTTTTATACTGGAAAAGATTTTGATGCGCCTTTTGCTTCGGGTTCTTCATCTTTTAATGCCATGGTGGTTATTCCTTCTACTATGGGCACAATGGCTCGTATAGCTAATGGTTCGGCCGAAGATTTGATTGGCCGTGCAGCAGATGTGATGCTCAAAGAAAAACATCCTTTGGTTATTGTTCCGCGTGAGACGCCGCTCAATTTAATTCATGTTGAAAACATGAAAACCATCATGCTGGCTGGAGGCACGATATTACCGGCTAATCCTTCTTTTTATAATTCTCCCGGGTCTATCTCCGACTTGTCAATGACCGTTGTGAACAGGGCACTTAAAATGCTCGGTTTTCAAATTCATACGCGTGGATGGAATGAGTAATATAATAAGCGCGAACTTTTTTATATTATAGAACACCACGATTTTCCGGTTTATTGCTGGGCAACTGCAAGAGAGGCAAAACTGACCTGCATCTCTTCTGTTTTTGATAGTGCCTGGTAACATGCGGACATGGTGGCCCCGGTTGTGATGACATCGTCAACTAAAAGAAGATGTTTGTTTTTAAAAACATGGGGTTGTTTGACATGAAAAAGGTTGTCAACATTCAAAAAACGGGCACTACGGGACTTGTTTGTTTGTGACGAAGTACTTTTTCTTCTTACCAGGTTATTGTATATAATGGGTTTATTCAGTATTGATGCAAAGCCTTTGGCAATATATGCACTTTGGTTATAACCTCGTTTTAGTTTTCTTCGCCAGTGAAGAGGAACTGGGATGATAATATCAATATTTTTTAGCCCGTGTTTTGATCCTTCATGAGCTGCCAGGGACCCTAAATATTCCCCCAACTGCGGGAGTTGACTGTATTTAAGATAATGAATCATTTCCTGGTAAGAACTGCCTTTGCGGTAATAAAAATAGGAATATCCATACCGGATATTTGTTGTTCCCCAAAACAATCTGGATACAGGGTTGTCTAACAGGTCATTAATCCTTGTTCTTGGTATGTCTGACATACAATGAATACAAAGGTAGGTTTCCTGAGTAGAAAGTAATTTTCTGCATATTAGACAACTACGAGGGAAAAGCAATTCTTGCAGAGGGGTATATATTTTTATCATTTTCAAGGGGGTTTTAAATATTGCAAAGATAAACAGACCAGTAAGAAGAGCAAATTTTTTATTCCCGTTGGTTTTTCTTAGAAAATACAGCTAAAAATCACTTATGTTTATTTTTCTTGGCCTCTTTATTTAATGAAATAATTTGTACTTTTGCCGGGATATTTGAATATGAAAATGTGCAAAATTTGCTGTTATAATGGATAAATCAATTAAAAAAGTCATTGTCCTGGGTTCAGGAGCGTTAAAAATTGGTGAAGCAGGAGAGTTTGATTATTCAGGATCACAAGCGTTGAAGGCTTTAAGGGAAGAAGGAATCCGGACTGTTCTTATTAATCCGAATATTGCAACGATTCAGACTTCCGAAGGAATTGCCGATGAGATTTATTTTCTGCCAGTGACCCCTTATTTTGTTGAAAAAGTAATACGGAAAGAAAAACCCGATGGAATTCTTTTGGCCTTTGGAGGACAGACCGCTTTGAATTGCGGGACAAAATTATATGAAGCAGGTATTTTTGAGAAATATAATGTAAATGTTTTGGGGACGCCGGTTCAGTCAATCATGGATACGGAAGACCGGGATCTTTTTAATCAAAAATTACATGAGATCAATGTTAATTGCGCCCGGAGCAAAGCTGTTAATACGGTTGATGATGCCCTTAAAGCCGGTGATGAGATTGGGTATCCGGTTATTGTTCGGCCAGCTTATACGCTTGGCGGACAAGGAGGTGGGTTTGCCGGGAATAAAAAGGAACTTGAAAATCTGGCATGGACAGCCTTTAGTTATTCCCCGCAAGTATTGATAGAAGAATCATTAAAAGGATGGAAAGAAATTGAATATGAGGTGGTAAGGGATCGCTATGATAATTGCATTACGGTTTGTAATATGGAGAATTTTGATCCCCTGGGAATACATACAGGGGAATCTATCGTGATTGCTCCTTCCCAGACTTTAACCAATTCTGAGTATCATAAGTTGAGAAAAATATCCATCGAAATTGTTCGTCATGTGGGTGTTGTTGGGGAGTGTAATGTGCAGTTTTCTTTGGATCCTTTCTCGGAAGATTATCGTGTCATAGAAGTTAATGCACGTTTGTCACGTTCATCAGCATTGGCCTCTAAGGCAACAGGTTATCCGCTGGCTTTTGTTGCTGCAAAATTAGGGTTGGGTTATGGACTGCATGAACTTAAAAATTCGGTTACCAAAACCACTCCTGCCTTTTTTGAGCCAGCGCTTGATTATGTGGTTTGTAAAATCCCCCGCTGGGATCTTGATAAATTTACCGGGGTATCTAAGGTGTTGGGAAGCAGCATGAAAAGTGTCGGAGAGGTCATGTCTATTGGGAAAACTTTTGAAGAGTCTATCCAAAAAGGGCTAAGAATGATTGGCCTTGGCATGCATGGCTTCGTTGGCAATAAAGATCTTGAATATGAGAATATTGAGAAAGAGCTGAATCAGCCTACTGATGTCCGTATTTTCATGATTGCGCAAGCTTTTGCCCAGGGATTGACCATTGATGATATTCATGACCTTACACGGATTGATAAGTGGTTCCTTCATAAACTTTATAATATTTTTGTGCTTAAGCAGAAGCTTTCTGATTATGCTGATTTAAATAGTCTTCCCGATGATCTTTTAAGGGATGCTAAAAAAGCTGGATTTTCTGATTTTCAGATTGCCCGTTTTGTCATGGATCCTCCTGATGGAGAAATGCATGAAGGTGCTTTGGCCGTGAGAAAGCACCGGAAGAAAACGGGAATTATTCCTTATGTTAAGCAAATTGATACGCTTGCTGCTGAATATCCCGCTCAGACCCATTACCTTTATCTGACTTATAACGGGGTGGAGCATGATATTGATTTTTATGCGGATAAAAATTCTGTAATTGTTTTGGGATCGGGGGCCTATCGTATTGGCAGCAGTGTTGAATTTGACTGGTGTAGCGTTAGTGCCATTAATACCATTAATGATAATAATTACCGTTCGGTTATGATTAATTATAACCCCGAAACGGTTAGTACAGATTATGATGTTTGCGACCGCCTTTATTTTGAGGAGCTTTCCTTTGAACGAGTGCTGGATATTAGTGATTTGGAAATGCCCAAAGGGGTGATCGTCTCCACAGGGGGACAAATACCTAATAATCTTGCCATGCGTCTTCATGATGAGAAGGTGAATGTGCTGGGAACGTCTCCTTTGTCGATAGATAATGCGGAGAACAGGCATAAATTTTCCTCGATGCTTGACCAAATGGGCATTGACCAACCCAGATGGAGAGAGCTAACAACCATTAATGAGATTTATGAGTTTGTTAGCGATGTGGGGTATCCTGTTTTGGTCCGCCCTTCTTATGTGCTTTCAGGTGCTGCTATGAATATTGTTTCTAACGAGGGTGAACTGGAACGGTTTCTGAACATGGCTGTTAAAGTGTCTAAGCAATATCCGGTCGTCGTTTCTGAGTTTATCGAACAGGCTAAAGAAATTGAGATTGATGCTGTCGCCAGGGAAGGTGACCTGGTGGCTTATTGTTTTTCTGAACATGTTGAGTTTGCTGGTGTGCATTCTGGTGATGCTACGATGGTTTTTCCCCCTCAGAAACTTTATTTTGAAACCATCCGGAGAATTAAAAAAATTACCAAACAGATTGCTGGCGCATTGCAAATCAGCGGACCGTTTAATATTCAGTTTTTAGCTAAAGATAATCACATCAAAGTGATTGAATGTAATTTACGGGCTTCAAGAAGCATGCCATTTGTATCAAAAGTTTTAAAAGCAAACCTGATCGAACAGGCAACCAAAATAATGTTGAATGTTCCGGTAGAAAAACCTGGTAAATCTCTTTTTGACCTTGATTATATAGGTGTTAAAGCTCCGCAGTTTTCATTTTCGAGGCTTAAAAATGCTGATCCGGTTCTTGGTGTTGACATGGCTTCTACAGGTGAGGTAGGATGCATAGGTAACAATTATTATGAAGCGATACTGAAATCGATGCTCAGTGTTGGTTATACAATACCTGAAAAAAATATTTTATTATCTACCGGCCCGATGCGTTCGAACGTGGAGTTGGTCAATTCCTGCAGATTATTGGT
>CAZSGN010000123.1:0-8082 GCA_964606415.1 uncultured Bacteroidales bacterium
GTGCCACCCGCAAAACAGTTTTCTTGACTTGTAACAAAAAATCCCTGAATGCCGGGATGTCGCTTAAAAAAAATCATCATTGAATAAATTATTTTGATATAATATTCTATAAACTTCTAATCTGTCAAAGTAAACCTAAATTTTATTCTGAAGAACTTGATTCAACGAACCAAAAAATCCCGATATATGTTTTGTAGCATTTTTTTAAAATGCCCAAAAACAATAATCGGGACTGAATGATGGCATCCACACAAGCCATGGCTACGCCCTTTCCTTCCCAAATTCACTGGCCACACGCACAAAAGAATTCAGGATAAAAAACGAATCAATTTTAGGACATTATAAATTGTTTTTATATTTTCATAAGTTATTGATTCACAAAACTGGGATCAGGAGTTCTGAATTTACAACAATTTTGCAATAACTTATAAAGCTCAATCTACATCGAACCAGGTACACGTTATGATGATGAACCTATCAGGTTTTATTAATGGCATATTTACCGGACCCCCATAGAGGTTTCAAATAATATACAGCAATTAATCGATTGTTAATTGGGATTTTGCAGAATAAAAAAATATTTTTACATCAGAAAAGAAATTACAAAAATGCTAAGGCAACTCAAAAATATTAACAAAACCCATTTATTCAGAACAGGGCTATTTATAATAAGCGTAATGCTCATCGTATACGTGTTGCCACGTGAGCGTAAGTTCAGGTATGAATTTCAGGAAGCAAAACCCTGGATGCATGAAGATCTTTATGCCCCTTTCGACTTTCCAATTTACAAATCGGAAAAAGATATATCTGCAGAGAAAGACACCCTATTAAAATCATTACATCCTTACTATAAAAGAGATTCCTCTGTTAGCAATGAAAACCTTAAAGAATTCACCAAATACTTTAAATCCAAATGGGAAGATTACATAGCGAACAAGCATACAACGATCTCCTCCCATCAATTAAATGATTACCGTGAAGCAGCATTTAACAAAGCATACAACCTCCTGGAAAGCGCCTATAAAATCGGAATCATAGAAATGATTGATGAATTGCTGAGAAATGCAGAGAATGATCATTATTACCTTGTATATGTAAAAAGTCAGCAAAATAAGGCTTATGAACTCAAAGAAGCATTTAGTGAGAAACAGGCCTATCAATATATCCTTGAGGGAATTCAGCAAGAAGATCGATCAGATATAAGTCCCAATAAGTTCACAAAAAAATTCCTTCAGAAAATCCGTTTCAATCAGTTTATCCAACCAAACCTAACCTACGACGCAAAAACCACCCAAAAGGTCAAAAAAGAAATACTGGGCGATATATCACCAACTGAAGGCTTGGTTCAGGCAAACGAGATCATTATATCCAAAGGAGAAATCGTCACCGAATCCAAATATAAAATTCTCAGCTCTCTACAGAAAGAATACCAGCAAAGGGTTGGGGGACAAGAAAATATTATATTACTGGGACAAACAATATTCATTGCCCTTTCCCTATTATTCCTGTTTTTATTTATCAATAATTTCAGGCATGATATACTAAAAAATAACCTGAGCATGACTTTTATTGTTTCGCTTGTGGTTGTATTTGTAGCCTTAGGCGCTGGTTTATTGCAATGGTTAAAGATTAATCCCGGTGCCGATTGGAATCTGTATGTCATTCCATTTGCACTCTCCCCCATCATCATTCATACTTTTTACGACTCACGCTTAGCATTGTTTGTCCATATCATCACCATACTGATCGTTGGTTTTATCGCCCCCAATGGATTCGAATTTGTTTTTCTCAATTTTTCTGCCGGAATTGTAGCCATCTATAGTCTATCAAACCAATATAGACGTGGACGTTTATTTTTCACCTCCGCCACAGTAATTCTCACTTATTGCCTTGTTTACTTTTCTATAGCGATTATCCAGGAAGGTAAACTTCAAAACATTGACTGGACATATTTTCTTTGGTTTTTTGCCAATGGCATATTACTATTAACATCTTACTTACTTATCTATGTCTTTGAAAAACTTTTTGGATTTCTTTCTGATGCCACATTAGTCGAACTTTCCGACACCAATCAACCTCTTTTAAGAAAATTAGCTGAAATCGCGCCAGGGACATTCCAACATTCCCTCCAGGTAGCTAATCTTGCTGAGGAGGCAATACGCCAAATTGGTGGCAACACACTTCTTGTGAGGACAGGAGCTCTATACCACGATATTGGAAAGATGGAAAACCCAGCCTATTTCATAGAAAATCAAGACTCCTCCTATAACCCTCACAATCAGATTGAACTTGATGAAAGTGCTAAAATCATTATCAACCATGTGATTAAAGGAGTAGAGATGGCCAAAAAAAATAAACTGCCTTCCCAGATTATAGCATTTATAAAAAGTCATCACGGTACATCAACTGTTCAATATTTTTACAAGAATTATCTGAACAAATACCCAGAGCGCCATTTAGACATCAACCATTTCCAATACCCAGGCCCCAAACCAGCAAGCAAGGAAACAGCCGTTGTCATGATGGCCGATTCTGTTGAAGCGGCATCAAGAAGCCTGAAGCAAATGACTGATAAATCAATAACAGAACTTGTTGACGGGATTATTGCTTACCAAATAGAAAATGAACAATACACCGATGCCGACATTACCTTCAGAGATGTTGATATTATCAAGGGCATTTTAAAAACCAAACTAAAAAATATTTATCATGGCAGGATTGAATATCCTTCATAATTACAACAGAAAAAAACCGCAAACAGTAAACCAACAAAGATAAAAACCCCTTTTCCTTTTAACGCATATCAATCACCCGTACATCCGGATGATCCTCTTTCTGGAAAGAGAAGAAACCTGCAGATACTTCCAAATGGGTTTTGATCTCACTCACATCAAAAGTATAATGGGTTCCGTCTTTAGCGAACACCTTTATAAATTTAAACAAATCCGCTTTTTCGTCAACAAGAACACGAACACGTGAATAACTGGTTTTCAAATTCTTGGGGTATAAATCTATTTTATGACATGACACCCCTTTATAATCAACTTTATCAACATAATTAACTTTAAAATCTTTATCATAAAGGATAAAAATATTTCTCGGGTTACTGAAATCAATCCCTTGTTCTTCCTGTTCATCAGTAGACATATCCATAACATTAACCTCTTCTATACTCTCCAGGTAAGTCCACATAGTAGAGCCATTGAAATAAATCTCTGTATTCCGCATATCCACCTTATACATATCCCCTTTAATAACAATGCTTCCCTCTTCAGAGAAAGAGTCCTCTGTTTTGACATCCTCATAAGTATATGTAAAGCTTATTTTAAAAGTTGAAAGAGATTTCATTTTATCTGATACTCGATCCATTACTTCTTTGGCGGGGGCTTCGTTCTGAGTAAAAGCGAGCATTGTAGATACCAGTAAGCATATAGCTACTAAAGATTTTTTTACCATCATCATTTATTTAATGTTATTAATTAATTGTTCAAGAGAATATTCGTCCTGGATAAGTACCTGTCTGGCTTTACTCCCTTCGAAAGGTCCAAGTATACCAGCAGCTTCTAATTGATCAACAATTCGCCCGGCCCGGTTATATCCAATAGATAATTTACGTTGAATCAAAGAAGTAGAACCTTGTTGATGCATCACCACTAATCTGGCAGCTTCTTCAAACATCGCATCACGCTTACTGAGGTCCACCTCACCAGGCTCAGCACTTTCTTCGCCCACGTATTCAGGCAACAAAAATGCATCAGGATATCCCTGCTGATCACCAATAAATTCATTTAACTGATCGACCTCTTCAGTATCAATAAATGCACATTGAATACGCACAAGATCATTACCCGAAGTAATCAACATATCCCCTCTGCCAATCAACTGGTTGGCGCCTGGACTATCGAGAATGGTACGGGAGTCAACCGAAGACATCACTTTAAACCCAATACGTGCAGGGAAATTCGCTTTAATAACACCGGTGATTATGTTCGTTGTAGGCCGCTGAGTAGCAATAATAAGATGAATACCAACAGCTCGTGCAAGTTGAGCAAGGCGGGCAATAGGGCCTTCAACTTCTTTTCCTGCAGTCATAATCAAATCAGCAAACTCATCAATAACCAGCACCATATATGGCAAATACTTATGTCCTTTATCGGGATTCAGTTTCCGTGCAATAAATTTCCCGTTATATTCTTTAAGATTCCTTACATGAGCTTTTTTTAACAGATCATACCTTTGATCCATTTCGATGCACAAGGAATTCAATGTATTAATAACTTTTTGTGTATCAGTGATAATTGCCTCTTCAGTATCAGGTAACTTAGCAAGAAAATGTTTCTCTATTTTACTATAAATACTAAGTTCCACTTTCTTAGGATCAATCATAATCAGCTTAAGCTGAGAAGGATGTTTTTTATAAAGCAAAGAAGTAATAATAGCATTGAGGCCTACCGACTTGCCTTGCCCGGTTGCCCCTGCTACGAGCAGGTGAGGCATCTTCGCAAGATCAAAAACATAAGTTTCGTTAGAGATGGTTCGTCCAATAGCTACAGCCAAATCAGCCTTTGATTCCTGAAATTTTTTGGATGATAAAATTGAACGCATAGAAACAATCTGCGGATTAGAATTAGGCACTTCAATGCCAATCGTTCCCCTCCCGGGTATAGGGGCAATAATTCTAATACCTAAGGCGGCCAGGCTTAAGGCAATATCATCTTCAAGATTTTTAATTTTTGAAATACGCACTCCAGGCGCCGGAACGATTTCATAAAGGGTAACAGTAGGCCCGATGGTTGCTTTAATTTTATTAATCTGAATCTTATAATTCGCCAGCGTATCAACGATTCTGTTTTTATTACTAATCAATTCCTCATCACTAACCTCAGCATTAACAGATTCATGCTTTTCAAGTAAATCAAGTGGAGGTAATTTATAATTAGATAAATCAAGGGTTGGATCATACTCTTCCAATTGATTACCCGCATCAGTGAATTCTTTTTCTTCATTGTGCTCAACGGTCATTTTCACCCCATCATCATCTTCTTTAGCAAATGCTTGTTCTTCTTCTTGCTGCTCATTCTCTAAACCAATTGATTCACTTTCTTCTTTTCTTTTATCATCAGCAGAAGTCCGTTCAATCGTCAGGTCATCATCAGGGTCATTGTCATTTTCTGCCGCCGCAACTTCAGTCTTATCTTCTGTTCCGGAATACTCCGTGTCAAATTCCACCTCACCTTCAGGATTATCACCCGGCACATTAGTTATTTGATCATAAGAAATAGGCTCGTATTCCTTTTCATCCAATTTAACATCTTCTTCACCTTCAAATGACTGATGGCTTTCAAACTCATTATCTACACCAGGTGTACCAAATATTTTTTGCAAAAAGGGTAAATGAATCAGCCGATAATTAATGCTCCGCATCCAATCCACAGAAGCAGGGACCGTAAATACAATAAATGAGGTCCATGCAATCAGCAATAAAAGAGCGGTGCCAACAGCGCCAATTAAAGCAATAAACCAATTAGCAATGGTTACCCCATGAAAACCTCCCGGGCCACTACCCAGAAAAGATGTTTCTTCACGAAACACGAATCCAAGTGATATTGACAATAAGATAATACCTATTAAAGAAGCACGTAAAGTTTTTCCCAGAGGCAATAGCTTTTTATTAATTAAATGAAAAGCTATAATAATTAATAAAAAAGGGAAAACAAAAGCAGCTAACCCAAACCATTTGGTAATAAAAAGATCAGCCAGCCTTGCCCCTTGCTTTCCCGCCCAATTTTCAACGGTAATATCAGAAGAAGAAACCACCTCCTGAAAACGGAAACTTTGATCATATTGCCATGAAAAGAAATGAGAGATAAAAGCAAAAGACAAATAAATAGATAAAGACAAAAAGAACAAAAATAAAACAATCCTAAGCCGTTCATCATTAAAAAAAGATTTCATCTTACTTAGATAATCCGGCGCATATCTCTCCTGCTTAGTCGTGCTTTTACCCATGCCTGACCTGTTATTAACAATTAAAATTCCTTGATAAAACGTAGAATATGATGATGAAGTTACTCCATCAATGTACTAAGAATCTCTTCCATATCTTTTCTGGAAACTTGCTTAAAGCCGGGAGGTGTTTCAAAGTCCTTATTTGAGATCTGGCATTTTTCTGCTTTCTCGGCTTCAAGTTCCATTCGAAGTTTATGCAATTTAACCTGAAACTTCATCAAAACTCCTTCAACATTGCTATAAGGATTATTGAAATTAGGAGATCGTATCCCTATTTCATCCGTATAGTAAAAGATAAAAGGTTCGTGATCCGAACCAGGAAAAATAACACGGCCACGACTGCATTTTAATCCTGCAATTTCTTTGAGCCCCTTCCTGAGTTCGACCTTCATCCCTGGAATTTCACGAAAGGCAAAAGACCCTTCTCCCGGATCACCAATATATTTATATTTTTTGTCTATGACTTTTAGAAGAGAAGTCGTTACCTGCTTCTTATGATCATTAATTAACTGAAGAGAAAACAATCCCATAAAACCTTCAATCAAGATAACTGATTTATCATTTTTAAACTTAAGAATCATTTTCCCGGGAAGTAAGTTCGTGGGGATGTTCTTGGACATATTGTTCTCAAGATATTTCACATCATATTCCACCAATCCTTCCTGATACCCCTCTCTTTGACTCAACTGTTTACATGAGCTGGTAAGAATTAAGATGGTTAATATGATTAAAGTAAATATGCGCATTACAGGTTTTTCGATCATAAAAAGTGGCTTATTGCTATGATTCAAAAATAGTAATAAGTATTGAATTTATAAATTTATAATTAATTTTTGATACAACGTTCACTATATATTAATAAATTTACAGGCAGTCAAAAATACGAAACATTATAAAGAAACCAATCATTTCTCAGCCAATATTTTTTAAAAAAATGAATAACCAAAATTTAAATAACCGACCATTTTTAAAGCTCCTTGATTTTACTTCGTCAGAGATACAATACCTTCTGGATTTATCTGCAAAACTAAAATCTGCAAAAAAGGCAGGTCAGGAAAAAAAATACCTTTCTGGTAAAAATATTGCGCTAATTTTTGAAAAAGCCTCAACACGAACTCGTTGTGCTTTTGAGGTCGCCGCTTATGACCAGGGGGCACACATCACTTACCTGGGGCCAACAGGGAGTCAAATAGGGCATAAAGAATCAATACAAGATACAGCCCGTGTATTAGGAAGAATGTATGATGGTATTCAATACCGTGGATTTGGTCAGCAGATCGTTGAAGAAATAGCTAAAAATGCAGGAGTGCCTGTATGGAATGGTTTAACTAATGAATTTCACCCCACTCAAGTTTTAGCTGATTTTTTAACCATGCAGGAAAACCTTCAAAAACCATTATCCGAAATGCGCCTCTGTTACCTGGGAGATGCCAGAAATAACATGGGTAATTCCCTCCTGATTGGCGCAGCCAAAACAGGAATAAATTTTAGTATTGCCGCACCTTCTAAATATTTTCCAGGAAAAAAACTTGTTTCACAGGCCAGAAATATTGCATCCACAACAAAAGCAGATATATCCATAGGTGAAGATGTACAAAGTATGGTAGCTGATGCTGATTATCTCTATACCGATGTATGGGTGTCAATGGGAGAAGCAGACAATGTATGGGAAGAACGAATTAAATCATTAATGCCTTACCAGGTAAACCAGAAAGTATTAGAAATGACCGGCAATCCGGAAGTTAAATTTTTACACTGCCTCCCCTCTTTTCATAACAGAGAAACCAAAATAGGTGAAAAGATATTTGAACAATTCGGTTTAGAAGCAATGGAAGTGACTGATGAAGTTTTTGAATCACCACATTCACTGGTTTTTGAGGAAGCAGAAAATCGCCTTCATACCATTAAAGCCGTCATGGTGGCTACACTCGGGGAATAATTGACGTCCGGATGGACATAATGTCCAATGACATTGTGATGCCTTTCCCGGATTGCTCATCTACTTGAGAGAAATAAATCAAAAAAGTTTTTTGATAAAAAATACTGGAAGTTTGCTCTAGCTTTTAATATACC
>CAZSGN010000124.1:0-8074 GCA_964606415.1 uncultured Bacteroidales bacterium
TCTTATTCCAATCTCCCTTCTTTTTTGGTCCATCAAGTTTTGCTTGTCCTGCTGTTCCGCTTCTTATACTAAAATGATATTTTTCCCATTTTAATCTATAATTTGCTTTGTGTCTGAATCTTCCGTTGCAAGAAAATCTACCGGTCGAATTAGTTGTTCCTGTTTTAGTCGTAAACCATCTTCTTGCACGTACTTTAACTCCATGTACCCCAACATAACTTGATGTAACATCATCCCAAACTCTTATTCTTCCTGCAGGTCGCCATTTACTTGCATTTGTACTTTTCAGGTTAGTTTCATCTAAGTTACCAGTAATATGAAGTGCTTCATCCTCTAAGTTATGGTAGAAAAATGTTAAAGAATTTGAACTTTTCAAACCATCTTCATAGTCCTCGTCTTCATCTAATGGTGGTATATACAAATCAACAAGTTTCTCATAAAAGACATTTGGTAATTTTTTATCAACAGTTACCGCACAGTATTGCCACGTTATTGCACTGTCCGGCAATTCTGGGTCATGATAATACACGCCCTGAACCTCAATTTCAAAATCAAGTGGAATATCATACAAAATCAACGATGTATCTTCTTTAAGCAAATCAAATTCTTCTTCATTTTTTGGTAAAAACCTAATATAATAATGAGTAGTTTCAATATTTATATCAGGAGTCTCTGTACTCGTTGATTTAAGGATAGAATATGCTTTCTTCATATTCGCAACAGTGTAAGGGTTTTCAAGTTGTTCTCCCAAAATTGTCATGGATTCATGGGAAATATCCTGATTATTCTCAGTACTCTGTTCATTTGGAGAAATTTTTTCTTTCTCACATGACGAAATAATTAGCCCTGTGGCTACCACAAGACCAATTAAAACATTTTTTGCTTTCACTTTTTTTTGTTAAAAATTAAATAATTCCTGCTCTTACGATTTTCGGATTCCTCGTCCAGATTTTAAAGATTCCCTGGAAAAACTTTCTTTCATAATGGGTTGCTAACCCTGATTTAGCATCCTATTTTATTGAACACAACAAAAATATAAATCAAGAGCTATGAAAATAAATTTCAAAAATCAGCCTTTTATATTGCTCCTCCAATATCTGGTGAGCCTTTTTATTATGAACTTCCGCCATAGAAGAGCTCAATCGTTTTCCTCCTGAATAAAATCTCCAGAAAGGATATACTCCCGCAGCAAAAGAACTTATGTAATAACCATGATAAATTTGAAGGCCAGTTAAGTATGCAAATCCCCCTTGCAAAGTGAAGCTGATTAAACCTCTCAAATAGTGTTTTGTATAAAAAAGCCCTAATCCCGGAAAGAAAGAAGAATATTTCAAAGCTTTATCGGGAGATTTGTAATCAATAGATACTGGCAACTGTTTTATTTTCGGAAGAATAGAATCATGAATATTACACTGACTTAAAAGATAATTCCTGCAATCTTCATAACGATGAGTTTCCATAAGCACCAAAGCCCATAACAAACCTATATTTCTGTTTGATGTCAAATGATCCCTCTTTATTTTTTTTAAATAAAAATAAGCTTCTTGATAATATGACATCAAAAAGCGATTTAACCCCAGCTCATATAGAACTAAAACATCTTTATCCAATATGCGCTGTAATGTAAAAAATTGATTTTCATATGCCTGATTATCCTTAAACAACATAGCTTTTTCAAACAACAGTTGATCCTTCAAAGAATCATCATCCGTTTGCCATATTTCATGTTCCAACATCAATGATTCAGCAATCATTTTGGTATCTTTCTGACTCCAACAGCGATTATTTATCAATAGAACGAAACTTATTGTAATAATAATCTTTAATGTTTTCACGTGTTTGATTTTTAAAATCATAATGTTGTTTTTGGGCGGATTTAAAAGAGCCATAAATATTGCCTGCATAGAACAGGCTAAAGAGAGAAATAGAAGCCCCTTTTACAAATGCACCGGAATCCTGCCTATAAGATTCTGCAATGATTAAAGCAAGCACTGTATTAATCATAAAAGATGATACCGCCTGATGTTTATACCCAATATACCATTTACCAGAGCCCGGAATAATCGTTGATAAAAGTCCGGCCAGAAAGGGAGATCTTTTTTGATACTCCTTATAATTCTTCGCCATTGCTGATACATATAAATTCGCCTGATCAGCATATTTTTGATCAATAGAGTTACCTTTCATCATTTGATAGGTAGTATGAAAACCCGAATACTCCTCTTCCGAAAAGTAATTACGAAACCGGATCATTTCATTTTTAAAATGAACGGTATCGTACATGTACCCTCTCAAATAAATACTAGCCCTTAATGTGATTTGATGGTTTGTGTCAATCATTTCAGGGATCAAATCATACGCATCCTCCATTTGGCCTATATTAGCATAAAATAAAGCCTTTAGCAAAAAAAACTTTTTATGATGCGTTTGTCCCAAATCACATTTATCAAGATAAAAAACAGCTTCCTGGTATAACTTCTCACTCTTAAGATGATATAAAAAAGAGGAATCGGGTTCTTCTCCAAATACCTGACCAAAAATATTACTGATTTTGATCATGAAGAATAAAATAAAAAGGAGGATCAATAACTTTTGCATTTTTATCATTATTTATTCTATAAGCGGGATATTCCAGATGTGCATGTCCGGTACACCGGGAAAGCCGGTCGGCTGTCAATAAGAGGCCCAACAAAGGCCCGTGACGAATAATGGCACCTTGGGCAAACCGGGAACAAGAAGGTAGATAGTCGCACTTTGAACTTAATTGCTCCGAAACCACCAGTTGATAAATACCCAGGGTAAAAACAAAAGGATTTAAAGAGAACCGGAAATCTTTTTGGGTTACATCAGCATTTTGAGAACAATAATAAGCTTTAATCCTTAAAGAATCCTCTATGCCTGATTGAGCCTGGCAGGGGAAAAAATAAAAGACAAAACAAAAAATACACACGCCTGCAATTCGAATCATAGAAAATCAAAATGCGAAACCAAACGACATACCAAGTAAAAGAAAAGGATTTTGAAATGACTTTTCTTCTAAACTATATTTAGCCGTGCTCTCATTGAGAATCAGGTCTTTATATTTCACATTCCTAAAACCTACTCCTATATAATAATCACACATCAAATCCATCGTAGCATCTTCCTGATAACCTAAAACGAACCCGTATTCCATAACCGAATAAGAAATATCAACTTCAGTAAAAGTATTAATATTGGTTTTTACATAATCATCTGTGGATTCATCATATACTTCATCTGAATAATCTGTAAAATCATCCGTTTTTATATTATAATCACGATATCGCACAAGTGGTCCAACATATGTGCCTTCAAAATCATCCATCTCATTAAAATAAATTTTAACAAAAGCACTCATCATAAAACCCAAATTAACATTAGAGGTTTCTTTCAATAAATCTTCATTAAACACTTCAAGTAATAAATCTTTATAAACAACTCCTAAGCCCACTTCCGGAGCAATATAATCACTAACCCGATATTCGTATGCTAAATTAAAAGCTCCCCTCCCCAGGAGAGATATATTCCACTTAACATTATGGTTTATTGGACCATGATGGGTCTCTTTATTAATCTCTTCTGAATCAAAAGCATCATGCACAACAACCTTGCCCTCTTCTTGTGAATATACTTTCAGAAACGGAATTAGTAAAAATAACCAAAAAAAAATTTTGCACATTATTTTTTATATTAGTAATTTTAGGAAGTTAAAAATACAAAAAATCAACAAAAATGAAAAAAAAAATTGTCTTTTATTTTTTATTTGTCATCTCACCGGCAATAATAAGTCAACAAATTCACCTAACCTACAGCAAACCATTTGAAGTCCACAAAACATCTTCGGTTATAAGCGCTGGTGCTATAAATGAAATAGGATTTGTTCTACAAAAAGAAAAAAAACATAACGATAATTATTCTTTGATCTCTTACGAGATCAATAACATGAAAAGAATATCTAAGCAGCTAATTATAGATAAAAGATGTGAAGATACTTTAAATTGTATTGATAACAATTATTCATTTTCCAAACTCCTTTTTTTAAAAGAAAAAATGATATTACTTCTGGAGCAATATGACTCAGATGAAAATAAAAACACCTTATTTGCCCAGCATATAAACATGAAAGGTAAATTCGAAGGTAAATTAGTAATAATTGATCAATTAGAGGGCGAACGTGAATACAAAAGCGGTAATTCCTGGATATATGTCAACGAAGATAAAACCAAATTTATGGTTCTCGGAAATAAAGACTATGAAGGAGATGAGAAAATATTTAAAATAAAAACTTATGATGAAAATCTTAATAACCTAACCAATTCTACAATCAATTTACCAAACCTCGATTATAATGTTAGATTGATTAATGCTCTTCTTGATAATCAAGGTAAAGTAATACTGCTTACAAAAAATTTTTTGCCGGATGAAGAAGTTAAAATAGATCAAGATAATCACTATTATTCCATTCTACACTTTAATCCAGACAATAATGAGATGGATAAATACAATATTCAACTTAATAAAAAAAACATTCATACAACTAAATTAGCCATTGATAATGACAAGCAGCTTATCTCTTGTGCAGGCTTATATGCTACAATTAAAAAGAAAAGAAAAAAAGCAAGAGATCGTGATGGTTTTTTTTATATGAAGATCAACACGGAATCTCAAGAAATTATCCAAGAAATCACAAAGGATTTTTCAGAAAAAACGATCTCCAAGA
The DNA here is from genome assembly GCA_964606415.1 of uncultured Bacteroidales bacterium. Lineage (GTDB taxonomy): Bacteria > Bacteroidota > Bacteroidia > Bacteroidales > JBBRXJ01 > CAZSGN01. Next base: position 4,742 of record CAZSGN010000124.1, read on the forward strand.
TTACCGGGAAGAAATTAAAAAGAGTTAAAAAAAAGGAAAGCTTTGGTCTGGATAGATATTTTTATATGGATCATATCATTCACCACGATAATGGCAGCATCACACTAATAGGAGAAAATCGCTACCTTGATTCCAGAACCTCAGGAGGCATCGGGAATTCTGGAATGAGCTCCACGGGAGTAAGTAAAGGGATAAGTACAGGAGCATCAGGAGGCGCCGGGAATTATGGAATGAGCTCCACGGCTTATTATAATGTAAATAAAGATATTTTATTAATCGGCCTTGATAAAGAAGGAAAATTAAAATACGTAAACAATATTCCACGTCATTCGTATTTTAGAGCTTACACGAAAGTTAAACCCAAGAAATATCTCGTTCTGGAAAAAGAAGAAAAGATTTATATATTATATAACCAGGAAACAAATAATATGGATCCCTATCCGGAAACAACTAAAGATATTAATATCAAACTAACCAGACCCAAAAAGGCTTATCTTCTTGCAGCCGAGGTATCACCTGATGGAAGCTATAAAAGAATCAAACTGCATAATTCCAAGGAAAAAAAGTCCTTTATCTCTACGGAAAAAATGTTTAAATTAAATAAAACTGATTATTTAATTCCGACAATCAGCAACCCTAGTTTAGGTTGCGGATGTTTTACAGGGATATTTAGAACAAAAAGAACTCGTAATTTTTTGAAGGTGAAAATAGAGTAATGCGATTGTAAATGCATTATACGACATTATAAATAGAGCTTGTTAATAAAGTCGGGAGTTTGATCTATAATAAGTTGTTGATTCACAACAATGGGATCAGGAGTTCTGAATTTTAAAACAGTCTCTCATATCAGGGATCTTCTAAATAATGGATCAACTGAAGGTGGCTGCCTATTCGTGGGTCAAATCCTCTTACATCCATATCACAATGATTACCAATGCTTTTTAGTGGCGAATATTATATAATAAAGCCCTCGGGTTGGCAAACATATATGTCCTGCTCATTTGTTTTGGTTCCTGCAAGCAAAGTTAAAAACTTTGCAGCAATCTCAGTGGCACTGATTATGCCTGGCTATTTAATTCCACAAGTATCCTGCGGAACACTTGCGGGTGCGGGGAAAAAGAATTGCCTTTAAAGGTTCAGGCTAAATCTATCTCTAATACATTTCCCAATCCTGCATAATTCCTGGCACTGCTAAATAAATATTCCTCCGGTTCCGACACATAGCCTTCATCGACAGGATTGTTATGGATATAGTCCAACTTTTGTTATACTGTTTCTGGTTTGCAGAGTTCTATCGGATGATTGTCCTGTCTCCAAACTTGATATATTTTGTTTTTCTGGTTCTTTTCTCCTGCTTTTTGCAATAGTTCCAGAAGCCATTCCCTGCGACTTTCCTGTGGATGCTCCTGTATTTCTTTAAGGATATGTTTAGCTGTATGTCTTTTAAAGTCCCGAAGTATATCTGACAACTGATGCCCGTCCTTTGCCTGGCATATTAAATGTATATGATTAGTCATGATTACATAGCCGTATAATTCTAATCCCTTCTGTTCCCTGCAATATTGCAAACTGTCTGTTATTATGTACTTATACTCACGCCTGGTAAATATGTCTATCCGGTCCACTGTGGCTATGGTGATGTAATGTAAAGCATTCTGATCGCCTATGCGGTAGCTGGTTCTGCCTTGTGTTCCCATGTAGGCAAAAATAAAGAATTTGTCCTGACAGACAATGTACGCAGAGCCTGTGCCGCCAAAGACGGTACAAAGCCTGCTTACTGCTGCTATGCAATATCCTGTTCTTTGTTGTTAACAGGTTGGTTATTCACGTGTGGGATGCAATCCCACACGAGCTGGGCTGGTGTTTTAGTTGCTTGTCATTATATCCCGCGATACCGCGGGATTTCGCTTCGCTCAACATTATAAAATCGATACTGTCTATGGCATGGCCGTTTAACCTGCAGTGTTGGTTTCGGGGTAAACCTGCATGCTTGGCGTTTTATCCTTGTGGAAAGGGTAGTTGATCATGTTATGCCGGTTGGGCTTGTGTCCGTAGCGGCTTAGCACCTGTTGGATGGATAGCTGCTGTTTGATCTCTTGTATTTCCATGGGTTCTTTTTTTGTTGCCAATATGATACAATGCAAATGCATAAAAAAGTTCCTTAACGACAACTATGAAATTATCAAAATGGAACAATATTTGATTTATGTGGCTTTTTTGACTAAATTTGTATTATTAAACCTTAACGAAATGAGTACAGGTCAAAACATTAAAAAATAAGGGAAGAAAAAGGGATGACCCAGCAGCAAATTGCTGAGTTAATAAGCATGCACCGATCTAATTATTCCAAGATAGAAAGCGGACAGCGCGATATATCTGTAGGGGCGCTAAATAAAATAGCTAAATGTTTTGGTATGACCATTGATCAAATTGTTAATTTTGATGGTGCTGTTCCTCAGGAAATAACTATTGAAGATAAAACGTTATTAGAACAGGTCAGGATGATTCAGGATCTTGAAGAAGATGAAAAAAGTATTGTTTTTTAAGATGGTAAACACGTTCCTGACTAAAAAGAAATTTAAAGATTTTTTCCAAAAAAACGTGGCCATTCTGAAAACAATTTACTTTTGAACTATTAAATCAATAGAAAATGGCTTTAGCTTTAGATTATAATTTCACTTATATCGAAGAAAAGAGGGAGAAAAAGATTATCGACTTTTCTTCTTCTGCCATCAGATTTATATTAAATATTCCTAATGCGGTTTTAACTTTATTGCTATTTCCTTTTGTCTTAATGCTCATACCTGTTATAAATATTACACTTTGGAGTTTTCTCAGGAGCATAAAGAAAAAAGCTGCAGCTTTACAAAAAAGCTATACTTCTTTAAGCTACGAACAAGCAAAAGAAGGATATAACTTATTAAGCGAACTTGTTACCCTTTCAGAGAATATTTACAAAGAACTGGAACCGGGAGCAACAAACTTTTTTACAAAAAAAATGGTCAGCTATTATAAAGATATTACAGAGGTTCACAAAAAGATGAGAGACACTCTTGCTTCTTCTCTTTACCTTAAAGTAGAACACACAGAGCCATTAAGCGAAAAAGAAAAAGAGGGGCTTAATGCACTTAACGACATTTGGGGCGATGACCAGGACGAAGTATATGCCCGCCACACTCATTTTCATTTAATAAAAAAAGCAAAGTAGTTATGGCCTTTGAGATTTGGGACGTTGCAAATATTCCAGCTTTTCCCAACAGGAGGACCACCAGACAACTGCAAGACCGGCCATAATCATCGAAGATTTACAAGACGAAGTTGTTATTTGCCCGC
>CAZSGN010000125.1:0-7979 GCA_964606415.1 uncultured Bacteroidales bacterium
GAGTTCATTAACCCAAACTTCGCCACATAATGGAACGCCTTGTCCGTCAGAGTCTTTGCTGTTGCGAACTCCGATCATAATTGTTCTTACCTCACTAAGTGTAGGATTCCCGCGTACCCGCATAATGCCTTTATCATCCCGTTTCTCATAAATAGTACGAGAAGTAATATTTGAGTTTGGATCGTCCATTTGACGGTTTCGCTCAAGTTTTAAATCAATAAGGCGGTCAAGATGAAGAAGCAGATCATTTTCTTTGGGCCAAACTCGACGACGATCGGCTTCGGAATCATTATTGTAGTTGCCATGAGGGGTGAGTTTGAGTGGAACTTCATATTCGTAATAATTATCCATATAATCAGAGCCGACACGAATAAAGTAGCTTAATTCATTGTCTTCTAAGGGGCATTCATTCGTTGCTTCTGCATGCACATACATTTCCAGTTTTTTATATTCCCTGATATCTATGTTAATGTTTTTATAAGCAGCCCTTGATTCGCCATCGGGTAAATTGTTGACTTTCATAAGCATAGCTTGTTCGTTCAGCTCTCTTAATTGGGGGCTTGCGGGATCAACAACCCGGTCAATGTCAGGTGGGAGAACGTAATTGACCGGATTTTTATTTGCATTTTCTTCAATGTTAACAGCAGCTATGTTAAAATCAGCTTCTGCGGGTTCTGGTATTGTAATGTCTTCTCCTGCCGATACAAAAGGTTCGGTGTACTTTCGCCATTCTCCTTTTATCAGATCAAGTGTAGCAAAACGGAGATAGACGGGATTTTCATAACCACTCATTATCATTCGCATGAAACGAATACTGTTAAAATCCTGGATGGGGCCATAGCGATTTTCAAATTCTTTAACCGGAATCCTGAAGTGATACCAGTTGACAGTTGACCGCTCTCCGTTCTCAAATTTTGCATTATAAGAAACTTTATCCATGATGTGATTTTTGCCTACCTTAAGATCTTCGGGCGCCATGCTGATTTCGTATTCGTAATAGGCTTCTGATTCATTAAGCGTATTGTCATTATTGATATCTTCAACATCAGGCACTGTTTTGGCTGCTGTTGAGTATGCTTCATCACTTTGTTCGGATGAGGGTGCATTGCCCTCGTGTCCGTTATAATCTTTGTAACGTCGAAGAATGTCGGCTTCCTGCTTGTCGTACTCGCTGCTCCGGTAATAACTAAAATTATCTGATGAAGGATCGGTTAAGGCTTCCTGATAGGCTTCAGATGCACTTCCATAGCGGGTTTCAATTTCTGATAAATAGTCGTTAAAAAAGCTGCGTTCAAATTCATCATTAAGTCCGTCTAATCCTACATCCTGGTATTCTCTCGCTTCTGTATCTGTATCAAAGGCATTTACTTTGGACTGGACATTTGGAATACGGCCCCAGGCTGTGGTATCTATACCTTCTTCTTCGTCGAATGGGGTTAATCCGTTTTCAAAGGTTTTCCTCGAATCTCTTAAAATATCTTCACTGATCTCACCCAAATGAAAGTAAAGTTTCGCTTCCTGGTTACGATTATTGATACCCATGATAGAATCTTCAACATAGGGATCCATTAACCAGAAATCAATAAATTCGATGTTGGCTTCTTCAAAATCACTGGTTGGTATTTCCCGCATCATCCCTCCCCAACGATTTTCTGGTTGCTGTAAACTACCGTCATTATTGATGTCACGGTAATCGTAATTATATGGGCCGCGTTCTGAGGGGTAAAATGCCAGGTTTAATACTGGTATATTTGTGGGAACACCACTTGGTGGCTGACGTTCGGGAAATATTTCTTTCTCGTACACTTCCCGGACAAGATGGCTGGACTGTATATCCGGATTGTCTTTGATATGGTCGGGGGTAAGTGAATTGTTTCTTAAAAATAGAGGGTCAATAACGTACCAGGCAAACTTGGCTCTGTTATAACCATACCTGAGATCATTGTTGAAGTCTCCACCAGGAAATTTTGGATTGCGCTGTGGAGTGCTTGACAGAACCCAGGATGAATAGGATTTAATATCAATGGAAGATTCACCTCCCTCAAAATCATCTAAATAGGAGATGCCTTCTTTGTCTATGGCTCGTGAGTGACCTGGTATTAAATGGGCAAATTCAGCATTAACACTCACCCTTGATGGCTCTTTGGTATCAATAAAAGGGATCTTATCAACCATTTTGGTTAAGAATTGCGACTCGGTCGAATAACGTCCGTTAATTCCCCATATGGTATTTGATATAGGCTCGTCGCCTATATTTACTTTTTTTGTTAGAGGTCGTTCTGTTAAGTTTAATATGGTGCCACCAAGCTTAAAGTCATCACTGACTTTATAATCCAAATGGGTCCCGATTAGTGTCTTGGTCTGCATGTTATACTGGGCATTATTTTCCAGGGAGATCTGTATCGGGGTATTAGATTCCAATAAACCTTCATTTAGTATTTTCACACGGCCAACTGTATAATCGACCGTGTAATCGACATTTTCCTGTAATTGAATCCCACTCGCTGTAACTTTGACGGAGCCTTTGGGGACGTTCATGGCATTGAGAGAAATCTCTGATCCAGATGCAGATTTATAACTTCCTTCTAATTCATATTTGTTCTTACTGGCAATCTGTTTTGCTTTGGTCCGGGTTGAATCGTAGAGCTCACTAAATACATATTTATCAATTAAATCCTGATCATTACCGATCTTTTTTTTGAGATGTTCACCAAAAGGTTCTCTTACAGGAAAAATAATTCTGCCGGTAGAAGGTAATACTGTTACGCCAGGTACGAAGTCGAAATAACCGTCACGTCCCCTGTCTTCCTGGGAGTTCAATTGGTCAAGATTCATTACTTCAAGCAGGTTTCTGTTTTTTATTTTATTGTTTCCTTCCGGGATGTAATTTAAAGAAGTTCCTGTTTCATCATTTCTGTACAAGATATTTAATATAAAATCTTCCCGTTCTATTTGGTAAGCGCCTATTGCGTAAATATTTTTCATCATCAGGTCCCAGGTAGGAAAACGGGGGGTTAGGTTGGTCCCCTTGAGCAGTTTTAGTATGATTGCACCTTTTCCAACATCTGATGATAGTTCACCTACCTGATAGGTTTTTCCTTTATAATTGTATTCATAAGCAACAGCGAGAATTTCATCTGTATTTAACGATGAATTGAGTGATATAAAGCCTAATTGCCTGTTGATGGTGTATTGGTTTTCTGATAATTTTCTTGCACTTTCTATTTTTTCAAAATCAACGCCTTGTTCCAGATCAAATGGTAAGCTGTTTAAGGCATTGATTATCGTGTTACTTTCCCTGATCTCGGGAGAGCGTGCAACAAGGTTTTTGTATAGTGTGTTTGCTTTGTTGTAGGGGTTAATATCTTTGACTCCCGCTGCGGTAGTAATTTCTTTATTATATATATATTCTTCTCCATGCCCTGTTTCTGCAAGGTCAACAAATCCAATAATATCCCGGGAGGTTTCAAAATTGTCATTCTTATTGGTTACCCAAACTTCTATTTTTGTAATATTGATTCCTGAGCTGATAACCGGGAGGGTACTTAAAGCGGTGTCATAATGATCTTTAAAAAAATGTCCTAAAAAGAAATGTTTATTTTTGTCGTAATCATCAACATCAACCTCAAATCTTTGTTTTTCGGCACCTCCTTCTACTTCAATGACTTTTGATTTCCCTTTTTGTTGGGAGAAAACATTGGTCATGGTTAAATGACCGAATTTTAGTTCAGTTTTGATTCCGAACAAATTCTGACTTCCGGTAATCAATGAGCCGGTAAGAGGCAGAGAGACATTACCAGCTTCTATATTTTGAATGATTTCATCTTCATCTCCGGTATATCCGATGTTGGTCTTGTTTTCAAAATCGAAAGTGGCTTCTGTATCATAAGTGATGCCTACCTGGACTTTATTGCCAATGGAGCCTTGTACATTCATCTGAATGTTTTCTTCGAAATCAAAAGTTGTCGTAGTTCTTAATTTTTCCTGGAGAGCGGGATTGTCAGTTCTGTTATGGTTGATGCTGAATATAAGTTCTGCAGAACCTTGTGGAGTGATATTGACTGAATTGTCTCCAAAGATTGTATTGAAGGCTTTACCACCAATATTAAGATTCGGGATGAAGGATTGGCTTTTATCACCATCATCACGGGCCTGTTCGTGCCAGAATCTTTGCTTTGATTGTTGAAAACGCTGATCTTTATATTCATCAATACTAAGGGTCCTGGTGGGACGGTGCTCAATACCTCCTATATTCTCTTTGATTATGTATTGATTTGTTTCAGGGTCATATTCAACTTTTTTTTCATAATTAGAGGGTTGACGAAGATGCAGTCCGGTGTCACTTTTAGAAAGGCTATACGAATACGGGTCTTCTTCAGGGAACGGGAACTTTAATTCATCATCCTCTTCCTGGGCATAAATAATCGTTTGACCTGTGAATAATGAATTCAGGATCAGAACAAAAATGATGCAGAAATATTTTGCTAACCGCTCCAAAAGTATTGCTAATTTGCCTTTTTACAGTCTTTTTAAACTTTCTTTAACCAATGCTTCTACGCCTATATCTGCATTTTCTTTGATGATTTTACCCACTGTTTTTTGAGCTGCGATTTTATTGAACCCAAGAGTAGTTAATGCAGATAACGCTTCGTTCTGTAATGTATTGTTTATTACAGGGCTTATTTCTTTGCTTGATTCCATTTCTTCTTCACCCATTTTATCTTTTAGGTCAATAATAATACGTTGGGCTGATTTAGCACCTATTCCCTTAATATTTTTTAATGCGTTAACATCTTCTTGTTGAATAGCTTGCTGAATCTCAGCAGGAGGCATCGAAGAAAGGATTAGCCTGGCTGTGTTCGCACCAATGCCTGATACAGATAATAAAAGTCTGAATACCCCCCTTTCTTTATGATTATGAAATCCGTAAAGCAGGTGAGCGTCTTCGCGGATAATCTGATGGATTTTCAAATGGGTTTCCTGCTCTTCTTTAGTACTTAAGTATGAATAGGTTTGTAAAGAGATATTGATAAAATAACCAATACCGTTATTTTCGATAACGACAAATGAGGGATTCAGTTCCTTGATCCGGCCGCAAATGTATTCGATCATATTTTAGGGTTAATTTATGTTATATTTGGATTAAAAATGGTTGAACTGTTTACAAATAGTGGAACTATATTAAATGGTTATAAACGAAAAAGAAATTTAAATAGTATTTGTCTTATCTTTTTATTCTTGTTTTGAGTTTTTGATAATAGGCATCCCAATCTGTAATTGGCTTTCTTGCGACACCTGTTTCAACTGCAGCTTTTGCTACTGCTAAAGATACATCACTGATAAGACGTGGATCAAGTGGAGTTGGTATGATGTAGTGAGGCCCGAATTTTAATTCGGTTACTTGATATGCTTCCAGCACACATTTTGGCGTATCTTTTTTGGCTAATTCAGCTAAAGCATGTACGGCAGCAATTTTCATTTCTTCGTTTATGGCTGTAGCTTTTACATCCAGTGCGCCACGGAAAATAAATGGAAAACCCAGGACATTATTTACCTGATTAGGATAGTCTGAACGACCGGTGGCAAAGATAAAGTCATCACGTGTATTGATGGCTTTATCATAGGCTATTTCCGGATCAGGATTGGCCATAGCGAAAACAATGGGTTTGTCGGCCATGGAAAGCAACATTTCAGGTGTCATAACATCGGCTATAGATAAGCCCAGAAAAACATCCGCATTCTCTAATGCATCGGAGAGACTTTGTGCATTGGTGTTAATGGCGAACTCCTTCTTTATGTCATTCAGGTCATTACGCTTAGTGCTTAGCACTCCTTTGCTATCCAGCATTAAAATATTCTCCGGTTGCACGCCAAGAGAAATATATAAACGGGTGCAGGAAACAGCAGAGGCGCCTGCTCCATTTACCACAACCTTTATTTCCTTGATGTTTTTACCATTGATTTCAAGGGCATTGAGTAATCCGGCCGCTGAAATAATCGCTGTTCCATGTTGATCATCATGGAAAACCGGAATGTCCAGCTGTTTTTTAAGTTCATTTTCAATATAAAAGCATTCCGGCGCCTTAATATCTTCAAGGTTGATCCCGCCAAAGGTAGGAGACATGGCTTTAACCACCTCGATAAAACGATCGGGGTCTGTTTCGTCAATTTCAATGTCAAATACATCAACATCACCAAATACCTTAAATAATAGCCCCTTACCTTCCATGACGGGTTTGCTTGCCGAGGCACCAATATTGCCCAGCCCAAGCACTGCTGTGCCATTGGAGATGACGCCAACAAGATTGGATTTGGCTGTGTAAGTGTATATCTCGTCTTTGTTTTCTTTTATTTTCAGACAAGGCTGGGCTACTCCTGGACTATAGGCCAACGAAAGATCGGCTTGTGTTGAATAAGGTTTGCTTGGTATAACTTCTATTTTACCGGGTCTGCCGGAGGAATGATAATGTAAAGCGGCTTCTTTTTGATTTTTACCCATGTGAGTTATTGCTTTTATTATAATTATTCTGAACGATTAATTTTATGTAGATCGGCTTGCTTGAGGGGATTCTCATGCAATTCTTTATTCAATTTACGATTCTTTAATATATCCAGCGCAAGATATATTGATTCACGAAAAGAATCAGGTTGTGCCTGATTAAGCCCGGCTAATTCATAGGCAGTGCCATGAGCTGGTGAAGTGCGAATAATGGGAAGGCCGGCTGTGAAATTTACGCCACTTTCATTATCCAGGGCTTTAAAAGGAGCCAGACCTTGGTCATGGTACATGGCCAAGACCCCATCAAATTCTTTGTAAGCTTCGGATCCAAAGAAACCGTCTGCTGCATAAGGGCCAAAAGCCATTATGTTATTGTTTCGCAGTGCTTCTATCGCGGGTTTAATTACTTCTTGTTCTTCGTTTCCGATAACACCTTCGTCACCGCAATGTGGGTTTAATCCTAATATGGCAATTTTGGGCTTACGAATGTTAAAGTCATATTGTAATGAATGATGCATCAGGGTGGTCTTCTTTTTTATGTTTTCTGGTGTTACATAGCTGGCAACATCCTTAATGGGAACATGCCCGGCAACAACACCAATTCTCAGGTGCTTGTTAACCATTAGCATTAATACTTCTGATGCATTGGCTTTGTTTTTTAGATATTCTGTATGACCAGGAAAATTAAAGTCTTTTGATTGAATATTATGTTTGTTAATGGGCCCGGTAACAACCACATCTATTTTTTTATTGAGCAGGTCGTTAATTGCTGCTTCAAGTGCTTTGTAAGATCCTTCTCCTGCTGCTGCCGTTGATTTACCCAGCTCAATTCTTAGGTTATCCGGCAGGCAGTTAATGATATTGGCTTTTTTGGTGTTGGCATCTCCTGCATCATTGATACGGGTGAGGTTGATCTCCTGCATGTCAAGGGCTTTTCTGTGATAAGCAACTGCTTTGGGAGATCCGTATAAAATGGGGGTACATAACTCCAAAAGGTCTTTTTCCTTTAATGTTTTAAGAATAACCTCATAACTAATACTGTTCATATCACCCTGGGTAATTCCTACTAAAATATTGTTGTTTTTCATAAATGCTTGTTTTTTGAAAGCTACAAAGATAATATCTTAAAAATTCTTTAAAAAATTAAAAATTAGCCTGGTGCCGATGCCTGTTCCACCGGTGCCTCTATAGTTATATTGTTCTTTAACCCATCCGCCTCCGGCGATATCAAGATGGATATAGGGATAACTGGTGAAATGTTCCAGAAATTTTCCGGCAGTAATGGCGCCTGCTTCCCGTCCTCCTATGTTTTTCAGATCGGCAACGGTTGATTTGAGTAATTCTTTATATTCATCCCAAAATGGAAACCAGACAACCCGTTCGTTGGTGTTGTTTCCACTTTCGCTTAGCTGGTCTATAATCTCCTGTTTTGCATTGCCCATTCCCACAATGCCATATTTTCCAATAGCCATGGCTGCGG
>CAZSGN010000126.1:0-7953 GCA_964606415.1 uncultured Bacteroidales bacterium
TCAAAAATACAGGATTCTGAGGGCTTTTTAAAATATTAACTTTCGGATGCTAGTGGAAAAATGTCTTTAATTTTGTGAAAGATAGTTCTTCGTCCCACAAATTGCTATAGTTTGTCTATAATGGAGAAGTTAAATTTTAGAGATAAATGCTATTAAATATTTCTGTATTCATTTACTCAGAAATCTTCTTTTGCTGAGTTGTTCTTTCAGTATTATAATAAGCATAAGTTTAATATTCCCATAAATACCAGTTGAACTGGATAAATCCAAATTCCGACAGGATTTTTGAAGGCCGGATTGATAATATGCAGGGGGAGCAAAATAAACAGCGAAATGACACCCCATGCAAGGTAGTTTTGCAGTGGAATGATATCCTGTGGCCATTTCCACATTGGCATCGCCATGGCAACGGGTTCAAGGAGAAGGTCAAAAAGGACCATTAATAATGCTCCTGCTAAAGCTTTAAAAACAAATGAAAGGTTCCATTTTCTTGTGATAAAATAAACGGAATAAATTAAAATGAACCAATTGATACCTATTATTAAGGGAGTATCAAATAATTTGGGGCCAAGTAAATTTGTGTAAGAATAGGTTCCGAAAATAATCCCGGTTTGTACCCCTGCCATTTCTATCAGGAAAGTAAAGAGATAAATAATGATTCCTGTAATGAGGAATGTTTGATTATAAGGCCGGTGGTAGAAAAGCAAAAGAGCCATGGTGAAGGCCAGGTTTAGCGCCGTTAAACTGTGAAAGAATTCACTGCTAAAAGGAAGGCAGAAGCCAATAACCCCTACTGCATAAACACTTAATAATAAACGGACTGGTTGTGGTATCTTAATGGTCATAGCGAATGAGTTGATTACAAACAATATTAGCAGAAGCAAGGCATAGCGGTATGCCTCCTTCCGGATGAACACTTCCGCCTGTAAAATAAAGATTTTTATATTTAGAATGAAAATTCGGGTGGCGAAAAAATGCAGCCATTCGATTATTTGAACGATCCCCGTAAAGTGAATCGTTGGCAGAGGAGGTGCGCTCTTCAATTCCCGGTGGGTCAAGAGGAGATAATATTCCCTCCCTGCCGCAAGCGTCCGCTTGTGGTCTTATGCTTAAAAAAGGATAAAAAGTTTAATAGTCACAAGCGAATGCTTGCAATAGAAGAGATCCATATTTAATAATCCCTCAATTGGGGTAATTAACAATCACTTGTTAATAAGTCGATGGGTTTGGCGTATGAATTCTTTGTATTTTTATCCGAATAAATTTTAATATAGAAAAGTATCTTGGCTAAAACGGAAAAAAGTGTAGAAACTCCTTTGATGACGCAATATTATAAGATCAAAGGAAAATATCCTGACGCAGTATTGTTGTTCAGAGTGGGCGACTTTTATGAAACATTTGGCGAGGATGCTGTGAAAAGTGCCGAGATTCTTGGCATTACACTTACCAAAAGAGCCAATGGCTCGGCTTCTTATGTTGATTTGGCAGGATTTCCCCATCATGCACTGGATACTTATCTTCCTAAATTGGTGCGTGCCGGTCAGCGTGTTGCTATTTGTGATCAACTGGAGGATCCTAAACTGGCCAAAAAGATTGTTAAGCGGGGTATTACTGAATTAGTAACTCCCGGTGTTTCACTGAATGATAATGTGTTGGAGAGAAAAGAAAATCATTTTCTTGCTTGTGTGCATTTTGGAAAAAACCGGTGTGGTATTGCTTTTCTTGACTTGTCGACCGGAGAGTTTTTATGTGCGGAGGGAGATGAGGAATATGTAGATAAATTATTAAACAGTTTTGAGCCTAAAGAAGTGCTTTTTGAACGAAGCAAAGACCAGCATTTTAAAGAGGAGTTTGGCCCCCGGTTCTATACTTATAAGATGGATGATTGGGTCTTTACTACTGAAAATGCAACCGATAAACTGCTTAAGCATTTTAATACCGGCTCTCTTAAGGGCTTTGGAATACAGAATCTTGAACATGGAGTTATTGCTGCGGGGGCTATACTGCAATACCTCGAGAATACCCAGCATAATGATCTGCAACACATCAGCAATATTTCGAGGATAGAAGAGGAGCATTATGTTTGGTTAGATAAGTTTACCATTCGCAATCTTGAGTTGTTTCATTCGATGAATGAAGGCGCTAAAACGCTTCTTGATGTAATTGATTATACGGAGTCCCCGATGGGTGCACGTTTGCTTAAAAGATGGATGGCTTTGCCATTGAAAGATGTGCAACGAGTTAATGAAAGGTTAAATGCTGTCTGGTTTTTTATAGATAATGAAGATATCAGGTCTTTGATGAGGGATCAAATCAAATCTATTGGGGATATAGAGCGAATTTTATCTAAAATAGCTTCGGGACGGGTCAATCCAAGAGAATTGATCCAGCTTAAACAGGCGCTTCAGGCTATGAAACCGATTAAAGAGGCATGCAGGGAGGCTGCTAATCCTGTTTTACAACGAATAGGCGAGCAAATTAATCCTTGTGAAAGTGTTTATCAGCGAATAGAAAAGGATATTCAGCCGGATCCTCCCAATATGGTCAATAAAGGTAATGTCATTAATAACGGGGTCTCTGATGAACTGGATGAGTTGAGGAGTATTGCAACTTCGGGCAAGGATTATATTTTGCAAATGCAACAAACTGAATCTGAAAGGACCGGCATTCCTTCGCTTAAGATTGGTTATAATAATGTTTTTGGCTATTATATTGAGGTTCGGAATACGCATAAAAGTAAAGTGCCGGCTGAGTGGATCAGGAAGCAAACGCTTGTGAATGCAGAACGTTATATTACTGAAGAATTGAAAGAATATGAGGCTAAGGTGCTGGGGGCAGAGGAGAAGATATTATCATTGGAAAGTGGGCTGTTTCATGATTTGATCATTTACTTGATGGATTTCCTGGACGTCATTCAGTTAAATGCTTCTTTAATCGCTCAGCTTGATTGTTTGCTTTCTTTTACAGAAGTTAGTATGGCCAACCAGTATGTTAAGCCCGAGGTTAATGATTCCGATAAGATTGATATTCAGGAAGGCCGGCATCCTGTTATTGAGCAGATGTTAGCGGTAGGTGAGGAATATATCTCTAATGATGTATTGCTGGATAAGGATGAGCAGCAGATTATGATCATTACGGGGCCCAATATGTCCGGTAAGTCGGCTTTGCTCAGGCAAACGGCTTTAATTACCTTGCTTGCCCAGATGGGGTGTTTTGTGCCAGCGAAAAGTGCTTCAATTGGTGCTGTGGATAAGATATTTACACGCGTTGGCGCCTCCGATAATATTTCTCAGGGGGAATCAACCTTTATGGTGGAAATGAACGAAGCAGCAAGTATTTTGAATAATGTGACAGAAAAGAGCCTTGTTTTACTGGATGAAATTGGCCGGGGAACAAGTACTTATGATGGTATCTCAATTGCCTGGGCTATTGTCGAATATTTGCACGAACAACCCAGGGCCGCTGCGAAAACTCTTTTTGCTACTCATTATCATGAGTTGAACGAAATGGAAAGCAGCTATTCCCGGGTGAAAAATTTTAATGTTTCCGTTCGGGAAACCAACGATAAAATTGTTTTTATAAGAAAACTTAAACCCGGGGGTAGTGAGCATAGCTTTGGTATTCATGTTGCCCGCCTGGCCGGGATGCCAAAGAGTGTCGTGAAAAGGGCCAATGAAGTCCTTGCGGAGCTTGAAGGGGGCAGGGGTGAGCATCATTTGGAGCGCCCGGTGAAAGAAATTACTGAGAACAGGGAAGGCATGCAGCTTTCTTTCTTCCAACTCGATGATCCTGTTCTGAAACAAATCAGGGATGAAATTAAAAAGCTGGATGTGAATAATCTGACTCCTGTGGACGCACTAAATAAATTAGATGATATAAAAAAATTAATAGGCATGAAGGATGATGCGTGAGGATATTCGAAATTTTAATCTTTTCCAAACTGCCTTTACATTTAAGATTTTTTTAAGGCTTTTCTTAAACAGGCACCTTGTTTATAATTTGTTGTAATTTCTCAGATTTTTTTTCTTTTTTATTCTTAACTATTAATCGTTCTATTCAAAATTCCTTACTTTTATATCTATTAAAAGGCAAGAGTAGACCATATTACAAGATTTATTACTAAAATAATTATCTTAAGATAATCATCACAGGGATGGATGAAGATAAATGTTTGGTGGTGAGTATTTAGGGATGTTTTAAGTTTTATCAACAGATTATTTGTTTCCTTGGCTTTTAATGAGAAATTAATAAGAAGGAATAAACCGAAAATCCAAAACAGAGTAGGTAATATTAAAAAAATGTTTAATGATGAATCAAAAACTATTCACTTCACTCATCTTGTTTTTATTTGCATTCACTGTTGCTTATGCCCAGGGCAACCTTGATGTAAGTGGTGTTACATCACCCTCGGGTGCTAACGGTCAATATAATACCAATGGAACCCTCAATGGATATGACGCATGGAAACACGAAAGTGGAACTTACTATATCTATAACGATGGAGGCGGTACATGGATTATTGATGATGATACGGATCCTTTTTCGGGCACATTATTTTATTCAGATCCTGGTTATTCATCACCTCTTATGGTACCTATGTGGTATCAAGATTTTGGTTCCGGAAGTCCCATTGTTGAGGAAGCGGCACCCGTTGTCAGTACCGGTACAGCGAGCAATGTTACATCTGGCGGAGCCACTCTCAATGGAACAGTCAATGCCAATGGATACAGTACAACAGTTACTTTTGAATATGGATTGAGTACAAGCTATAATAATTCGGTGACAGCCGATCAAAGTCCGGTTAGTGGTACCAGCACTACATCAGTTTCTTATTCTTTGTCCGGATTAAGTGCCAATACCACTTATTACTACAGGACGGTTGCTTCAAATGCTGGAGGAACAACATATGGTGGAAGTTCTCCTTTTACTACTGATCCAAAGGCAGCCACTGTAACAACCGAGGCTGTATCCGGCATTAACGCTACTTCTGCAACAGGCAACGGAACCATTACTGATCTGGGAGCGCCAGCTCCTTCAGAACATGGAGTTTGTTGGAATACCTCCGGTAGTCCAACGGTTTTAGATAATGCGACTGACGAAGGAGGTGCATCTGCAACAGGATCATTTACTTCTTCTATATCCGGGCTGAATCCGCTTACAACTTATTATGTAAGGGCGTATGCGATCAATACTGCTGATACTTCTTATGGTGCAGAAGTGAGTTTTACGACAATTGCTCATTTTTCAGGCGGAGGGACATCAACTGATCCTTATCAAATAACCAATTTAACTGATCTGGGAAACCTTTCCGAATACGAGGTTTATTGGGATAAACATTTTGTGCAAATGGCTGATATTGATGCTGCTGACACTGAAACATGGAATAGTGGAACTGGCTTTTCTCCTATTGGTAATGCATCAAACAGGTTTGTGGGTGCTTATCATGGAAAAGGGCATACAATTGACAGCTTAACAATAAATAAACCGTCTACTTCACAAGTTGGGCTTTTTGGTCAAACATATTATGCAAAAATTGATAGTCTGGGCATAACCAGTGTCAATATTATTGGGAAGGCTGATGTCGGTGGACTTATCGGAAAAAATGAATATTCCGAAGTAACAGGTTGTTCCAGTTCAGGAATTATTAATGCTTCATACATTAATGTTGGGGGACTCATAGGGTCTAATATGACAGGGAATGTAACACAATGCTATAGCTCTTGCAAGGTAAGTGGAGATGATAAAAAAGTAGGTGGTCTTATTGGTGTTACCCAGGATAATTCTTCTGTTACCAATTGTTTTTCAACAGGTGATGTATATAGAGCAAATGGTTCCCATACTTCGTATGGTTCATTTGCAGGAAGAAACAGTAATTCAACTTTTAACAAATGTTATTCTACAGGACAGGTTATTTATAACAATGCCGAAGATCCAATTGATAAAGGATTTGTAGGTGTAGAGGATGGAAGTACAAGTTATTCGGGGAACCTTATAGATACTTCTGCCTCAAATCAGACCTCCGGATTAGGTGCATTATCGAAAAATACTGCCGAGATGCAGTCTTATACGACATTTATCTCCGAAGGATGGGATTTCATAGGTGAAACATCTAATGGAACCAATGATTACTGGGGACTCAATGATACGGTAAACGGTGGTTATCCCTTTTTATCATGGCAAGGATTTCCCCATAAACAAGAAGATAAGATTATTCCCTATTTAAGTGTAAAGGATACCACTATATTTCTGGATGGTACAGGAAGTTATATTCTTTTTGATTCATATGTGGTGGATAGTGCCTGGGATAATACCGTTCTGGCAGATACCAGTTTAAGTCTATCCATTTTTGGTTGCAGTGATACCGGAATGCAAAATATTGACGTAACTGTCATTGATACTACCGGAAATTTAATTTCCCAAACAGCTGTTGTAACCGTAAAAGACACCTTTTCTCCTGATGTGATTTGTAAAGATACTACTGTTTGGCTTGATCAAAACGGGATATTTACCATTGCCTCGTCTTTTGTTAATAATGGTACAACCGATGCCTGTGGCATTGATACCATGTGGCTTAGCATGTATGATTTTAACTGTGTGGATTTGGGTAGTAATGACGTTACCTTATATGCGAGGGATATGAATGGTAATGTTGATTCCTGCAAAACAAAGGTTACTGTTCAGGATTCGCTTGCTCCCTCGTTCTCAACAGTCAATCCTGTTAATGTGTATCTGGATACATCAGGAAATGCTTCTCTTGATCCGGAATCGGTGGTAGTAAACGCCTCGGATAATTGCTCGATCAATGATACAACGTTGAGTCAGTCGGTTTTTACTTGCGTAGATGTTGGAAGTGTTACTATTGATGTGACTGTTTCCGATTTAGGTGGCAATGATAGTGTTGAACAAGTCCTGGTTTTTGTGCAGGATACATTAACGCCCACAATTAGCTGTGTTTCTGATCAGGTAGTTACTGCAGAATCAAATGGTTATTACACAGTTGCAGGTACAGAGTTTGATCCGGAAGCAATTGGGGATAATTGTCATACCATCCTTTCCAATGATTATAATGTTTCTTCTTCCTTAGCGGGAGCAGAGATACCTGTTGGAGATACAATCATCAAATGGATTATTACAGATGATGGCGGGAATCAGGATTCCTGCAGTTTTAAGGTTACGGTTGATCCACTGGTAGGAATGCATCAGTTGGCAGATGAGAATATATTGGTATATCCTAGTCCTACCGAGGGCCGGGTTTTTATAGAAGCTGGTAATTATTATAAAGGTTTCCAGGTAGAAGTGCTGGACATGATCGGGAAAGTTATTATGCGGAAAAATCTTTCCACAAACAGTGAACTATTGGATTTATCTGGTCAACCAGATGGACTTTATTTTGTAAAAATTATTAAAGGTAGTAAGGTAAGTGTATTTGAGGTTATAAAAAAGTAAATCGATTTTGATTTTTAAAAAAAAAGGTGTCTAAGCGTGCTTGGGCACCTTTTTTTATGTTTTTTATAAAAATTGGTATTCATGCGATTGTGGATCTATCTTGATGTTATTTTTCTGGGCAGGTTTTTGATGAAATACCAAAGAATAATTATTGTGTGGTAAAGAATTTAAGAATACAGAACAAATCAAAGTTAGTTTAGGGAATAGAATTAGTTTATGTCTTGGCGGCACCAAGGATTTTTTCGGTTTAAGGCAGTTGCTTAATCAAATGGACTTCTTTTTATCAATGAAGCAAAGAATATAGCACGAAAATTATTTTATCAAAAAAGTTATAAATGGATATTGAATTGGGTTGTTTTTTGCTTGAAAAGATTTGGCATAAATGAAAAAAACAATATCTTTGTGCCAGCTTTTTGAGAAGCAAACGTACTTTAATAGCATTGAACATTTATAAGCGGAAATAGCTCAGTTGGTAGAGCACGACCTTGCCAAGGTCGGGGTCGCGGG
>CAZSGN010000127.1:0-7920 GCA_964606415.1 uncultured Bacteroidales bacterium
GATTATTTGTTAATCTGGATATGATCATTGTGTAAAAGGATATTAATATACCTGTCATGGATGTTTCTTATTTAATTCTCTTAATTTATTATATTTTAAAAAATTAACCTGTGATGAATTAATTGTGATGACCAATCCATACATGCCATCCATAAAACCTCTCTGAAAAATAAATTGTTTAATAAACTTAACAAGAGGACTTAATAATGCCAAAAAAACATTAAACTTTTTTCCCCTCTTATACATTTCTCTGGCTTTAATGGACGAGAACTTATTAATTTGGTCAATATGCTGCTCAATGGAATAATAGGAGTAATGTAATAAATTTCCTTTTAAATGTTTCGTAACAGCGTTTTTATCAAGAATTATCCTGTCATGCGGGTTAGTACCTCCCCACCTGGCATTACTTTTCTTAAACAATCGTGTTTTGGTGTCGGGATACCAACCTGAATGATATATCCATTTTCCGCAATAATTGGTTAACCTGTTAAAAAAATAAGCATCCGCATCCCATGAACGAAGAACTTCAAGGATTGATTTTTTCAATTCGCCTGAAAGCGCTTCATCAGCATCAAGAGATAAAATATACTCATTAACGGCGAATGTAATAGCCCGGTTTTTCTGCTCGATATGGCCATCAAACTGATGTTCAAAAAAACGCACCTGGTACATTTCACATATTTCTTTAGTCTTATCTGTCGAATAAGAATCAAGCACAATGATCTCATCCGCAATATCTTTTACAGATTCCAGGCAGCGTCTGATATTTTTTTCTTCGTTAAACGTGATGATAATCACCGATAATTTTATCATAATTAGCTTTTATATAAAATGTCCTGATTCTTTGTAATAATTGTATAAATCACCTGAACCGATATTAAGCCATAAATGAGTGGATTTTAATAAAAAACACTCATTAAAAATAAACAATCTTATTCTTTAAGATAAACCCGTTTAACCCTGGATGAAACACTTGTGAGTATCTCATACGGGATGGTATTTAACTGGTCAGCCAGAACCGATACTGGTTGTTCCGGCCCAAATATAATCACTTCATCACCAACTTTAGCCTTGATATCCGTAAGATCGATCATACACATATCCATGCAAATATTCCCTACAACAGGCGCCCAATGCCCATTCACCCATAACTCCCCTTTACGGTTACTTAAGGCGCGGTTTAAGCCATCAGCATATCCAACAGGGATTACTCCTATTCGTCCTCCTTTTTTAAGAAATCCTTTTCTCCCATAACCGATGGTATCTTCAGGTAATACATCCTTTATCAAACTGATATAGCTTTTTAACCGGCTAATTTGACGAACCTCCGGAGCGCCAATGGCCGTAATCCCGTAAAAGCCAATTCCCAGACGCACCATATCAAACTGGTATTCAGGAAATCGTTCAATACCAGCCGAATTAAGCATATGCCTTATAAAACCATGACCAATCCCCTCTTGTAAAGATGCTGTCAATTTCTGAAATTGATGAATCTGTGCCCTGGAAAAATCATCATGTTCTTTCTCGTCACTAGCAGCGAGATGAGAAAAAACCGACTTAACAACAACATGCCGACACCTGTTTATAACTGTTACCAGCTCTATCATTTCATGTTCCCTGAATCCCATCCTGCGCATCCCTGTATCCAGCTTAATATGAACAGGATAATCAAAAATTCCCTGATTATTCAAAAACTGGTCTAACTTAATAAGAAATGATAAATCATAAATCTCCGGTTCCAATTGATGATTAACCATTACATCCAATTCATCCATACCCGGATTCATCACCATAACAGGAAGTGAAATACCATTATTTCTAAGCTCAACCCCTTCATCATTAAAAGCCACCCCAAGATAATCGACATGGTGATGCTGAAGCATACTTGCTATTTCATAACTACCAGCACCATAAGAAAAAGCCTTAACCATAACCAATAATTTGGTTTCCGGATGAAGATATGAACGAAAATAATTGAGGTTATCAGTAATAGCATTCAGACTGATCTCGAGCTCTGTGCGGTGTTTTTTTTCCTCGAGCTCATGAATAATTCGCTCAAATTGAAAAACACGTGCTCCTTTAATTAAAATCAGTTCATCGTGAAAACGAATCTGTCCTAAATGATCAATTAAAGCATCCGTTGATGGATACACAAATTTATCCGGGATATCAAAAAAGTTTGCATAGCGAACCATCTCAGGGCCAACTCCAATAAACCGGTCAATATGACTATTACATAAGAGCTGTGCTATTTGCTGGTAAATTTCTTCAGAAGGCTTACCTGATTGCAACACATCTGACAATATCACAGTCTTCTTATTATTCTGTGGTTGGGCGTTCAGGAAATCAACAGCAATATTAATAGCATATAAATCAGAATTATATGCATCATTGATCAGGGTGCAACCCTGTGCCCCTTTTATCATCTCCATGCGCATACCTACAGGCTGAAGCGCCTGTATCCTTTTTCGGATTATCTCAGGTTCAATACCCCGAAAAATCGCATAGGCAATAACATGTAAAGCATTCTCCACAGAAGCCTGATCTTCAAATGGAATCACAAATTCAAATATATTCCCATTATTTTCAAGCTCTAAGTTTGTTTTGCCCGGCTCACTATCCGTCTTTTTAAAAAAAAGATCTGCTTCCGGAGCTCTCAATGACCAGCTAAACAATTCACTTTCAGGACATTTGTTTTTAATAGCACGTCGAACTTTTTCATGATCATAACAAAAAACAATAGCATGAGTATTTTTAAATAATTTAATTTTTTCGTTAATTTTTTCTTCCAGGGTATTGAAATTCTCCTGGTGTGCCTCTCCGATATTGGTAAATATTCCCGTGTCAGGAAAAATCATTTTTTCAAGAAGTTCCATTTCTCCCGGTTTAGAAATTCCGGCTTCAATAATAGCCAGTTGATCTTCAGGATCGATCAACCAAAGCGATAAAGGCACCCCAACCTGAGAATTATAACTCCTGGGACTGCGGGAAATATTGATATCCGGCGCAAGCAACTGCCACAACCATTCTTTTACGACTGTTTTCCCATTGCTTCCCGTTACAGACAATACACTCGTGTGCATCATTGACCGGTGATATGCAGCCAGTTTTTGGAGCGCGAGGATAACACAATCCACATAAAGAATATTCACATCACTTTTATCCTCAAATAAAGAAAATCGTTCTGAAAGCACAAAAGAACGGCAACCTTTTTCATAAACTGCCTCCAGATAATCATGCCCATTATGGTTTTCACCCTTAATCGCGAAAAAGAGAGATGTCCCCGAAGGCATTACACTCCGACTATCTGTTATCAGATGTTGTATAGATTGTTCTACACGGATTAACGCATCTGCATGAAGAATTTCAGCAATTTGTTGAACAGCGTATATCATGAATGTTAAAAATATCATTAAAAATAAACAAAAACATACTGCATTTCCTCATTTTTTTAGTGAGAAGACAATTTAGTAAAACAGTTCCGGCATAATGGTTCATACACATCGCGCTCTCCCAACAAAAACAAATCTTTCGTTTTCACTTTTCGATGAGAAAACTGAGCGAGATTACCACAACGGATACATACAGCATGAACTTTCGTGACATCATCCGCAATAGCCATAATATCAGGCATCGGGCCCATCGGATGGCCCGTATAATCCATATCCAGGCCGGCAATCACAAAGCGAATTCCTTTTGATGCCAATTCATTAACCACGACAGGCAGCTGATCATCAAAAAACTGGGCTTCGTCAATCCCAATAACATCAGCCCCCTGTGCCTCAGGTAAAATATCGCCGGAATTATTTACCGGCATGGAAACGAGCTCATTATCATCATGTGAGACTACTTTTAACGGCGAATAACGGTTTTCCTTCTCCGGTTTAAATATTTTAACCTTTTGCTGGGCGATCATAGCCCTTTTCAGGCGCCGGATCAACTCTTCGGTTTTACCGGAAAACATTGAACCGGTAATGACCTCAATAAACCCGTTTTGGCTGCCATCACCCAATGAATATTCAACAAACATACAATATGGTTTTCTCGTGCATTATGGTTATTTTTACAAAATTAATAATAAAGATAGCTTATTTCATTTATGAAAGCGCAAATAATCCATTCCATTCATTCCGATCTTGAAGAAATTAAAGATCTATTTGATTATTATGAACAACACCCTGATAATATCCCGGAAATTGAGCTGGATATCAGTCTTTCCAAATTCAGGGATATTTACCAGCAAGTCCTTCAGCTCAAAAAGATGCAAAGTGATGAACCAGCAGAAGCCCCTGCTTATACGCCGGAACAAGAGAAGCAGCTTGAAAAGGAACAGGAAGATCCACATCTGGAAAATATTGATCAGTCAACCAATGATGCTGAACCGGAAAAAGAAACAGCACAAAACGAAAATCCATCAGTAAAACAAAAAACAGAAGAAGCAACATCCGAAATTTCTGATTCCGGAAAAGAACAAAGAAATCGTCAGTTGACGGACAGGCAAAGAACAACAGAACAAAAAATTATCTCCGATAAATACCAGGAACAAAACCGGAGCGTAGGCGATTCACTGGGTGAAAAACAAACAAAAAAAGACGTTTCCCATAAAATGAAGAATCAACCAATTGGGGATCTCCAAAAAGCCTTTGGCATTAACGACCGTTTTCTCTATACAAAAGAGTTGTTTAATGGTAACCGTGCCCAATTTAACGAGACCATAGATGAGCTAAATCAAGCCAGTAACCTGGATGATGCATTAGCTTATATCAATAACCAATTTGACTGGGATCCTGATAATGAATACAGGCAGGGGCTCATTCATCTGCTTGAACGAAAATTTCAAAGCTGATGGGACATCTAATACTGGTCCCGACCCCCATCGGGAATATGAAGGACATCACCCTGCGGTCCCTTGATACGCTCAGGGATGCTGCTTTTATCCTGGCAGAAGACGGACGTCTGACCTCAAGATTACTCAAGCATTACGAATTAGGTGATAAAACCATCCTGCCTTATCATAAATTTAATGAACACAAAAAACTTCAGACTTTTATAGAAAAGATCAAACAACAAACAAGCTTTGTTGCCCTTGTCAGCGATGCCGGCACCCCAGGCATATCAGACCCCGGCTATTTACTGGTCCAGGAGTGCATTAAACAAGGTATTTCTGTAGAAAGCCTTCCGGGACCAACCGCCATCATTCCGGCACTAATCAACTCGGGACTGCCCAATGACAAATTTTGTTTTGAAGGGTTTCTGCCCCATAAAAAAGGCAGGCAAACAAAACTAAAAGAACTTGCTGAAGAAAAAAGAACGATGGTTTTTTATGAAAGCCCCCACCGTTTAAGCAAAACACTTCATCAATTAGCCGAATTTATGGGTGAAGACCGCCGGGCTTCTGTATCAAGAGAACTGACCAAGATGTACGAAGAAACAGTGAGAGGAACCCTGCATGAACTTAAAGAGCAATATTCCGGGCAAAAAGTCAAGGGAGAAATCGTTATTGTTGTAGAAGGATTATAAACATTCATTTGTCAAAACAACAAACATGATCAAAGAAAAACGCAAAAATCCTTTACTTTTTCATCCCATCAGTAAAAGTTACGAAATCCTTCAGGAAAGAATTTTATGTTATTATTATCAATACAAATATGCATCCGCTTTTGCTGAGGTGTCTGTCTTTTTAATGTTTCTCGGATATCCCAGAAGTGCCCATTCGATGCTTGGCGCATTAATTGATGCACATCCGGAAACATGCATATCGCATGTGCGAACGCAGACCTAACAGGTTTTTAAAACCTGTCAGGTCTGGAATTGTTAAGCGTTGGTGCGCTTTCCCTGTCCTTTTCCTCCGCCTTTCTTTCTTCGCATTCCCATTCCTTTACCTAAGCGAACTAATAAATTCTGAAAACTGTTCGTTTTACATCTCCCAAGCGCTCTGCCAGTACCTGCGCCCTTTCCTTCCGGGCCTGTTCCGTTTAATTGAGGCATAATAATCATTTTTGAATATCTATATCAATATCTATTATGAACATATGTTCATTACAAAAATATAAAATATTTTCGTAACCCCAATAAAAAATTGAGGCAGACTAGCGAACGTAGGCCTGACAGGTTTTAAAAACCTGTCAGGTCTGAAAAACCATCTCGATAAAAACCCCTAATCATTGTATTTAATCTTTAAAATATGTATTTTTGATTGCTACTTTTCCTATAGTATAAAAGACCTGACAGCGGACGTAGACCTGACGGTTTTGGAAACCTGTCAGGTCTGAAAAACGAAGAATCATGAAAATCAACACAAAAACACGATACGGATTACGCACGATGATTGAAATTGCTATGGCCGATCAAAGCAAAGGGATCTTTCAAAAGGATATTTCAACCAATCAAAACATTTCATTCAAGTACCTCGATCAGATTATATCAGGGTTAAAATCAGCCGGACTCATCAATCTGATAGCTGGAAAAAAAAGTGGGTATGTGCTATCCAAAGCTAAAAACCAAATTTCTGTCTATGATATCTATAAGGCATTCAACCCGGATGTTTGCATCGCCGATTGCATAAAAAAAAGTAATTCCGGACAATTACCAAGCGGTGCCACAGAAGAATTCTGGACAGAAATGAATGAGTTAATCATTGAAAAATTCAAATCCACCACTCTTGCCAGCCTGGCTGATCGACAAGCAACTCTTAATTCTAAAGAAGAGGGGTTGATGTATTATATTTAATACGCTTTGCCAGACCTGACAGGTTTTAAAAACCTGTCAGGTCTCGGTAGTAACCCCAGCTCCCGCGCGTTTCTGGTTCTGCTGCAATTTGCTTTGTTGATCACGCGTTACAAACGCGCGGGAGCAAGGGTATTATATTTAATAAGAGGTGATTACTGATATACTTTATTTTCGATAGCGGTGTTTTTGTTTTCTAAGTTCTTCCTCAAATAATTCATAATCAATCTCTTCCTCATTTTTATAATACTTTTGTTTATCTCTGCATTTAGATTTGTTTTTTCTTTGAAGATATTTATTCCCATTATCTTTAACTGAATCAATAATTCGAGTTAAATAAATTGTGTCATTCCTATGTGGATATTGCATTAGTAAACTATCATAATTTATATAATTTAATTGACAACTATCACTGTAATCATTACCTTGTTGTTTATAATATAATACCCCATTCTCGATTTTATATATATAATTAATACCTAAGGTGTCGTTGGAACGTATATGTACAATTAAATTATTCTTTACATGTAATTCATTATAAAAACCATTATCGCAGAATTGCCAGATTCCTTTAATTGGAGGAATCGATTCTCTTTTACAATTAATACATAAAAGATGAATAATATTTATTAAAAGAAATACTTTTAATAAATATTTACTTTTTAATAAAATCATAGATTTTTTCATAATAATCGTATCCTAAAGGCTTGAATTCTAACTCAATGCTTCCCAGCTCCCGCGCGTTTGTAACGCGTGGTTTGAAATAACTTTTTTCAATACGAAATCTGTTGCTGTGTCTCTAACACAATATCTAAATAAGCATCCAACCCTGCATAATTTCTTGCCGAACTAAACAAATAATCTTCCGGTTTTTCTACAATCAAATCTTCCACTGGATTTTGATGGATATAATTCAATTTCTCGTAAAAGAAACTATTGTTAAATATTTCTTTCGGCTGGTTTCCATCCTGCCAAACTTTATAATATTTATTACGGTTTTTCTTCTTGCTGCCAGACCTGACAGGTTTTAAAAACCTGTCAGGTCTCGGTACTAACCCCAGCTCCGCGCCTTTCTGGTTCTACTGCAATTTGCTTTGTTGATCACGCGTTACAAACGCGCGGGAGCGGAGAGTGGGTGCGTTCATTGTTCTTTAACATTTATAGTTACCGTTTTTGTATCTGATTTAAGTCCCT
>CAZSGN010000128.1:0-7852 GCA_964606415.1 uncultured Bacteroidales bacterium
ATTCCCGACATAAAAATGCGACATTATATTTTGATGCGGATCAGGAGTTCTGAATTTATGAAGAGTTGAAAAATAAAAAAAAGGTATGAGTTTTGCTCATACCTTTTTTTTGTGTTGATTTTTAAAGAGCAATTAAATGTTTTGTCTTTCCCTGATAATAGGTTTGATCCATTCCATTTGCTGTTCAGGAGTCATATGGCTGTTATCAAGCACTATAGCATCATGGGGTTTTGTTAATGGGCTTTCTTCGCGGTTTTCATCCAGATAGTCACGTTTCTGAATATTAGCCAGTACTTCTTCAAATGTGGTTTCAATACCTTTATTGATTAATTCATCGAACCTTCTTTGGGCTCTTGTTTTAGCTTTTGCGGTAAGAAAAATTTTTAGTTCGGCGTTCGGGAAAACCACCGTTCCAATATCCCTTCCATCCATAACAATCCCTTTATTTTTACCGATAGAACGTTGAAAATCGACCAGTTTACGCCGTACATTACTGATTTGGCTAATCTGACTGACATGATCAGCTACTTTGGGATTCAGCCGTATTTCCTTTTCAATATTTCTGCCATTTAATATGGTGTTATTGTTGTCCGGGTCAAAATGGATATGGATGTTATCCAGCCAATGGTTTATTTCCTGATTATTTAATTTGCCGGTATTATCACATAAACCGTTTTCAATAAAATAGAGGGTTACAGCCCGGTACATCGCACCGCTGTCAATATAAATATATCCGGTGTATTCAGCAATTTGTTTGGCAAAAGTACTTTTACCGCAGGAAGAATAACCATCTATTGTTATGATGATTTTTTTGTAACTCATTAGAATAATTTATGTCCCCAATTATACGTTTCTTTCAAATTTGTTGATATAGAAACAAAGTTGGGCGTACCTGCCAAATGGTAATTGGAGCGGGCATAACTGACCTGAAAAGTTTTTATTTTTAACCCAAATCCCCAGGAAAAACCAACAGTTGAGAATGTATTGGTCTCAATATTTAATTGTTGGCGTTGTTGATAATTATATCCTATTCTGAAAAATAAATTTTCCGTAAGAATTAATTCTGTTCCTAAAATAATATGCCTCATTAAATGATCAGCATAAGAAAAAAAACCTTCGTTTGAGTTATTATCTGTTTCATCTCCAAATACTTGTGTGTTTTCTTCTTCTGGTTGGTCATAAGTCAGATCAGGATTTTGAAGTTGTTGGGCAACCAGGGAAAAACGCAGGGGGGCATGAGATAATTTGTGGGAAAGGCCCATTTGAATTTCAAAGGGCAGGGGTTCGTTTATTTTTTTAGAGAAAGAAGAAAATTGACGGCCGATATTTTTAAGTAATAAAGTGCTGGTAAAGCGATTTTCCGGATTATTATAAGTAATACCGATGTCGAAACCAAGCGCAAAAGAATTATAGCTTTCATAAAAAGACAATAATGGTTTGGCGCTGATGCCTATCCGGAATGCGCTGTCTGGTAATGCATGTGACCACATAAGGTGAAAAACATAATCGGCTGCAAAAAACTCACCTGTAATGTTGCCTGTATTGTCTGCTTGTTTAAAGGAACCGTAATTTGCATATTGAAAACCGGAGGCAAAGGAGCCATATTTTTTATGATGATATGAATATGAAAAATAGCCATATTGGATGCCTGCGGGAAAACGGACAAGGTTGGAGCTCAAGTGCATGTGCATGCTTTTATTTAATAAAGCAGGGTTTTGACCTGCCAGGGCCAGGTCATTGTCCAGAATGGCATTGAGTTTACCGCCCATTGAACTGATTCTTGCCGATTGTGGAAATGTTAATGAAGTAAATGAATTCCTGCCGCCGGGTTGTCCGAAAGAAAGAATAAAGCCGGGGGAAAGGGCCAATAATACAAGGAGAAAGAATTTTTTGCACATAGCAATTTACATCATTCTTAACATGCAATAATAAACGACAACCTTTAAATTGTAGTACGCGATAAAGATAAAATATTTTCATTGATTTTGATGGAAGAATTTAAATATTGAATTTTTGTAATTACATTGTATGGATTTGTGGGAAAATAGGTTTTCTATTGAATCAAAAGGGGGTAAGATTATTTTTTACCGGACAACAGTGAAACTTTTTGTGAACTAAATATTGTGATATGTTTTTTAAAAACAATGAAATAAATTAATTTTGGGCAATTCAGCGTTAACACAATTATGATTACACTTTTCAGAAAGGAGATAAGTCATTTTTTTAGTTCCCTGACCGGACCAGTGGTTATTATTTTATTTTTGGTCATAACCGGATTGTTTACATGGGTATTCCCAGGGTCACTTAATATTCCTGAAAATGGTTATGCAACATTGAATCCTTTGTTTACGATTGGACCCTGGGTGTTTCTTTTTTTAATACCTGCTATAACAATGAAATTAATCTCGGAAGAAAAACAAAGTGGAACCATTGATTTGTTATTTACTAAACCTTTGAGCGAATTTCAAATTATTCTTGCTAAATATCTGGCAGGATTATTTATCGTATTGTTATCCCTGCTGCCTACGCTTGTTTTTTATTATTCTGTTTATCAATTGGGTCAACCCAAAGGTAATTTGGATACAGGAGGGACCTGGGGTTCTTTTTTAGGGTTATTTTTTCTTGCTGCCATTTATGTTGCCGTAGGTTTATTAGGATCAGTCTTGTCTAAAAGTCAGATTATTGGATTTTTGTTGGCTGTTATGTTTTGTTTTTTTCTCTATATTGGATTTGATCATATGAGTACGCTTTTTACTCATCAGGAGACCTTAATTATGTCGTTGGGGATTCATGAACATTACGAATCGATCAGCAGAGGTGTTATTGATTCACGTGACCTAATATATTTTTTAAGTGTTATCGCTATATTCCTTTTTTCTACTAAAATGGTGATGGCAAGTAGAAAATGGTAATATAGACCCAAGCATGATCCGCCGGCTGGCTGAACAGGTTTTGACCGATTAAAAACAAATTATAAATAGATGAAATCCTCACTATAAAGCTTATAAAATGATAATAAGGATCTAAGACAAAAGGGGATGAATTGAATCTTTTTAGGGGTGAGTTTAGTGAAGTTAATATAAAGGATAGTAGTTTATTAAGATGATGTTGTTGGTTACCGGGTGACCGAATTATCAGGATATTAAGTGATAGAGTTAATTGAGTTAAATAAGAGTTGAGTAATGATATACCATTGGTTTCTACTAAAATCCTGTGGGTGTGGCCAGCAAACTTGCGAAGGAAAGGGCGTAGCTATGGCCCTGTGTGGATGCCATAGTTTGCGAGTATTTTTTTTGCTTCGTTTTTTTGTTACGAATGACAAAAAAATGAAGAGGCTACCGGAAAAACCAAAAATAAATTGTTTATGAAAAAGTTTTTAGGTTACCGAGTGAGCGGCAAAATAATGATATTATTATTTTATTGAAATACAGATGTTTAACCAAATTATATTCGTGTGAAACAAAATCAAAAAACATATAATATCCTTTTTTTTCTTTTAGTTTTTGTGGTTATTGTTGTTTTCAATTTAGTGGGAAACCGTTTTTATTTTAGGCTTGACCTTACTTCTGATCAACGTTATACCCTTAAGAAGCCTTCTAAAGAAATCCTTCATCAACTTGATGATGTCGTTTATATCGAAGTTTACCTTGCCGGCGAGTTAACACCGGATTTTGAAAAATTTAAGCAGTCTATCCGCCAGCATTTAGAAGAATATAAAGCGATTGCGGGTAAAAATGTGGCTTATAAATTTATTAATCCAGCTGATCAGAAAAACGAAGAAGCTCGTGAAGATTTTTTCAAACATCTTTCCAAAAAAGGTTTAAAACCAATGAATATTCATCATGAAAGTGATGAAGGTGAGGTAAGCCAGAAATTAATTTTTCCTGGTGCTATTCTGCGTCATAAAGGCCGCTATTTTTCGGTAAATCTTTTACAAACCAATGCTGGTAATACATCAAAAGAAAACATTAACAATTCGGTTGAAAACCTGGAATACGAGTTAATCACTGCTATTCATAATTTGATGCAGGATACGGTACATAAAATAGCTTTTCTAGAAGGTCATGGCGAACTTGGGCCTATGGAAGTGGATGGCATTACCCGTGCTATTGCTAAATATTATCAGGTTGACCGGGGACGTATTGATCAGGCTGAGACATTGCAGGATTACAAAGCTCTTTTTATTGCTAAACCACAACGATCTTTTAGTGAAAAAGAAAAGTTTGCCATTGATCAATATATCATGAATGGCGGGCATGTTTTTTGGTTCCTGGATAAGGTTTCTGTTGATATGGATAGTCTTGCAACAGGGCGTTCTTTGTCTATAATTAAAACGCTTAATCTTGAGGATCAGCTTTTTAAATATGGAGCCCGGCTTGATCCTATTTTGGTTCAGGATCTTAATTGTAATGTTATTCCTCTTAATACTGCACCAGCTGGCCAGCAGGCACAATTTAGCCCAATGCCATGGACCTATGATCCCCTTTTATTACCAAAACAAGATCATCCTGTAACCAAAAATCTTGATCTTATAAAATCTTCATTTGTAAGTATCGTTGATACACTCACCCTATCGGGCGTTGATACGGAAGTTTTACTTACTACTTCAGAGCATTCAAAGAAATCTGCTGTGCCAGGTATTATTTCATTAGAAGAAGCGACCCGTCAACCGGATCAAAAAGAATTTGTTGCGGGTAAATTGCCGGTAGGAGTGTTGCTTGAAGGAATTTTCCCTTCTGTTTTTCAAAACCGGAGTATAAAGAAATATGTTGATCAGCCTGATTATCAATTCAAGGATCAAAGTGTTCAAACGAGTATGGCTGTTATTGCTGATGGTGATATTATACGGAATGATGTGAAAATGGGTCGTCGTGGTCCTCAACCTCTTCCACTTGGGTATGATCGGTACACAAAGCAAACATTTGATAATCAGTCATTTATCATCAACCTTTTGCATTACATGACAGATGATAAAAGGCTCCTGAAGTTACGTTCCAAAGCTTTTCAGCTTCGGCTGCTGAATCAAAACAGGGTGAAAGAAGAAAAAATTAAATGGCAATTGTTTAACACTGTTTTGCCATCAGTGATTATTGTTATTTTTACTATTCTTTTGCATTTGAGAAGAAGAAGAAAATATACATCTTCTGCAGCAAAGTTTTAGAGATTTGATAATAATAGTATGTTGATTAATCAAGTTGAGGAAGTCAGTAAATTCATTGAAGCATGTAATAGAGCTATTCTGAATGCTGGATACTCAGAATCAACTTTCACTTAAGTTGAGCGATATGAGTGAAGCGAAATAGGGCTTTACGTGAGTGAGAATCGCTCAATTTGGGGTTCACTTAAATTGCAGTAGAACCGTTTTAATGATATATATCTAAATGCAAAAATACCGTTGGCCTATATTAATTGTGGTTTTTATTATTCCACTTATTTTTATTTATTTTTATACGGACCCCTTGAGTACGCTTGAAAATGATCAGTTTGCTATACAAGATCCGGATGAAGTACATAAAATTGATATGATCAGGAATGATCAAAAAATTATTTTGGATTATGAAAAAGGGAAATGGATGGTTAATCAAAAATATCAGGCAGAAGATAAACAAGTCCGGTTTTTTCTTGATGAAGTTACCCGTCTGTTGCCACTTGAACCAGTTTCCAATAAACGAAAGGATTCTATTGTTGAGCAAATAAAAAGAAGAGGTTTTTTTATACGTTTTGCTGATCATGACAATAAGAATATCAAGGCTTTTTATGCGTTGCAGGATACTTCCCGGGAAGCTACTATTTTAATGTTAAAAAATAGTGAGGACCCTTATTATGTTTATATTCCTGGCTCCGGTTATTCTGTTAGTAATTTATTTCGCACCGGTTCGCATTTTTGGCGTGATCGGGCCTTATTTCCTGTTGAACCATCAGAAATATTAAGCATTCGGGTTGATTATCCAGCACAAAAAGAAAATAATTATACGATTAACCGGGAAGATGGAATTTATGAAATGTACATCCCGTCATTATCTATTTCTAAAAAACCGGAAAGTTTTCGGTTGCAGAGCTATTTGCAGTTGTTTGAGAATATTAAGTTTAAGGAAGTGGCAAAGCATACACCGGACACTGTTTTTCATCAACCCATTTATGCTAATATCAAGGTTACAACTATTCATGATAAACGTTACGCTTTGAAGACTTTTCCTATTCCTAAAATGGATTCTACACGGGACCAAGCGCAGGAAGGACAATATAATCCGTTTTATTTAATCGGGTTGATTGACCAAGACACGGTTTTGTTACGATATGATATGCTTGACCGGCTTTTAAAAACACCAGCTTATTTTTTTAAGGAATAAATTTTGATTTGTCTGGTGAAATTATCAATCCTTGAATTCCAATAGCAAGATAAATTTTTTTATCTTTGATAAATTTACTTGAAAATAAGGGTAAAAGATATATTTATTTATAAATCAATAAATTAGGAGAAGATGAAATTTGTAATATCCAGTACAGTTCTTTTGGGTCACCTTCAGTCCATTAACAGGGTCATTAGTCCTAAAAATACCTTGCCCATTTTGGATAATTTTTTGTTTGATCTTGCAGAAAATGAATTGACCATCACCGCCTCTGATCTTGAAACCACGCTGATCACCAATATCAAGCTGGATAATACAACGGATAGTGGTAAGATTGCTATTCCTGCAAAATTACTTTCCGAAACGTTAAAAGAATTTCCTGAGCAACCTTTAACTTTTGATATTAACCAGGAGAGTCTGACAATTATAATCAATTCTGAGAATGGTCAATTTACCATTATGGGGCAGGATGGGAATGATTTTCCACAATTACCCAGCGTTAAAGAAGAGAATAAAGCAAGCCTGTCTATTCCCGGTGAAGTATTGCTTAAAGGGATTAGTAAGACTATTTTTGCTACTTCGGATGATGAATTACGTCCGGTTATGAATGGTATATTTTTCGAGATTGGTACGGATCAGTTAATTTTTGTTGCTTCGGATGCACAAAAACTGGTGAAGTATGAACGAAAAGATATTAGGTCAGAGAATGATTCATCATTTGTTTTGCCTAAAAAACCAGCAACACTATTAAAAGGAATTTTACCAAAAGAAACCGGCGATGTAGTTATTGATTTTGATGATAAGAATGCTGTTTTCACTTTGAGTGGTTACAAGATGGTCTGCCGCCTTGCGGAAGGACAGTTTCCAAGCTATAATGCTGTTATACCAACGAATAATCCCAACCAATTGACTATTGATGGATCTGATATGGTTAATACTTTGCGGAGGGTTTCTAATTTCTCCAATCAGGCCAGTAATCTTGTTAAGCTTGAATTAAAAGGTAACCAAATGACTATTTCTGCGCAGGATATTGATTTCAGCATCTCTGCTTATGAACGGCTGTCTTGTCAATATGAAGGTGATGATATGGAAATAGGTTTTAAATCGACGTTCCTTGTTGAGATCCTTCAGAATCTTTCAACGAAAGAAGTGTTTATGGAAATGTCCGATCCTTCCAGGGCAGGTATTTTAAAACCGGCTGAAAAAGAAGATGAAAATGAAGACATCCTGATGCTTTTAATGCCTATGATGATTAATGCATAATTTATAAGGTGATTTATACGATATAAAAAAAGGCTGGTTTGATTCAAACCAGCCTTTTTTGTCCAGGAAGAATCGTTTTGATAATTGATACTGTATTGCTTACCTGTATGGCCCGCCAAACTGTTTTCTTGACTTGTAGCAAAAAATCCCTGAATGCCGGAATGGTTTATATTATAGTTTTTTATTTGGTTCTACTCTTATTTTAATGGTTAAATATTTAAATGATATAAGACACTGTT
>CAZSGN010000129.1:0-7835 GCA_964606415.1 uncultured Bacteroidales bacterium
CCCAGAACATTTTAAACCGGTATTCAAGATTTACTTCTAATTTAATATCTCCCAGACTATTGGGATATTGTGTCAATGAATCCGTGAATGATCCCGGCCCCAATGTTCTGACCTGCCACGCCCGAATACTATTGGCCCCTCCCGAAAAATATTTTTTCTCGAAAGGCAAGGTCTTCAAATTTCCATAAGGATAACCGACACCAACAAACATTCGGAAAACAAGATCATCATTTTCATTAATATGATGATAATATCTGTAATCTATATCTGACCTGATAAACTGGGCATAACGGGTATTGAATAATTGATACCCACCCCTCTCCGGTTCTTTACCAGTTAATTCATTTAATCCTGTTAATATATTTCCAGCTGATTCCAAATTCCATCGGAAAAAAAAGAAATCTTCATTACTGCTCCGCAAAGACTGATTATTATAAACAAAATTATATCCAGTAAACATAACAAGATGATCTTTATAACTATTTACCACAGAAGGATACTGTCTGATTCGATCAAGAAAATCTTCTAATCGCTTGTTTGCCGGCAAATACACATAATTAAAATCAAGAGGTGTCACACTATGTGAGATTGCATCTGAGGCAACCCAATTATAGCCAAAAGAAGCATTAGCAATGGTTCTGGTATAATCCGGTCTTTCCTGATAATTATAAGAAAGAGACAATCTGGTTCTGGGATTATATTTTTTCACAAATCCTTCTGTCCGTATCGGAAGAAGAAACTCAGGCAATTCAAGACGAGCCTCTGTATTAAGTTCAGTGGCATTATCTATCTGATTTTGGTATCTCCTTTTTAAAGCCTCTATCGCTCCTCTAAAATTAATATTAAAAGCTTCTGCACCCCTGAAAAGATTTTTATGCTTATATCCAACATTTACACCTGCACCTATATCACCGGAAGTATTCGTTCCTTCAAGTTCAACAGAATAAGACTGAAAAGGAGAATGATTTAGCTGAATAACAGCCTTTAACGGATTAATCCGATCTAAGTAAACAGTATCCTCAACAGTTGAAAACTGTATATTTATATATTTAAAAACATGAATCGAAGACAAGTGTTTATAAGTTTGTTTTACATCATTCATGCGATACAATGAATCCTTCTGCAAATAAACCATCTGCAGCACGGTAGATGGTTTAACAGAAAGATCATCCTGGAAAAAAAATTGCACATCATCATAAATAACGGTATCGAGGGTATTCATATAAGCAGCTTGATCAGCCATTACCTTCCTTTGCTGATAATTCATAAAAATGGTTAAATCTTCAATTTTATAACGAGGATGATCGGATTTAACCACCTCCCCTCCTCTTTTATTTTTATATTGCTTAATGCCTAGTGTGAGCTCCACAAGCATTTCTGCCTTATTGGTATCTGCTTCAAAAAAAACATGCTCTTTAGATAATTCATAATAACCCTTTTGTTTCAACAAATCTCTTATTCGTTTTCTTTCCTCTTCAAGTTGTTCAACATCAAAAAGAATCCCCTTACTAATAAAAGAATTAAGTGTATCTTCCAGAATAATTTTCCGGATTAACGAATCCTGAATATCATAATCAAGCTCATCTATAACATAGGGTTTGTTTGGCCTAACCGTGTATAATACTTCTGCCTTACGGTTATTTTTTCTCAATTGCTTTTCAACTTCTGCATACCTATATCCCCGATTTTCCATAAAAAGCTCAAGTTGCTTAACTGTTCTTTCCGCTAACAACTTATCATAAATCACTGGTTCCTCCCCCCAATTTTTCAGCCATTTACTGGGGCCTTTTTCTTTATTACCAGAAAGACTATATATTGAAAGGGGTAATTTCAACCCTAAAATTTTCCGATTAGGCTTTTGGCGAATATAATTTCTTAATTTATCTTTCTCGACAGTCGCTTTTTCCTCAAAAACAATTTTATTATTCTTAAGCAGGTATTCATCCTGGGGGACAAATTTGGTGGTGCTGCACGCGTGCAAGCCCAATAACACCAGCAAAACTGGCATATTCCCTATTAATCTTATTTTCAACCTATTTCTAATCAAGGATAATGTTTTATTACAACAAAGATAATGATATCAAATATTTTAAGGTTCGATTCGGTCATCAAAAGAACAATTACTCATCACTAATTTCCTAAAAACATTCGATAAACAAGAAGAAAACATCTATTGATGAAAACCTTGAAAAACCTAAGTTGCGCGATATGATTGAAGCGAAATAGCACTTTACTTATTCGCCATTTGGTTGACAGGTGTTTTTGACAAATACTACGAAAACAATTTTTTCCTCTAAATCTGGATGACAACATAATAGAAGAACCTTTTTTGTAAAATCTTCACATTTTATTAATCGTTATGCGGGATCACTCCATTTAGGTAAAAGAATTATCTTTGTGGAAAAAAATGCTCACCCAAAAAAAGATAAAACTCATCAAATCTCTGGATTCAAAGAAAAAACGTGATGAGTCAGGACTTTTCATCATTGAGGGGAATAAAATGGTATCAGAATTAATCCATATTCACTCAAAAGACAAGAAATGGAAAACATATGAAATTTATGCGACAGAAGAATGGATTAAAGGATTATCAGAGAAAACTATTCAGGAAAATGAGTCCATTCTCCATCCAGTCACCAAAGAAGAATTAAAAAAGATCAGCAAATTAAAAACAGCTAATCAGGTCCTGGCTATTTTAAGCAAGCCCGTCAATCCCGTTGATTACAACCTGCCCCTGAACACACTTTGTCTGGGTTTCGAACAACTACAGGATCCGGGAAACATGGGATCCATAGTCCGAACAGCCAATTGGTTTGGGATAAGACATATATTTTGTTCTGCGGATAGTGTTGATATATATAATCCTAAAGCGATACAATCCTCTATGAGTGGTATTTTCTCTACAAATATTTATTATGTGGATCTACCCATTATGTTAGACATATTAAGTAAAAAAGCTTGTCCGGTTTTAGGCACAACTTTGGAGGGGCAGCCAATTCAGGAACAAAATATTTCTAATAACGGCCTTATATTATTCGGTAATGAATCCAAAGGTTTATCAAAAAAGCTCATTGATTACTGCAAAGGAACTTTCTCTATCGAAGGCTCACCAATTAGTTCTGCAGAATCATTAAACGTTGCCTCAGCAACAGCCATTGTATGCCATCACTTTTATCCAGCTATTCGAAGTGCATCGACAAAATAAATAATCTTGAAGTCAAACGATCGACAACCCTGACATATTCAGGATTTCGTGAATAAGGTTTGTCGGTAAGCATGTTTTTCATGCCAACAGAAAGCTTTAATTCAGTTGAAAACTTAAAATATGTATTATAAAAATCAACACCAAACCCCACTTCCCACGAATAATCAAATTTCTTTAATTTGATATAAGTTTCCTCATCCTCATCATAACCATCTTTAGCTGCCATATCATACCTGACACTACCCCCGGCAATCACATAAGGTCGGTAGTTATTAATCCTTTCTGATTTATATTTAAAAAGAAGGGGGAAATCCAGTATATTCGATTCAACTTTCATCTCCCTGACAAAATCATCCTGAAGGTTTCTGTAAACCACATTTCGCTGGGTAAATATAATACCTGGCAAAAAACGCACCGACCAATACTCTCCCAATCTAAAATCTGTAATAATATTCACATGAAATCCAGGAAAAATAGTTGGTACATCTGCCAATAATGAGTCATTATGCACATCTTGGTCACTCAGCTCTACTCCGAAATCGGCAGTATTAAACCCAATACAAAACCCAAAATGGAGTGGTTGCATATCCACTTCCTGATAGTTCATCACCCTGGGTTTTTTATTTAAATCTTTTTTGAAAAGGTCATGCTGTCCATTCAGCTGAATAGAACACAATAATAATAATATTGAAACAGAAGTTCTCAAATAATTATGCATAAGCTTTAAAACGTCAAACAAAGGAATAAATTATTCCTGAAAAAATCAAATATCCTTTTCACCAGAAAAAAGCCCAACAATCCCCAGCGTCAAAACCTTGCTTTCAATATTAATAAAACCATGATCATTTAGTTTTTGAATAAATTCTTTTTTAGAAGGAAAGGCTATTACAGACCTGGGCAAATATTTATATGCCTCCTTGTGCCTCGAGAACAATCCTCCAATACAAGGTAATACCTTAGAAAAATACCATTCAAAAATCATCCGGAACCATTTATGATCTGACCTGGAAAACTCAAGGACATAAACCCGTCCTCCATTTTTCAAAACCCGATATATTTCACCAAGTCCTTTATCTATATCATCAAAATTTCTAATTCCAAAAGCAATCGTAACAATATCAAAACAACCATCTTCAAAAGGCAATCTCTCTCCATCCATAACCTGAAAATCAACGCTGGCAGTCAATTTCCAGTCTTTAATTTTATTTTCAGCCACCTGCAACATCACCGGACTAATATCCCCACCAATAATCCACTCAGGATTCAATTGACCAATCTGCTTAACAAGATCTCCTGTGCCCGTTGCTAAATCAAGCACATGACTGCCTTTCCCTCCTTGCTTCCGGGCAATCATGCTTACCAGCTGTTTTCTCCACTGACGATCTATGCCAACAGACAAAAAATGATTTAAGAAATCATAACGCCAGGCAATACGGTCAAACATATTCCGCACCTGATTCTTTTTATCATCCGGATTTTGATAAGGTTTAATCAAAGTCTATCCCTTTCATTACACAATTCAACCACATCGTCAATAAAACCAAAAGACAAATCATCAACCCTAAGTTCTTCTTTAGTGACATGCCCAAGAGCAAGTACCGGATAATCATGTAACATCATAAAATCTACAAATTGATTTTCAAGATCAGGAGTAACAGAAACGATCATTCGCCCTACAGACTCATTAAACAAAAACGCATCCTGGCGCATTTCTGCAAGTGTGGTCACATCAAACCCCAGGCGGTTCTCCAATGCAGATTGAAGTAATGCAAACCATACCCCCCCTTGTTTAATGCTATTCAAAGACCGAATCAGTCCGGCTGCAATCAATCCCTGAACAATTCCTGATTGGTGATTATAATCGGAAGAAACCCAAGGCAAAAGATGATCAAATTTATTCCGATCATCAAGTTCATCAAGATACCATCTTCCGTCAATTTCTTCATTCATCTGCCCTATTAAATAAATCATATCCCCCTTCTCCTTAAATCCGGTGGTAACCTGTTTATTGATATTACCAAAAAAACCAGTTACCGCCACATGCAACTGAGGCGTTAAATCGTTCATGTCCCTGCCTAAAAAGTCCACGGATAAAGTTTGACTTTCAAACTCATTCTCTTTGGCTAAAAAAACAAAATGTTCAATTAAATCCTGAAACTCCTCCATAGAATTTGGTAACCCGGGAAAAGAAAACTTTCCCGAAACATTAAAAGGCTGCGCACCCGTTGCAAGCACTTTCCGAAGTGCTTTTTGTATCAGGATATTCAAGCCCTGCTTCATATCAGCCTTCAGAAATTCTTGTTGATTTGCAAGCGCAATACTCCATCCTTTATTAGTTCCTCGCTCTGAAAACACAGGAGCATCAGAAGAAAAATTAACAGATAAATTATTACAACTTACCATCCGGTCAAATATTGAAAACCCATTATTATAAAAATCACGAAAATGATGGTCCTTCATCCTTTCAGCAATGATTTTCAAATCATATAATGCCGGTTCAGCAATTTTATTAACAAGGTGCGTTCTGGCTTCCATCTTTACCTTTCTTTTTTTTAAAGGAGAAAATGTATGCGCAGAGTCAAATAAAATAAGTTCCGGCTCCTGAACATCTGCAAAACTGATGGTTTTTCCGGATTTAAAAGCACCCAGTTTTTTTAAGGACCAGTGAGCAGGCACAAACAACTCCTCCACTTCCATATTATTCAATGATGGCCCTACGAATAAGACTGCACCTTGTTTATCAATCATTTCAGCCACATGCTTATCTGAAATATGAATACCATGATTCATTTCAAGCATCAGACTCATCAAATGAAGCATTAACTGATTTTGCCTAACCATGCAATAATAGCGATCATGGATAAGATTATCCATTTCTTTTATTTTTAATCCATAATATTTAATATTCTCTTCATCATAAAAAGGATCATCAGGAATAAGCGCAAAAATTTCATCATCCTCTCTGCAAAATGGACGCAAAGACGTCTTAAATAAACCAAAAGCAACAACATCTTCCCTCCCCTGAGCCTGGCGAACCATGTCCAAAACAGGCACTCCCGCATTATTCATTGCACGGGAAAGATTCAAAAAGCGTTGATCATCACAATGCTCATTTGAACACCCTGTTGCAGATATCAAAGAAACAGGCTGATCAAAAACCCGCATTGTATAAGGATTATAAAAAGACAAATAGGCGACATTATCAGATCCTCTAATAGGAATCTGATCCAGAATAAAGTGATCGTTTACAGAAACATTCTGTTCAAAAAAGCTGCACAACAAATGAAGTATATCTTTGTAAACAGCATGAGTTTTGCTATTTTTATGGCCAGCGTTCATATTTTTATAATTTGTTTGTTATTTGGTCTTGATTTTGTGTGACAGATATTAATTGAATCATGTGTGTGGGTGTCAAGAACTTTGGCATGAAGTTTCCATGTTTGATATCCGATAATATAAATATCAAAATCACCTTAGCATTTTCATGACAAAACGTACAATAACATTACCTGAAAATATTTTAACGATTGATATCCTATTTTTAACAAATATAACAGTTCAGCTTTTACCTGACAATAAAATCCGAATAACATCACAAAATATTTTATTAAACTCCTGAC
Organism: uncultured Bacteroidales bacterium; assembly: GCA_964606415.1. Lineage (GTDB taxonomy): Bacteria > Bacteroidota > Bacteroidia > Bacteroidales > JBBRXJ01 > CAZSGN01. The sequence goes on from CAZSGN010000129.1 coordinate 6,826, forward strand.
TTTTACATTACACAGAAATATGATAAACTTTCTTTTTTGTTGAAATTTAGAATAATCCGGAAAAATATCATTAAAAACCATAAACAAACAATAAAACTTATCACAAAATGAATAAGATTGCATTAATTACTGGCGCGACATCAGGAATTGGAGCCTGCACTGCAGAAAAATTAGCAGGCGAAGGATACAACCTTATCTTAACCGGTAGAAGAAAAAAACGTCTTTCAGAGCTAACTAAAAAGATTAGCGAGCAGCATTCTGTCTCCATTCAATCACTCCCTTTTGATATTCAAAAACGGGAAGAGACTAACCAGGCCATTGATCAACTTTCTGAATCATGGAAAAACATTGATCTGTTAATCAACAACGCAGGTTTAGCAGCCGGACTGAACCCAATACAAGATGGAGATATTAACGATTGGGAACAAATGATAAACACCAATATTAAAGGACTTTTGTATATAACAAAGAAAATCGTCCCCTTCATGATCAAAAGACAGCAAGGTCATATTATCAATATTGGATCCATTGCTGGCAAGGAAGTTTATGCAAAGGGGAATATTTATTGCGCCACCAAGCATGCCGTTGATGCGCTAACCAAAGCAATGCGCATTGACCTTTTAGCGGATCACATCAAAGTTACTTCAATAGCACCTGGTAACGTAGAAACAGAATTCTCGAAAGTTCGTTTTAAAGGAGATGAAGAGAAAGCAAAACATGTATATGACGGCTATACCCCACTTTACCCTGAAGACATTGCTGACTGTATCGCTTTCGCTGCAAGTCGTCCGGCTCATGTTAACATCAATGATATGCTGGTTATGAGTACAGCACAAGCCAACACGTCCCATTTATTAAAAGAATAGGTTCTCCCACTAATTTAATGAAAGCTTACAATTTGTTTATATGTAGATAAAATATGGTTTAAGATCGTTTATATGTTGTATTTTAATGAAAATTGTTTGCCCAAAATGAGCAACTATATTGCATCAATCAAAAAACGCAATATT
>CAZSGN010000130.1:0-7831 GCA_964606415.1 uncultured Bacteroidales bacterium
CTTCGCCTCCCTGGATGAAATTTGCTTTTTCTTTTGGCAAATCAGAAAAATCCTTGTTTTTGAATTCAAGGGAGTAAGTGATCTCTGCATGCAGGTTCCCATCTGTAGGGAAAATATCAGGAATTAATGTTGTTTTATTGGCCGATTCTGTGGTATTACCCAATACACCGCCCTTTTTAGTGAGCGCTCCTGATATTTTTTCATTTTTGATGGCCTTGTCAGCTATTTTCCCGGCCATGTTTTCCTGCACCATTTCATAGCTCAGCACATTTTTACGCTCCTTTTGAGCGGGGAACTGGATATAACTGATATGTGCATCATCCATTTTAAATTGGTTGATTAATTGTGCCCTGGCAGGAAGGACCAACGACAAAATAAATGCTGTCAGGAATAATTGTTTTATTATGCGTCTCATCATCAGTAATTTAAAGTTTATATTTTCGTTTCTTGTATGATATTTAAATGAGAGGATTGCGTTTGTTGGGTTAAGTTCTTGTGGTTATATTTTTTGGGCTATTAAGAATTCGATCAATCACTTTGCGGTGATTGATCGAATGTCCTTAAACACAAAACATGTATTAACACACATCAAACCGATTAAGCAAATAATTGTTGGTTTGTCTGTGTACTTGTTTTACTATAACTCTTCCGCTTTGATTGTATAAGAACCAACGCCAACAATTTCATCATCAGCATCAATTCCTTTAATGGTGAGTGAATCACCAGCGCTCACAGAGCTATTAATTTTGATAGGTGATCCTGAATTCCAATTATCCTCTGTTGTAGCATCATTGATGTAAAGGTAATAATTGATAGTTCCTGAAGCACCAACTGCATCTTTGTCAAGGGTATTAAAATATACATTGTTGCTTCCATAAGTATTATAGCCTGTAATGTTGATCTCTGCCATTGTACTGCCACCGTCATCACCTGAACCGTCATCACTTGCTTTTACAAATGTGTTATTGTAATCGCTACCATATGCCAATGTGTCGCCCCCGCCTTTAATAATAAAATCGGATTCCTGCCAGCCTTCGTCATACTTTATGATAATTCCATCAACTAGCTCACCATCATCGACGTCACCATAGTAGAGGACTTCATCCTGTTCCCAGGATGTAATAACCCATTGTTCGCCATCGACATCATAATTCCCGGAACCATCTTCTTCAAGGGTAAAAGAGTCATTATTAATGGTAGACTCCCATGTGCCCACATAAGCAGATGTTTTATCATTAGAACCACCATCATCTTTAGGTTTATCATCATCATCATCTTTTTCACAAGATGCAAAACCAATGGCTAGTGCAGCCATTAGGGCAAAAGTTAATTTTACGTTTTTCATTTTAATTTGATTTAAATGGTTTAAAAATGCAATGAATGTAATAAAGAACCGGCCGGATTCTTCGTTAACAAATGTAGATTGTTCCTTTAACCAAGAAAACACTTTTTAGCGTGGTTTTATTCGTAATGGAACCAATTCGTTGTATGCCAAAGCATTTAGCATGCTGCCGTTATTGCTTACATGATTATTACAGAATTTGTAGCCTGATTATGAAACTAATAATTCAATTTATCGTAGCATTAGTAAGGGTATTGTATCATGATTTATTTATTTTTGTCAATCATTTATTGTTGGAGATTGTTTGTATTTTGGGTATAATCACGGTAACCCGTGAGAGAATTCCTAATTGTCAGGCAGAAGAAAGGGGTTTAATTGTTTTTTGCAGCAGGAGAAATTTTAAAACTATGGAGCGGATATTAATTGTAGAGGATTCGGAACTGGCTACTGAACTTATTGTTGATCATCTTAAGAGCATGGGGCAAGAGAATTTTAAATTTGCCAAAGATGTCAGGGGGGCGATGGATATTTTTAACCATTTTAATCCCGGGCTGATTATTTGTGACATTCACCTGGAGGGAGAAAAAAATGGTATTGATTTTATAAAAAGTGTTGCTGAGCAAAAGACGAATATAGCTGTGGTTTATATATCATCTGATATGGACGATAATATTCTTTTTACGGCCCAGGCAACTCATCCACATTCTTTTCTTACCAAACCTTTTACAAAGGAACAGCTTGTTACTGCGGTTAAAATGGCGCTTCTTAAACGAAACCAAAATGATCCCGGTAAATATCAAATTACTTCAAGGGAAATAGATGTCCTTAGATTGATATCCAAAGGCTTCAACAACCATGAAATTGGCGATCAGTTGTTTATTAGTCACCATACGGTTGATTCCAGGCGCAGGCGGATCCTTGAAAAATTAAATGTTACCAACATTAATCAGGCTTTATACATAGCTGCGGATAAAGGATGGATTTAACCTGTATATGTTTATCTCATTGAAGATTTTCACGGGAATACGTTGTTGTTAATGTTTCATAAGTCGCTATATAGCAGATTTATATTAAGTATTGGGGGGCGGTTCTTTAAATAAATCACGTAAAACCGTACTGCGTATAATGCGAATAAATGTTTATTATTGTATGTGAAAATATAATCAAGAGGATGAAATTTTTATGATTGTGGCATGGCTAAAAGGGATGTAAAAGGAAAATGTTATTTCATACTTATGATATTGTTGTTATCTGGTTTCTCTTTTGCCAGGGCCGGAATTTCGGATGAACAACAAGCATTTGTTGATGCTCTTCATTTAACAGCCGAAGAAAAAGCATGGGTCGAAAAAAATCATATAGTTCGTATGCCTGTTGATTTATGGGCGCCGTTTAATTATTATGATCATTCAGTCTCATCGGCCAAAGGTATTTTAGTCGATTATTTAAAATGGATCAAGAAAAAAACGGGGATACGCTTTCGTTTTTCCACGAATCATCTTCCCCTGGTTTATGTATTGGAGGAACTCCGGAATGAAGAACTGGACTTTTCTCCATCTCTTCATATGACCGATGAACGAAAAGAATATCTTGCTTTTACTAAACCGGTTTTTTATGCCGGGGGTGGTTTTTATACACGAGAAGGTCAATTTGAAAAAGAAGATATCACAAGAGATTCTCAATTATTAGTCAGTGTAGAGGAAGCCTCTAAAACCCATTTGTTTATTAAAGAACATTATCCTGAATTTACTATTTCCCCGGTACCTACAGAGAAAGAAGGTCTTCTTAAAGTGCAAAAGGGTGATGTCCATGCACATGCAGGAATTATTGAAGTGGCTGATTATTTAATTGAAAATGAGGAACAATTTAGTGATATTGATTTTAATTCAAATATAGAAGGTTTTAATCCGACGATTCATATGGCAGCAAGGAAAGATTGGGCGCCATTGGTTTCTATTGTAGATAAAGCGATGAGAAAAATGCCTGAAAGCACCCGGCTAATGATTATTGAGGAGAACACGCATCATATTGGCTGGCAACAATACAAAAGGCATATGCTTATTGCTTTGTATGCTTTTTCATTCATACTTATCGGGGCTATTTTGGTTCTTTATTTTTTTAATAAACGTTTAAAACAGCAAAAGAATCTTTTGGTATTAAAAGATAAGAGGATAAAAAAAGCCATGAAAATGGCAAATCTGCATTTTATAGAATTTGATCTTGATAAAAACAGGGCTTATTTTACTGCTGAGGGAGCTCGTTTTTTTTATAAAGACCCGGATCATCCTGCCGTTGGGTTGAAAGGGCTTATTTCTGCAATATATCCTGATGATTTACCCGGGGTCAAAGCTCAGTTACGGGGATGGACGAGTCAAAAAAAAATTGCTTTTAACTTTCGGGCATATTTGCAATCCGGGCACTTATATCATTTTAATTGCCATTTGTCTGGCTTGCGGGATAAAGATCAATCCGTGGTTCTCATTTCGCTTCTTGATATCACTAAACAATCCGTTTTTAACAAACGGTTAATTGAGACACAACGCCTTGCTGAAATTGGGCATTATTCTTTTTATCTGAAGTTACAAAAAGTGTTTATGTCTAAAGAGGCATTGGCGATTTTAGATATTGATAACCCGGATAAGGGAGTCTCGCTTTATGAATTGCGATCTTTTCTTTCGCCTTATAACTTGCGTGCTATTTTCCAAAAAGTAAAAGAAGCGGTTAAAGAAAACAGGCATATTTTTTATTATAGCTTTAAAGAAGTAAGAAATGGCAGAACGGTTTATTATCAGTCTACACATATTTTATCCTATAAATATGATGGAAAATTGGAATCTTTAAGGGGATTTATTCAAAATATATCCATCATTAAGAAACAGGAAGAGGCATTGATTAAAGCCAAGCAAGAAGCAGAAAAAGCCAATAAGGCTAAAAGTTTATTCCTTGCAAGTGTTAGCCATGAGATCAAAACACCACTGACGATTATCTCTGGTATGATGGATTCGTTGGCCAGGACAAAATTAAATAAGAAACAACAGGCATTGGTAAAGGATGCTAAGGGAGCTAATAGTCTCCTGACACATTTGGTAGAGGATATTCTTGAGTTTTCTTCGCTTGAATCGGGTGGCATGGAGGTAAACAATGCGCCACTGGATGTTCATGTAATAATAAGCGATGTGATAGATTTGTTTAAGGATAAAATGGCTCAAAAAGGATTGGCCTCTTCAATAATGATTGACCCGGCAATTGATGAATGTTTGTTGGGAGATGAAAAACGTTTAAAGCAGGTATTGATCAATTTGGTTAATAATGCCATTAAATATTCTGAGGCAGGAGAAATATTGCTGGAGGTCGCGCTTTTTGATGATCAGGAAGGAGGAAGGCTACGATTTGCTGTAAAAGACGAAGGGATTGGTATCCCGAAGGATCATTTCCAGGATATTTTTCATTTTTTTAAACAGTTAGACAATAATAACACGGCTGCTTCCTCCGGTGTTGGCCTGGGGCTTGCTATATGTCAAAAAATTGTTGAACAATGGGGTGGTGAGATTTGGGTTGAAAGTTTTCCCGGCCAGGGAAGTACTTTCTTTTTTACTCTTCCTTATATTAAAGCAACGAATGATCATTGGCCTAAAAACAATCAAAGGGAATTAGACCCGGGGCGTAGAAAGGCAGTTCCACGGATATTGATGGCTGAGGATAATATAACCATTCAGCAAATAGCGCAGGATATTTTTGGTTCATCGGGTGTTGTTTTAGATGTTGTTGATGATGGTGAAGAAGCTATTAAAAAGGTTAAAAACCAATCATATGATATGATTTTCTTGGATGTTAACATGCCTGTTCTTAACGGGATCGAAACAGTCCGTCAAATCAGGAAGTTGGATAAGCTGGATCATGTACCTGTTGTTGCGCTCACTGCAGATGGATATGATAACAACAGAAGGGATTGCTTGCAGGCCGGGATGGATGATTTTATTACCAAACCATTCACCAGTAAAGATATTGAGCATGTTATGGCCAGGCATCAAATCATTTTTCCTGCTGCTGAAGAAGAAGTTGAGCACAATGATGAAGACTCAACAGGATTTCCTGGTATAAATCCTGTTGATAACAATGATTATTCTTTTGTTGATTTGAAGCAGGTCAGTACTTATTTATGTGCTGATCCGGGAAAATTAGACAGCTATTTTATATCTTTTCAGCGTGTTTGTCAAAAAAGAATTGTTGAAATTGAAAACCTGCCTCAGGATGAAAATGGCATTAAACAATTTAAAGCTATTTTGCATAGTATAAAAGGCGAAAGTGGCTTTTTGTGCTTGAATAATCTTCATGATTTATGTCAATCAATGATTGATCAGGTTAATTTGATGAATATTGAATCGTGTACCATGAAAATAACAACAGCTTTAGCGGCAGTATCTTCAAAACAATATGAATGGCAGGTGTAACTGGCACACAAAGTACTTTAATAAGCTTCGTTGTGTACATTTTTCACGGCTCTTCCGGAAGGGTCTACCATATTTTTAAATGAAGCATCCCAATTTAGTGCTTCTTCTGTGCTGCAAGCGACAGAAGGCACAAAAGGAACTGTTCTGGCTGCTGAATCAGATGGGAAATGCTCATGAAACAAACTTCTGTAATAATACTCCTCTTTGGTGGTTGGTGTATTAATAGGAAAGCGGTATTTGGCATGTTCCAGTTGTGCATCAGAAATCATTTTGTTGGTTTTTTCTTTTAAGGTATCAATCCAGTTATAACCTACGCCATCTGAAAACTGTTCTTTTTGTCGCCATACTACACTGTCAGGAAGGTAATCTTCAAATGCTTTTCTTATCACCCATTTCTCAATACGATCCGGGGTAATCATTTTATCTTTTGGATTGATTCGCATGGCTACATCTAAGAAAGCTTTATCGAGAAAAGGGACACGGCCTTCGACACCCCAGGCCGCCAGCGCTTTGTTTGCTCTAAGGCAGTCGTAGAGGTGCAATTTATTTAGTTTTCTGACCGTTTCTTCATGAAATTCTTTTGCATTGGGTGCTTTATGGAAATACAGGTAGCCACCAAATATTTCATCTGCTCCTTCTCCTGACAAGACCATTTTAATCCCCATGGACTTGATTACCCTTGCCATCAGATACATGGGTGTCGCAGCGCGGATGGTTGTCACGTCGTATGTTTCCAGTTGGTAGATGACATCTTTAATGGCATCCAGCCCTTCCTGGACGGTAAAATGAATTTCGTGATGGACAGTTCCGATATGTTCGGCCACTTTTTGTGCTGCTTTCAGATCAGGAGATCCCTTCAGTCCGACGGCAAAGGAATGGAGACGCGGCCACCAGGCATCCTGTCGTTCATTTTCCTCGATTCTTTTGGCCGCATATTTTTTGGCCAGTGCGGAGGTGACGGATGAATCCAATCCGCCAGATAACAATACGCCATAGGGCACATCAGACATGAGTTGCTCTTTCACTGCTTTTTCTAATGCTTCTCCTAATTCCTCTATTGATGTTTGGTTGTTTTTAATGTTTTCATAGTCCATCCAATCCCGTTGATACCATTTTTTTATTTCTCCTTCTTCGCTATAAAAATAATGGCCGGGCAGGAATAACTCTATTTTATTGCAAATTCCTTCCAGGGCTTTTAGTTCTGAAGCCACATAGTAGTTGCCAAACTGATCCCAGCCATGGTAAAGTGGTATGACACCTATTTGATCGCGTGCAACCAGGTAAGTATTTTTTTCTTTATCGTAAAGCGCAAAAGCAAAGATGCCATTTAAATCTTCGATGAAGTCTTTTCCTTTTTCCCGGTACAAGGCCAGTATAACTTCGCAATCTGATTGGGTCTGAAAATGATAATCGTTTTTTAGTTGAGCGCGAATCTCCCGGTGGTTATAAATCTCCCCGTTTACAGCTAAAACCAGGTTGCCATCTTCACTGTATAAAGGTTGCTTGCCCGATTGGGGATCTACGATTGCAAGCCTTTCATGAGCAATAACAGCATGGTCATCCGTATAAATACCTGACCAATCCGGGCCACGATGCCTAAGCCGTTTCGACATTTCAAGCACCTTTGGGCGCAAAAGGCCGGATTCTGTTTTTAAATCAAAAGCACCAACAATTCCACACATAATTTATTCTTTTTAGATTTGAATGCATCGATATTTACAAAAATACAAAAAAATAGCTTTCTGATCTTATAAAAATGCGAAATATTCCAAAATAACTTTTAATAATTAAGAAAAAATAGAAAAATTATACCAAAAAGTAATTATGCGAGGCCTATTTTTTATTTATTTGTTAGATGGGATTTGCTATGAGGATATATCTCTGACATTGATCTGTTATCAGGCAGCGGATAATTATCTCTCTGTGTGGCAATGTTTCTGTCTTGGGTAGAATAATATAAATAACAAGTAAATAATGATGCAACCTCTCAGCAGGTTTTTGCGTAAAATTAAATATGTATATGAATCTGATTTTTAAAAAC
>CAZSGN010000131.1:0-7662 GCA_964606415.1 uncultured Bacteroidales bacterium
GTGTGGTTTATGGTATGTTCTCTTGAGTAATTGGTTAGATGGTAAAAGCTGCTGTTGATGTCAAAGATATCTCCTGTTTTATAAGAAGTAAGGGCAATTGCGTCATGGCTTATTTCAAAGATATTTCTGAATTTTTGTTCATTAAAGATTAAGGATTTCTGCGCTTCCTGCTTTTGTATAGAAACACTGGACTGTTTGACAAGGGTTTCTATAACTCCTTTTTTTAATGGCACATCTTTCTTTTTAATGATGCATATAATTCCTTTTAAGGCATCACTATAATCGAACCCCATTGCGTAAGTGTATGCGTCTTGGTGTTTATTGATTTCATGAAGAAATGGTTGTATTGGCTCCGGGGCATCTTTTTCTTCCGGGAAAATGGAGTGGAAAGATAGTGGAAATAATTGTTGATGGTATAATTGTTTTTTATTTTCTGCATTAATCTGATTAGGGATTTTGATATCCGTATAATTATCCGGAATTTTATTAGCTGTTTCTGTCCAATAATGGCCTGAAATGCTGTGAGATCGTATATTAAAATGTTGACATTCTTTATTACAAAAAAGTATTAAAATAAGTGCATCTGAAGTAATGTTCCGGATTTTGTGGCAGATGTGAAGATAGATGTCATCATGAATATTAAATTTTAATAACTCATGTGTGTTTTGACTCAGGATATTGAGGTCTTTGATGTGCTCATTGATTTGTTTTTCTGCGATTCGTCTCTCAGAAACGTCACGGCCATTCATGATAACTCCGATTAATTTGTTTTGCTCATCCCGTAACGCTTTTCCTGATGTTTCTATCCATGTGTAATGGCCTTTTTGATTAAGATAACGTAGCTGAATATTTGAAAAGTAATCATTATCGCTGTTGATGATTTCCAGAATGAATGCTAAGGATGTTTTGTCCTCCGGATGTATCATATGATAAAAGGAATGTCCCAGCAGAGTATTCGTTTTGTTTCCGGTTAGGCGTTCGTAAGAAGGACTTAAGTAATGAATTTCTCCTTTTGTATTGAGAATAACGACAATATCGGTCATGTTATCAAGAATATGCCTGAGAAATTTCTCATTTTCTTTTAGTTTGCTTTCAGCTCTTTTTCTTTCTGTCGTATCTCTCGTGCTCCCGATAATGCCTATTGGCTCATGTTTGTGATTGTATATAAAATCGGTGGTAATTTCAACCCATATTTTTTCCCCTGATTTATGAACGCCTTCAATATCTAAGTGGAGAGGGGTTGAAATAGGTTTGTTTTCTTTGATTTGGCTAAGTTTTTTCTTCAATATATCCTTGATATATTCGTATGATTTTTCAGTAAAAATTTGCTTGAGGTGGATGTTTTCTCGTTCTTCAAGGTTATAACCAAAGATTTTTTCTGTAGATGGGCTTAGATAGGTAAAGTTCAGGTCAAGGTCCATGGTCCAGATAACATCATGTATATTTTGAGTAACCAGTTCATATAGTTTTTGACTGCGTTTTAGTTCCATTTCTGTCTGGACAGATACTGATAGTTGATGTCCAAGTTCTATATTATAGCTAAGCTGGGTTTCTATCATCCGGCCTAATGACAGCATGTATTGATAGGCTTTTGTTACTTGATCTTCATCAAACCCGGGTGCTTGTTGTAATGCTTCCCAGTATTCGGATGGGTCAATATGGTTGGATTGTGCAAAGGAATTGCTGTTTTCCTGGGAAAAGTGTTGTTGATTAAGTTTGTAGGGCCCCAGAATGATAAATGCCAGGGTCATTTCTTTTATTTTAAGAGGAATTAGTTTTTTATGGAGGTTTATTTCACAAGTTATGTCTGTTGGGGAGTCCAACCGATTTAATTCATCAACCGGGAAGTTTTTATGGCAGTCAAATGTTGAGATATCGCGCTTGTTATGGTATAATTCGCATATGCGAGGCAGGCCTTTTGTGAGTACTGCTTCGCCACGTGGGGTTATAAGAGCTACAGGAAAAGATGTGAGATCATGAAAACGATCTAATAGCGCTGAGAGTAGTTTAATGTCAATAAGTTGACTAATGTTGAGCTGCCTTAGTTCTTCGCTGGATTGGAATAATCTTCCTCTTAGCTCTGCATTCTCTTTTTCCAACTCTGCAATTCTGATTTTAAGCTTTTCCGGAGATTCTGACATGAGGCGACTGGTATTGTTTTTTTAACAATACTTACGAGTCATCTTCTACTTATGTTTCGAATAAAGTATTATTTATATGATGTCAGGAGCAAACTATTTTGTTTCTGACTTTGATCTCTTTGATAAACATCCTTTAATAATACTTAATAGTTCTGTGGGTTTATATGGTTTACAAATGAAATCACTTCCTCCGGCAGAAAGGGAGTTTGCTCTTTCTGCCGCCCCGGTGGCAATAGCTCCTTGTGCAATAACCGGGCAAGAGAATTTATCAGTAAAATAGGTGATATGGTCATAACGATTTTCAATGTTGCTAAGAATATCAACCAGGCAAATATCCGGGTTAGTTTGTTGCGTTGATTGTAAATCCGGATATTGTCCGGTAAAGTGGTTTATATTTATTCTTGTTGGTTTAAGTATGGTTTGAATATATTGAAAGTATTTTTCGTCTGGTTCAAGTATGCCAATCGTAAATCCCGACCAGTCATATTGGTGAGAAATACTTGTTTTACCATCCCACCTGTAATCATAATGGAGGGGATGGTAAGGCAATTCAAAGTAAAAAATACTTCCTTCACCGGGTTTTGATCTCATTTGGATTGCCCCTCCCATTAATTCAACGATTTCTTTCGTGATAGAAAGACCCAGGCCAGTGCCTCCATATTTACGGTTGCTGCCTTCTTGGGCTTGTTTAAAACGGTCAAAAATAATGGATTGATCTTCCGGAGAAATCCCAATGCCTGTATCCCGGATAAAATAACGAATAACATCGGGGGAAACCCGCTCGTATCCAAAAGTAATAGCGCCTTCGTCAGTGAATTTCGCGGCATTGGTAAACAAGTTAATAAATAGTTGTTTTAGCCGGTAACCATCACAAACGATTTCTGCTTCCTGATCCGGAAGCCCGATATAAGGAATGAGTTTCAAATGGCTTTTGTCTAGTCTGTCCAGTTCCTGTGCAAATAATGTGTTTAGTTCACGAATCGTATCGTTTAGCGATGTCTTCATGGGTTGTATGCTTATTTGCCCGGCTTCTATCTTAGATATGTCTATAATGTCGTTGATCGTGTTTAGCAATTGTTTGCTATTGCTATCAATGGCCTGTATTAATTTATTTTTCTCATCATTATCCAGACTGTCGTTTTTTAGTAATTGGCAGAAACCAATGATGCCATTCATGGGAGTTCTGATTTCATGAGACATGTTTGCCAGAAATGCTGATTTGAGACGGTTAGATTCTTCTGCTTTTTGTTTGTCTTTTTCTGCCCGTAATTTTCTTAAGGTGATACTGATTTCTTGAGTAAAAAGCCGGGTTGTTTTACTGTTTTCGAAACGGAACCCCAGGGGATAGATAAATACAATATTACCAACCAGTTCATTATTGAGCAGGATCCCAATGCTGTAGATGTTGCCGGCATTCATTAATTTTTCTAGCATTCGGGATATACGCCATGATAATTGTTGAAAAGTTAATTTATATAGGCCGCCCGTAAACTTTTCAACATGCCCGCTTTTAAGTGTATAGATAGTGTTGTCATAATAATAAGTTCTTCCGACAGGATGCCATCCTGTTAATTGAATGATTTTTTCTTGAATTTCACTAAAGCCGCTAATGGCTTTAGTGATTATTGTTTTGGTGCTGCTGTTGATCTTGTTGACTATAATGTATGCCTTTGGGTGCAATGCCTGCATCTTTTCGGCGATCCAGGTATATATGTTTTCTTCGTTAACCTGATCAACAAGTTCCATAGCGCTTTGGGTTAGGAATTGGTTGTTTTTCAGATATTTTCTTTCTGTCTCCTGTATTTTTTTTCTTTCTGTGATGTCACGGCAGCTGGCAATAATACCCCTGGCTTCCCCTTTTTCATTAAGCAGAATGCTGTTTTTGCTTTCAAGCCAGATGGTCCCCTGGTTGTCTTTTATTACCCGAAACGCTTGTTTTGGGATAAATCCTTTTTTTAATCCTTCATGGAAATTATCCTGTATTTTTTTTTGATCCTCCGGATGGATAATATCGAATAATGAACGGGATAAGAGTTGATTTTGTTTATATCCAAGAAGGTCATGATGGGCTGGGCTTATATATTTAAAATGATAGTTTTCATCCAGTAAACAAAGGAGATCTTGCATATTTTCGGTAATTGTCCTAAATAATTCTTCATTTTCCTCAAGTTCTTTTTGTGTTTGTTTTTGTTCAGTGACATCTCTGAAAAAGATGCAGGTGTGACGCATACCATAAATATCAATAGGGAAGATGATCTGACGCAAATCTAAATATTTATTTTTCTCCTGGTTGTAGCAGCGGATTTCATAATGATGACTAGTCTGTGTATCTTGAGCGTGAAAGATACTTGTTCGTTGATCATTTTCTATAACTTTTATGATATGTTTATCAAGTAATTTATTTAATTCATGGCATTTAGCCCCCAGGCTGTCTTTTTTTGTTATCCCAAGCATATCCGTCATTGCTTCATTCCATTCAATAATTCGATCATCCGGGTCAATGAGTATAATGCCTTCGATGGATTGTTCGATGATGCTTCTGAATTTTTCTTCGTTACGGAGGAGTGCTTCCTGGTATTCCTGCAGATCATGCAGGTTTTGGCCAAAGGCAGTAAAAACATGTCCTTTCTCTGCTGATATTCCGGGTAAAATCGTCCATTGGACGGATATAGAAGAATCTTCTGTCTGGTATCTTACCTTGCGGCTGATAGGGTTTTGTTCTTCATCATCATTATTCTGTCTCTGATAACTGTTTATAATATCTTCTTTTTTAATTGATAATGAATGAAAGAGATTGTTTTCCGCTCCTCCTTTATGCATTTTTTTTAAGAAGTTGACCGAAGCATTGGTATATAATATTTCTCCTTTATCATTAAACCGGATTACATATCTCTCTTCTTTTCCGGAGCAAGCTTGTATTTTGGGATTTAAATCCAAAAAATAGGGGTCGTTTGATAATGCCAGCCAGGCCTGGCTGATTAGAAGGCTTCCAATGTGGCTGAAGTTTTCTTCGAAGCTTTTGGGTGTGTATGTGTTTGAAACTTTTATTGCTTTACCTGGGTAAAACAGTATGTATCCAATATTTTTAGAAAATAGTTTTAGTGGTAAATAATAATAATCGGCAGAGGAAAAAGCGTGTTGATATGATTTGGGGTTCTTTTTTTTGTTGGTTTGATGTTGATGTTTTGATTCATTAAGGTTAGGTGTGTTATCTGTTTTAAATACTAATTCATCCAGTGGGTTGTAAACGATAAAAGGACATTTAACTATTTTTGAGATGGTGGAAATCCACTGTAAAACATTCTTTTGGGCAAAATAAGTTTTAAGAAATGTGTTGATGGGGCTGTTTTGAGATGTTGTTTTCATTTGTGTTGTATAAAGCAATTTTTTTATTTTTTAATCGCAGGTTATACCTAACCAGCGCATTATTTTGTTCCACTCGCATCGCTTAACTTAGATTTAATAATCTTTAAAGTTAAAATATTTTTTTGGAATGATATTTGACCGTAAAGGATTATGATGATGTTTTTTTTATAAATGCTTAATGTTAAAAATTGTTTTCTTTATTATTTTTAAGGCCTTATATATGAGTCTTAATTTATTTATTCATAATCCATTATTAGAAAATAGTGTTATTTATATATTTAATCACGAATTATGAGCTATCTTTATTTTGATAAAGATCATCTGGTTAATCTTCATTTTTCTTTAACAGATGAATTTATCGAAACCAATCGTGTTGGTTGTTATTCTTCATCTTCAATTGTGCTTTGTAATACCAGGAAGTATCATGGTTTATTAATTGCTCCTGTTGATCAGTTTAAAGGAGAAAGGCATGTGTTGTTGTCTGCTATGGATGAGACGATTATCCAGCATGGTCAGGAATTTCATCTGGGAACACATCAGTATCCGAATGATGTTATTGAACCGGATGGAGCTAAATATTTATGGGAGTTTACGTTTGAGGAAAATCCAAAATGGTTGATCAGGGTTGGAGGAGTGCTTTTAGAAAAAGAAATATTTCTTTCGCTTGAAGAAGCCCGGCTTTTTGTGCGTTATACACTTGTAGAAGCTCATTCTCAAACACGTTTGCAATTAAAGCCCTACCTGGCATTTCGTAACATCCATAGTCTTACAAAAGGTAATATGGATGTGAATACCCGCAGTATGAAATGCAAGAATGGAATTAGTGTTAAACTTTATAACGGCTTTCCAAGGTTATACATGCAGTTGTCGCGCAAGAATGAGTTTGTGAGTAGTCCGGACTGGTATTATAATATTGAATATACCCGGGAGTTTGAGCGTGGATACGAAAGCAACGAGGATCTTTTTGTTCCTGGTTTTTTCGAGGCAGAACTTAAAAAAGGAGAAACGCTGACATTTACTGCCGGTTTATCGGAACTTGCTGTTCAGAATATATCCAGAAAAGCAAATCACGAGAAGAATAAGAAAAATGACAGGCAGGACATGGTTTCAACGCTTAAAGCCTCTGCGGAAAACTTTATTACTTCTTTAAATAATCAACAGGCAGTTATTGCCGGTTTTTATTGGTTTGCTCAGTGGGGAAGGGACTCCTTGATTGCTCTGGCCGAATTAACGCTTAACCAGGGTAGAACCAGTGATTTCTTTGCTGTTATTGATGACCTGGCTGCGCAAATGAAGAATGGTTTGATGCCCAATGCGGTTTTTAATAAAAAAGTAACATATAATGCCATTGATACTCCTTTTTGGTTTATATGGGCCATTCAGCAGTACGTAATTCGAAATGAAAATCAAAAAAAATGGATATGGGAGAATTATGGAAATGTGATTGAAACTATTTTCAAGCATTTTATGAATGGTACAGATTTTAATATTCATATTAAAGAAAATGGATTGGTTTATGGAGGAGAAAAAGGTGTTGCTCTAACATGGATGGATGCAATGATTGATGATCAGCCTGTTACGCCAAGAGCAGGGGCCCCTGTTGAAGTCAATGCTTTATGGTATAATGCGATTGTTTTTGCCCTGGATTTGGCTGGTAAAAGTGATGATAAAAAATTTATCAGTAAATACGAACGATGGCCTGAAATTGTAAGTGAGAGCTTTATTGATTGTTTTTGGGATGAGGAAAAAGGATATCTCGCTGATTTTATTCAGGGAGATGATAAATGTATGGATGTGAGGCCTAACCAAATATTGGCTGTGGCACTACCGTATAGTCCTGTTGATGGGGTTAAGAAAAAGTCAATTGTGGATATTGTTCACAGTGAGTTGTTGACAAGCAAAGGGATAAGGTCTTTATCTCCTAAAAATGAAAATTATAAAGATGTTTATTCAGGTGACCAGCAAACGCGTGATGAGGCTTACCATCAGGGTACTGTGTGGCCATGGATGTTGCGTTTCTTTGCCGAAGCTTATTTTTTTATCTATAAACATGCTGGAATTCATGAAATGGAACGAATTTTTCATGGGTTTGAAGAAGACATGAAAAGGCAGGGGCTGGGTTTTATTAATGAAATATATGATGGTAATCCTCCGC
>CAZSGN010000132.1:0-7616 GCA_964606415.1 uncultured Bacteroidales bacterium
TTTTTTTTATCATAAAAACCTCCCCTCATACCCTCATACTCACATACCCTCATACACACATACTCTCATACACACATACCCTCATACCCTCATACCCTCATACCCCTAAACTAAATAATCCCTTCGTACTAGACAGACAAGCAATCAAACAACGAATCTGTCAGTTGACGGACAGGCAACGAACAACAAACAACAAACAACGAACAACGAACAAAGAACAAAGAACAAAGAACAAGGAACAAGGAACAAGGAACAAGGAACAAAGAAATTATTTTATTTTCCAGGGTAATTGTTTTTCCCAGTTTGATTTGACATCAATGACTTCGGGATAATATTTTACTTCCTCAGGTTGTTTTTTTTCTTTTAACTCGCCTGTGTCCCATTGTTGATTATTATTTCGGTCCAGGATAATTTTGATGAGGTATTCTTGTGGTTTAAGGTAGTTGAATGTTATTATTCCCTTGTTATCAGCATAAGCCTGATATAATTTGTTGTTTTCTTTTTCATCCCATAACTGACCAACTAAGGGGTGACTGGTACCGTCTACTTCCAGGCGGATAGAGCCATAATAATTTTCTTTTCTGGTTTTGAAAGTCCAGGTCAGTGTGTCATTGGTTTCTTTGTAATAATTTGTAATGGCACCTGGTAATAATGTGATTCTGTACTGTTGATTTTCTTCCCAGTCAATGATCAGTTTCTTTTTACGAAGCGAAGGGAAGGTGTCAAGTCCCTTGACTATATAGGGTTTAAGTTCAAAGGGGACTTTAATATAGTTTGTATCGACCTCTTTTTGAACCCGGATATAACTCGAATCAGTGTTGGCAATTGGGTAAGCTGACTGGAAAAGAATAGATTGGTTTAATTCTGCTGGTCCTTTGTTCTGGATATTAACCAGCTCAATAAAATTTGTTTTTTCTTGTGGTTGCGACAGCCTGTTTTTATTTCTTTTGTTTTTTTGAGCGGATTGTTTGATGAACCGAAGGGTGTCATGCTGAATCGTTGATCCGCCTGAGTCTTTCACGCTATATTCAACAGCTAAATTGATGGTTCTTTTTTGATAGATATTTGAGTCAAGTAGCCAAAGGGTTAAAGAATCCAGATTGCCGTTCTTTTCAAGGATGTACATGGATGAAAAGGAAGCTGAATCAGGAAGCAGATTGAAAGTTAATGATGAATCTACCGGGTTAGTAAAGTAAATGTCCAGTTTGCGTGCTTCAGGTCTTTCGTGTTTTTTGATGTATTGTTCAAATAAAGGTTTATCTTCTTTGAAAAGGTAAAGATCAAAGAAAGGAATATCAGGATATATTTCTGCTAAAATGGAATCGTTTTTTAATATTGTTTGATTTTGAGTTGTTTTATTAATTTGATTGATGGAATCATGAATTAATGAATCACTTTTAAGGCTGTCAATAAACGAGCTGTCTATTGGGGGTTCATAAAAGGATTCATCAATATGGATAATAGAATCATGAAAAGCAATGCGCTCATTCCATGGATCATAAAACAAATTGCCCCCGTCTTCAGATAGTGCATACAGCCTGTACTTACCGGGTGAAAGGTGAGTCAGGTTAAAACTCCCTTCTTTATCTGCCAGCGCTAAATAATTGGGTGGGAGGGTGTAAAATGCTGTGTCAGAAAGATT
The DNA here is from genome assembly GCA_964606415.1 of uncultured Bacteroidales bacterium. GTDB lineage: Bacteria > Bacteroidota > Bacteroidia > Bacteroidales > JBBRXJ01 > CAZSGN01. The sequence goes on from CAZSGN010000132.1 coordinate 1,643, forward strand.
TTTGTATAATACAGCCAGTGTCCTTTCTTCGGGAACCTGGTGATTAAAAGCTTTGACAATTTTTCCTCTTAAGTTTAATGAATCAATGTAGCTGCCAGTAGAAAAAACATACCTGAAATCTCCGAGAGGATTCCCTTCGTTATTGTCTTTAATGGCCTTGTTAAATGAAATCGTATAGCTTGTGTTTTTTGCAAGTGTATCTTTCAATTCAATCACAATGCTTTTCCCTTTAAGAATGATATTGGGGTCTTCTTTTAGTGGCGGAGAAATGATTACCTTTTGTTTGGCATTCTGCACTTTGACAAATTCATTAAAATAAATTTCTATTTTATCTTTATTAAAATTAGTCGTGTAATTAGGTGGAGTGGCTGAGGTCACTTTAGGCGGAGTTACATCTTTTGGCCCACCGGTTGGCCTTCCAATACGTGCACACATGCTGAAAAGCAACAAGGCGCTTATGATCAAGCTATTTATTAGATTTCTTTGCAATGGTTATTTTTTTTCTGATATTTGCGGTATTGCAAACCTACAATTATTATTTTTTTTGACCATTATTGATGTCTATATTTTTCATTGTTAATGATCTTTTATTTTGATTTTAATTTATCCTGATAAAACATAAAAATATTAAACATGATTTTTAATTATATTATTTGGAATGTTGATCCTGAAATGCTGAATTTGGGTTTTTTGCAAATCCGCTGGTATGGATTATTGTTTGCAGCATCGTTTCTCCTGGGTTATTTGCTTGTAGGTAAGATGTTTAAGAAAGAGGGGTATGGTATTGAGTTGCTGGACAACCTTACTATTTATATGGTGGTAGGCACTGTGCTTGGCGCTCGACTGGGGCATTGTTTGTTTTATGAACCAAGTTATTATTTGAATAATCCTCTTGAAATGCTTAAAATATGGCAAGGCGGACTGGCTTCTCATGGGGCAGCCATAGGTATTTTATTGGCTTTATTCTTTTTTGCCCGGAAATATAAAAAATCTTATCGATGGATTCTTGATCGTATTGTTATTGTGGTGGCTTTGGCTGGATTTTTTATCCGGTCAGGAAATCTGATGAATTCAGAAATTTACGGTAATTCTACCGGTTCTCAAAACGGGTTTGTTTATGTTCAGGATTATCCATGGCATCAAAAACAGAATTATATTGATGATCTTATTATTGAAAAGACTAAAGATACCGCGATGATTCAGGATATTTATCAGCCTGCGCAGCTTACAATTCGATTTGCTCCTAAAATTCAGAATAAAACCAATGTAGAAAAGCTTATGCATTATCAGATTAAACAATTATTAGCTCGAAAGCAGGTTTATGGCGAGGAGGCAAATATCTATTACCCTAAAGATAAAAGATGGCCCGATAATATTAAAATGAACAATGGGCAATATGAGGCTGTCGTACCTGTATGGGTGGTCCCCAAACACCCAACACAGTTATATGAAGCCGGTGCTTATTTATTGATTTTTATTTTATTGCTGTTCTTGTATTTTTATTATAAAGGGCGTGTTCGTAAGGGAATGCTGTTTGGTTTATTTCTTTTCTTCGTTTTTTTTGCACGTTTTGTGATCGAATTTATTAAAGAGGACCAGGTGGATTTTGAACAGACTATGTCATTGAATATGGGGCAGTGGCTTAGTATTCCTTTTATTGTTGCTGGTATTGTATTTTTTCTGATTTCCCTGAGAAAACCTCCAACTGGACCGAACATAAAGCCGTAATATTTTTTTTTAAATTGAGGTTGTTATTTATTCATATATGACCTTTTGGAAATTGCTTATTTATGCACGCAGTATTAGTTGGCTTAAATCATAAAACCGCGCCTATTGCTATTCGTGAAAAGCTGCATTTTGAAAATAAAATGTTGCCACGGGCGCTGGATGAGTTAATGCACAATAGATCATTGTCAGGGGCTGTTGTGATTTCCACCTGCAACCGGGTGGAGATTTATGGAGCTACTGAACGAATTGATGAATCTTTTGATGATATGATCGCTTTTTTAGCTTCTTTTCATGGATTTGAACGGAGTTCTTTTGAATCTTTTCTTTATAAAAAGCATTGCAACAAGGCTGTAGAACATTTGTTTGAGGTGGTTGCCAGCCTTGATTCAATGATTCTTGGCGAGGATCAGATTTTATCACAGGTAAGAGAAGCTTATTTTATATCAAAGAAAAACAATGCAGTTAATGGTTTGATTAATAAGTTATTCCAGATAGCCATTCAGACGGGAAAAAAAGTCAGGTATGGTACAGGAATATCTCAGGGTTCTGTTTCTGTGGGTTCCATAGCTATTGAAATGGTACAGGATTTACTTCAGCAGGATCATTCAAAAAAGATGATATTCCTTATAGGGGCAGGGAAAATTGCTGAATTGACAGCCACTAATTTGCGAAAGCATATTAATTGTGATATTTTTCTCGCCAATCGTTCTGCGGGAAAGGCTGATGAGCTTGCCGAGCGTTTTAATGCTACTGTTATTCCTTTCGAAGAAAGATATCATTTTTTTGCTAAGTCTGATATTGTTGTGGTGTCAACGGGGGCACCGGAATATATTTTAACAAAAAATAATATTAAACAAGCAGGTAATGATGGTAAAGTTTTGATAGATCTTTCTGTCCCACGTAATATTGATCCGTCGATTACTGATTTGGGCCATCAGTTATATACCATTGAAGATATGGAAGATACTATTAATGAGAATATACGGAGACGTTCCAAAGAGGTCATTAATGCGCGTGAGATTATTGATGAGATATCTGAAGAATATTTTAATTGGTATGCAAAGCAAACTATTATTCCTGTTATGAATGACATAAAGAGAGATTTTGATCAAATGGGAAAAAATTTATTGGTAAAGCATAAAAATAAACTTTCTGCATTGGATCAGGAGCAATATGAAATGGTTGAAGATTTATTATTCCAGTATTCTGATAAGATTATTATGACGATCATGAAAAATCTTAAAAATATCACGGATATTGATGATTTAAATATGATTTCTGAGCGACTGAAGCATTCATTTTTTATTGATCAGGATTCATGAACAAAAAACAATACATTATTGCAACAAGAGCCAGCAAGTTGGCTTATACCCAGACGGAACAAACGGTAAAATTGTTGCGCCATAAGCATCCTGATATTGATTTTCCCATTCGCACTTTTTCTACTACAGGGGATCGTGAAACCAAACAATCTTTAGCATCATTCGATGGTACGGGAGTTTTTGTTAAAGAACTTGAAAATGCTTTACTTGATGGTCAGGCCGATATTGCTGTTCATAGCCTTAAAGATGTGCCTTCTTTTGTTCCTGATCAACTTTTACTTGCTGCTTTTCCTCAACGTGAACTTGTGCAGGATGTGCTTCTGAGTCCTGATGCCGTTTCTTTGAATCATTTAAAACCTGGCACAGTTATTGGGACTGACAGCCCGCGGCGAAGAGTGCAACTTGCAGCGTACAGGGAGGACTTTAAGTTTACAGGGTTAAGAGGCAATATTGATACCCGGATCCGGAAAATGGAAGAAGGGGAATATGATGCTATTGTATTGGCTGCAGCGGGATTGAACCGTTATGGCATCTCTTTTCCAGAAAAGGTGGTGATTCCCCTTGATGTTTGCCTTCCTGCTATTGGCCAGGGCGCTATTGCTTTAGAATGCCGAAAAGAAGACTGGGAGATCAGGGATTTGTTGAGTACTGTTGATCATGATGATACGCATTATGCGGTGGAAGCAGAAAGAGCTTTTATGGAGGAGATGGAGGGAGGGTGCCGTTTCCCGATGGCAGCTTATGCCTGGCAGTCTAATGATCAGATGAATCTTGAAGTAATGGCTGGTGATTCTTCGATGAAAAACTTAACTCGACTTAACGGTCAGGCTAAAAATGATGAGCGTATTCAATTGGGGATTCGTTTAGCTCATCAGCTCAAGCAAAAATGTGAAAAAGAAAATATTAACCTGGATGTGTAAAGACAGGCCGCTTACTAATAAACGAATTGTAGTGACCCGTAATATAGCAAAAGCGGATGAGCTGATTGTTCCGCTTCGCCGCATGGGGGCAGTGGTTGAGCATTTACCAACATTTGAGGTTGCTACCATTGAGCATCCGGAAATTATTGCTGATTTAAAAGAGTCTTTGAATGTAGTGGATTGGATTTTTCTGACCAGTGAGAACGGGGCCGAAGCACTTTTTCAGTTGGTTGATTCTTCTGATCTCTCTCAGCAGCTTAAATTTATTGTTTACGGTAAGAAAACAGCACAGTGTCTATTAAATAATGGTATTGAGCCTTTTGTGACAATTCAGGCTGCCTCGTCGACTGAATTTGTTGAACAATTAACTGGAATGGACTTGCTGCAGGAAAATGAAAAGGGTTTTTTATTGCAGGGAGACCTGGCTTCGGATCAATTATTGAATAATTTAAGCCATTTGTTAAAAGTTCAGCGGAGGAATATTTATGAGAATCGAATCCCTGTTCATTATCCGCAAAATATTGTTGAGGATATCAAAAATGGCCTGTATGATCTTATTTTGTTTACCAGCCCTTCTTCGTTTATGAATCTCCTGACGATGATGGAGCCTTCTAAACCTGCGGTATTAAAATCTGCCAGTATGGGTAAGGTCACAACCAGGGCTATGAAAGACCAGGGGTATGAGCCTTTGGTTCAACCTGATGATCCTTCGTTAGATAGGCTCATAGATGCTGTTGTGGATTATTTTAAGGATTCAGCAACACGATCAAATTAAACCTAAGTTGAGCGATTTAAACGAAGTGAAAAATCGCTTTACTTATCCGTCAGCTGACGGACCGATTTAGAAAATGTTGCGTTTCACCGAATAAGTGAGGTGAAATGCTTACATTTACTTAATCGATTGAGCGGAATCGCTCAATTTGGGTTAAAATCTTTTTAAATTTGAGTTATGCAAACACGTTTAAGACGCCTTAGGTATAATCCTGTTTTAAGAGAAATGGTCAATGAGCATCATCTTTCTAAATCGGATCTAGTCATGCCTTTATTTGTTTGCCCGGGTGAACAAATAAAAAATCCGGTTTCTTCGATGCCGGGAATTGAGCAATTATCAGTGGATGAATTGGTAATAAAAGCTCAAAAATTATATGATAAGGGAGTACGGGCTGTTTTATTGTTTGGTATTCCGGAGCATAAAGATGAGTCAGGAGAAGTAGCTTGCGAATCGAATGGTATCGTTCAGCAAGCATTAAGGGCATTGAAGGAGATGTTGCCTGATTTATTGCTTATTGCTGATGTTTGTAATTGTGAATATACGACTCACGGCCATTGTGGCCCACTTGTTGATGGAGATGTGGATAATGACCAGACGGTGGAGTTATTGGCCAGGCAAAGTGTGTCGTTGGCCAGGGCAGGGGCGGATATAGTGGCACCCAGTGATATGATGGATGGACGAATTGTTGCTATAAGACTGGCACTTGATCAGGCTGGTTATTATAAAACGCCTGTTCTCTCTTATGCGGCAAAGTTTGCTTCTGCGTTTTATGGGCCATTCAGGGAAGCAGCCGGTAGTTCCCCGCAATTTGGTGACCGTAAATCTTACCAGATGAATCCGGCAAATAGCAGGGAAGCCATCCGTGAGGTAGAAATGGATGTTAAAGAGGGTGCTGATATGGTGATGGTTAAGCCTGCAATGAGTTATCTTGATGTGATCCGGCAAATAAAAGATCGTTTTTTATTACCTGTGGTGGCTTATAATGTTAGTGGTGAATATTCTATGATCAAAGCAGCGGCAGAAAAGGGGTGGATTGATGAAAAAAAGGTCGTTATGGAGATGTTGATTTCCATGAAAAGAGCCGGAGCGGATATTATTATTTCTTATTTTGCGGAGGATGTAATGGATTGGATGAATGATCGTGATGAGAATAACAATCGAGGACATCTCTAAAAACTTTGGTTCTACCACTAATTTAATGAAAGCTTGCAATTTGTTTATATGTAGATAAA
>CAZSGN010000133.1:0-2572 GCA_964606415.1 uncultured Bacteroidales bacterium
TAATATCTAATATTAACATTCATTGGCGAGTTCACTCCCGCTTACAACGAGAGATGAGCATTATAAATAAAGAAATAAAATTATGAAATTATCCGAACTCATAACAGGACAAGAAGCCGAAATAACAAAGATCAATGGCAAAGGCGAAATTATAAAACGGATCAACGAAATGGGATTTATTCCGGGACGACGTATAAAAGCGATCAAATCGGCTCCTTTAAAAGATCCTATTGAATATGACCTTATGGGGTACAAATTATCTATCAGGCGAAAAGAAGCGGCTATGATCGAAGTGGAGACTGACCTGGTATTAGCAGGTGAAAGTAGGCCTAAGTCAGCGTTTTCTGCTGTAAAGGATATGAATACGCATGTTGTCAGGCAAAATAATACAGGACAAAAATCCTCGCGGCATATCAAAATTGCACTGGTAGGCAATCCCAATTGCGGAAAGACAACACTCTTTAATTTTGCCACTAATTCGCGTGAGCGGGTCGCTAATTATTCCGGCGTCACGGTAGCAGCCAAAGAAGCCAGTCTTGAGTTTGACGGTTATACCATGCAATTTATAGATCTGCCCGGCACCTATTCGCTTTCTCCTTATTCTCCCGAGGAAATGTTTGTCACTGATTATCTTTTAAACCACAAGCCTGACCTGATTATTAATGTGGTGGATGCAGGAAATTTAGAGCGGAACCTTTACCTTACCACCCAGATTATTGACACGGGTATTCCCACTGTCGTAGCGCTTAATATGTATGATGAATTTAAAGCCAATGCCTTTCAACTTGATCATAATAAGCTGGGGACGCTTTTAGGAACACCTTTTGTTCCAACCATCGGCACAAAAGGCAAAGGACTAAAACCGCTTTTTAAAAGGGTTATCAAAATATATCAAAACCAGGATGAAACCATTCGTTCCGTGAACATTCCTATGGGCAGGGAAATAGAAGAAGCCATTTCCTCTATAGAAAATTTATTATCCGGACATCCTGATCAAATTAAAAATTCAAACAGACTGCTTGCGACTCAAATACTCGAAGGGGATCCTATTGCATTGCCTTCAATAGCTATTGACTTGCAGGAAAAACTAACATCAATCGCCCGGGAACACAGGAAAAAGATAGAACAATTACTTCCTTCTGAGATCAATACGGAAATTTTAAATCGTCGCTATGGATTTATTGAAGGTGCCCTGGCAGAAACCCAGGTAAAAAAGATCAAAAATAACCCTTCGCTTTCCCAACGCATTGACCAGGTATTAACGCATCGCTTATTGGGGTTACCTGTGTTTTTTGGTATTATCTGGTTGATTTTTTTCTTCACTTTTAAAATAGGAGAATACCCAATGGGGTGGATTGAACAAGGTGTTGGAAGCCTCTCTCAACTAAGCAGTCAATTATTACCAGAAGGTGCTTTTTCTCAGCTAATTACTGATGGGGTTATTGGTGGTGTTGGCGGCGTACTGGTGTTTTTACCCAACATCATGATCCTCTTTTTCATGATCTCTCTGCTGGAAGATTCTGGCTATATGGCCAGAACCGCTTTCCTGATGGATAAAGTGATGCATAAAGCCGGGTTACATGGAAAATCATTTATTCCCCTTTTAATGGGATTCGGATGCAATGTGCCGGCAATTATGGCAACACGTACCATTGAGAGTAAGCGTGACCGACTGCTGACCATGCTCATCACCCCTTTTATGTCGTGCAGTGCAAGATTGCCGGTTTATGTACTTTTTATCAGTGCATTTTTTCCTCTATACCAATCGGCTCTATTATTTTCCATGTATTTGATCGGGATTTTGGCTGCTTTGGTTACAGCGGTTATCATGAATAAAACCATGTTTAAAAAAGTTGATTCTCCTTTTGTTATGGAACTTCCTCCCTATCGTTTACCTACCATGAAAGCCATAGGAAAACATACCTGGTTTAAAACAAGTCATTTTCTAAAAAAAATGGGGACCATCATTCTTTTTGCTTCGATCATCGTGTGGGCCCTGGGTTATTTTCCAAGAGATAAAGAAATCATTTCCCGTTACGATCAACAAATAAACAAACAACAGGAACAACTTGCCGTAATACCTTCGGAAAACTCAAACATCTCCATGCAGATAAAAGAGAAGATCGATAATCTCGATCTGAAAAAAAATGCAGCATTACTGGAGCAATCCTATATTAGTCAGATTGGCAAGACTATTGAACCCGTTTTTAAACCACTGGGCTTTGACTGGCGGATGTCTGTCAGTATCTTAACCGGTATCATGGCCAAAGAAGTTGTGGTAAGTTCAATGGGGCTTTTATACCAGGCTGATAGTGAGGCTAATGAAAACAGCCCCTCTTTAATTCGTAAATTACAGTCTGAGCAAAAAAGAAACCACAAACCACTTATTGCCTATTTTGGCTTTCTTGTATTTACATTGCTTTATTTCCCATGCATGGGAACTTTAGTTGCCATTAAAAAGGAAACAGCAAAATGGGGATGGACACTCTTTTCTGCTTTTTACCCACTCGTTTTTGCATGGATTATAACATTTGGCATCTATCAGATTGGGCGGTTATTGATATAAAGAATC
>CAZSGN010000133.1:2672-7566 GCA_964606415.1 uncultured Bacteroidales bacterium
ATTCTCATCTTCTTTATTATTTTTACGCCATTAAACAAAAAAATGTGTTGTTATGAAAAAATTCATGAACAAGAATTTTTTACTGGAGACCAGGACCGCTGAAAAGCTTTACCACGAAGCCGCAGCTCCGATGCCCATTATAGATTACCATTGTCATTTATCGGCGCAAGAAATTGCAGAAGACAAACAATATGACAATATAAGTCAGATATGGTTATCAGGCGATCATTATAAATGGCGTGCGATGCGAACAAACGGCGTAGAAGAGAAATATTGTACCGGCGATGCCTCTGATTATGAAAAGTTTATTAAATGGGCAGAGACAGTCCCCTATACATTAATGAATCCGCTCTACCATTGGACTCACCTTGAATTACGCCGTTACTTTAATATTGACGATACATTGAGTCCAAAAACAGCAAAAAAAATATGGGAAGGCACCAAAAGCCAGCTCAAACAAAGGTCGCATTCTGTCCGGAATATGATCAAGATGCAAAACGTAGAGGTGATTTGCACGACAGATGACCCGGTTGATGACCTAAGGCATCATGATAAAATACGGGAAGATGGCTTTGAAACAAAAGTTTTTCCGGCATGGCGGCCAGACAACGCAATGAAGGTTGAGAACCCTGAAACATACAACCAGTACATCGATAAATTAGCTGATGTCAGTAACACAGACATTAACAGCTATAAAGCATTGATCGAAGCCTTGCGTAAACGTCATGATTTTTTCCATGAAAAAGGAAGCCGTCTTTCTGACCATGGGCTTGAAACCATGTATGCAAGTGACTACACAGAAAAAGAAATAGAAACTATTTTTTCCAAAGTACGCGCTCAAAAAGTACTTACTCCAGAAGAGATTGATAAATTTAAAACCGCGATGCTTTATGATTTTGCTGTTATGGATAATGAGAAGGACTGGGTACAGCAGTATCATTGTGGAGCCATGAGAAACAATAACAGCCGCAAGTTCGAAAAACTTGGCGCTGATGTAGGTTTTGATTCTATCGGTGATTATTCCGTCGCAGAGCCTATGTCCCGCTTTTTTGATATGCTGGATAAAGACGATCAACTAACGAAAACCATTCTTTATAATCTTAACCCCAGGGATAATGCCTTATATGCCACTATGATCGGGAATTTCCAGGATGGCAGTATACCCGGTAAAATGCAATGGGGTTCCGGATGGTGGTTTTTGGATCAAAAATATGGCATGGAGGATCATCTAAAAACCCTTTCCGTATTAGGATTGCTTAGCCGCTTTGTAGGTATGCTCACTGACTCCAGGAGCTTTCTTTCTTTTCCGCGGCATGAATATTTCAGAAGAATATTAAGCAATCTGATTGGCAATGCAGTTGAAAATGGAGAAATCCCTGCAGAAGACAATAAACTAAAGCGCATGGTAGAAGATATTTGCTACTACAATGCCAAAAATTATTTTCAGTTTCCCGGATAACATAGGAACAAATGACTAATATCATTTCCACTCAAGCTGCCAGTATGTGCTGGCAGCTTTTGTTTATTTTATAGAATCAGTTTACCGTTTATATCATTCTTTCATGAACATTCATTTTTTTCTTCATGTCCCCTACGAAGGACCAGATCAGATCAGTCAATGGTGCAAAAAGCATGGACATACATATACCACCACCCGGTTTTATGAAGACTCAAGTCTGCCGGATATCAACACTTTTGATTGGCTGATTATCATGGGAGGCCCCATGAGTATACATGACGACCATCTTTATCCATGGCTCACAGAAGAGAAAACTTTTATCAAAGAGGTTATAAAAAAGAATAAAATTGTCCTGGGGATATGTTTAGGATCCCAGTTAATCGCAAATGCTCTGGGAGCCAAAGTTTACCGGAATGATGAAAAAGAAATTGGGTGGTTTCCTGTTACAAACACCCGGGAAGCTAAAGAATTATGGGATTTCATACCCACTTCCTTCACCCCCTTTCACTGGCATGGTGACACCTTTGAACTGCCCAAAGGAGCAATTCAATTGAGCCATTCAGAAGCAACCAAAAACCAGGCATTTATTTATAATAAAAAAGTGCTTGGACTTCAATATCATATAGAGTTATCTCGTGAAGGAATCAGAGAGATTGGAGAAAACAGCCTGGATGATATAACTGATGGCCCCTTTATCCAATCATTTGATGATTTTAGTGGAAACATCAGGCATTTTGAGAATAACCATAGAATACTTGATGGTATATTGCAATATCTCCTGCTACAAACAACATAAAAATATTTCCTTTTACATTTACTTGTCTAAAACCAGGATAAAAAGGTAATTCAGTTATCAAAAACTGAAAATCAAGGGTTCTACTGCATATGTCGTGGATATAATGAAAGCATACACGACCCTGTGATTTTTTGTTGCATCATGTCAAGAAAACATTTTTTTGCATGGCTCTGGCCAGAAACACTATTTCGAAAACCGCCCCATAATCTCTGCCTGATCAATTGTGTGTTTCTCTACCGCCTGGTCAAATTCATCCATTGAGCTAATTTCTCCCAATGTTTCTACATCAAGCGCAAAAAGCCGGAAATAATACCGGTGAACACCTGAAGGCGGACATGGCCCTCCATATGATTCACGGCCAAAATGATTGGTAACTTGTTTTCCCGGCACTCCATTTTCTTTAACCCCATCAGTAGAAGGATCAATATCATAAACCAGCCAATGGACAAAAGTCTTTCCCGGAGCATCAGGGTCTTTCAGGCTTAGCGCTAAACTTTTGGTCCCGAGAGGAATATCTTCCCACTTTAAAGCGGGGCTTTTATCTTCGCCCATACATGTATATTTTTGTGGGATCATCCCTTCATGTTCAAATGCATCTGTTTTGAGTTTCATAGGCATTTAATTTTAAATATCCTGATAAATTCATCAAGAATCATTCCATTCAAAAAGAGTAATAACTATGTTTTGAAAAAAAAAAACAATCAGGATGATTAATTCTTGCTACGAACCTATGTCCCTTGTTCATTCCAATTTCAATCATTTACCATTAAAGCACTAATGATCATGTCAGACCGAAAGAGGCCTTTTTCTGTGGGAATTAGATGGTTATCATGAAAAATAAGATCCTTGCCTTCAATAAAAGCCTGAGCTTTTTCCAGGATGCCTGTTGCCCGTTTATCGCCAAATTCATTGCTGATCTTTAAAATATCGATCCCCCAAATAGTTCTTAGAGATGTCAGCAAATAATCGTTTAGCTGGTTTACTTTAGACAAAATCTCGAATTCAGACGGCAGCTCATACTTTTTTAACGCTTGTATATAATCTGCATTTACAGCAACATTCCAGCTCCTTTTACAGCCATCAAAAGAATGAGCCGATGGCCCGATGCCCAGATATTTTTTGCCTGTCCAGTAAGCCGAATTATGCCGGGAGATATAACCTTCTAAAGCAAAGTTTGACACCTCGTAATGAATCATTCTTTTTTCCGCAGCCATATCCAAAACGACCTGGTAATCTTCGAGGCTGCGCTCCTCATTAATTTCATGAATTAAGCCTTTTTTTTTCCTGACACCAAAAACCGTTTTTTCCTCAATACCCAGATGATAAGCTGAAAGATGATGGACAGGGAGATCAAGCATGCCTTTCAGGGAACTTCGGGTATCATCCGCTGTTGTTCCAGGAATACCATAGATAATATCCACATTAATATTTTTAAATCCCGCTTCAGCCGCATTAATCACTGAATTAACAGCTTCCTGGCCGGTATGTCTTCGATTCATCCATTTCAATATTCTATCATCCAGGATTTGTATTCCGATGCTTAAGCGATTAAAGCCTATATTTTTCAATCCTTTCAGGTAATCTTTAGTCAGGTCATCCGGATTGGCTTCGAGCGTTATTTCAGGGGAATCCGATATTTTAAAAAGTTTACCTGCCTCAAGCAAGATAGCCTCCAGTTCCTTTAAATGAAGAACAGAAGGTGTTCCTCCACCAAAATAGATGGTTTCGAGGGGTTCCTGTAATTCATCCTTACGCAGGGACAATTCCGTTGATAAAGCCTGAAGCAATTCGGTTTTATTGTAAAGAGAAGCCGAAAAATGAAAATCACAATAATAACAAGCCTGACGGCAAAAAGGGATATGGATATATAAGCCCGCCATTATTTAATCCGCTGAAAATTTCTCGATAAGCTCCTGATGCTGGGGAAACATATTGAGCAATTCATCCCTGGTTCCAAGACAGAAATCCTCGAACTCAAAACCCGGGGACATGGTACACCCGACTAATGAAAACCCGTCATCAGTAGCAACCTCAGCAGCAAACCAGGTCAGTTTAGGCACCAACACAGAAGGCATTGCACCATTGTCCAGATCCAATCCAAGTTTTTTCTTTTGGTAATTGCCATCCTGGTCAATACAGTGGATAAAGAGTGTTTGTCCATCATAAAAATGCCAAAGTTCATCTGAATTTAGAATATGCAGGTCGGAATGCTCTTTTTCTCTGAGTAAATAAAAAATAGAAGTTGCATAATGCCTGTCCCCATTATATCTTTCGGGTAATGAGCCCTTTTCAAAAGATTCGTCCGAACGGAAGATCTCAGTAAACCAGCCACCTTCCGGATGTTTCTCCATTTTAAGTTTTTCAATATATTTCTCCGCACTATTTATCATATATTTATCTTTTAATAAGTAGGTTCTAATTTTAATGGTTAAATATTTAAATGATATAAGACACTGTTAAAATTGTTAACTCAAGTTTCGCAGTAACTTATTAAACATTAATTATTAAGACTGTGCATATTGAAGCACAGAGATAAATTATTGATTTTATGTTATTTAAATATTCCATTTATAAAAAATATACCTAAATTTTATCCTGAAAAACTTTACTCAACTATAGGCTTTAAGACACCTATAAAC
>CAZSGN010000134.1:0-5345 GCA_964606415.1 uncultured Bacteroidales bacterium
CAGGCACTTCTTTATATGCTTTCTTAAAACTGTTGCCCGGTTTCTCCGGTATCATCTTGGCAAGCTTATCGGCCTCATCAAGGGGTAATTTCAAAACCCGGGCCACATCACGAATAGCCATTTTAGGCGCCATGGTGCCAAACGTAATAATATTGGCAACCCGCTTTTGCCCGTATTTTTGAACCACCCAATTAAGCACCTCTTCACGCCCGTCCTCATCAAAATCAATATCAATATCAGGCATTGACACACGGTCAGGATTAAGAAAACGCTCAAAAAGGAGGCTATACTTAATCGGGTCTATATCGGTTATCCTCAGGCAATATGCAACAGCCGACCCCGCAGCAGAACCCCTGCCCGGGCCAACTGAAACGCCCATTTCACGTGCAGCCTTAAGGAAATCCCAGACAATCAAAAAATAACCAGGAAAACCCATATTTTTGATGGTCGCAAGCTCAAAATCTATTCGTTCCCGGGCCTCTTCAGAAACCTCGCCCCACCGCTCCTTCGCTCCCTCAAAAGTAATATGCCGTAAATAATCATCACTATCATCAAAACCCTCCGGGAGATTAAACTCAGGCATTACAGGATCACTATCCAACTCATAATCCTCGACTTTATCAACAATATCGACTACTCTTTCAAGGGCTTCAGGATAATCAGCAAAAAGTTCCTGCATCTCGGCTTTTGTTTTGAAAAACTCCTGCCTGGTATAACGCATCCGTTCATTATCATCAAAATCAGCATTGGTATTAATGCATATAAGTATATCATGCGCCTCTGCATCATCTTCATTTACAAAATGAACATCATTAGTCGCAATATAAGGAATGTTCAGTTTTTCCGAAATAGCTTTAATCCCTTTATTAGCTGTAACCTGGTTATTGTATACCTCCTGGTCGATATCAGGATTCCCGGACGGATGAAACTGCATCTCCAAATAATAATCCTCACCAAATATTTCTTTAAACTCAGCCGCTACTTCTTCGGCTTTCTGCTGTTCACCTTTAATAATCAATGATGGAACTTCACCACCAATACATGCCGAAGAAGCAATGATCCCATCGCTATAACGGCGCAAAAGTTCTTTATCCAGGCGGGGTTTATAATAAAAGCCATCTGTCCATGCATAAGATACTAATTTCAATAAATTATGATACCCCGTTGTATTTTTAGCCAGCAACACCAAATGATGACCACTCCTGTCTTCCGGGCTTTTCTTTTCCTGCATGCCATTTTTGGCAACATATACCTCACACCCAATAATCGGCTTAATACCAGCCTTTTTGGCAGATTTATGGAAATCCTTCACCCCAAACATGCTGCCATGATCAGTAATAGCAAGGGCTTCCATGCCATCGCCCTTGGCTTTCTCCAACAAAACAGGAATACTTGACTGACCATCTAATATCGAATATTGGGTATGAACATGCAGGTGGCAAAAACGGCTCATGTTATTTGAATTACAGGGTTTTACAAAAAACTTAAAATCTTCTGTAAAAATACAGAATTGCAAGGGAAGTTTTAACAGCTGTTAAAAACTTATAAGAAAATTTTGCAGCCTTAATTTCATATGTCCCTGAATAAACAATTCCTGTGTTGATTACTGAAGAGAAACATTCTATTTGGGGCCTGCTTTTTTTTCAATCAAAAAAGAATCTGCCGCCTTGCCATTTTAAACCAGCAAAGTATAACAGGCAGCCGGATAGAAAAAAAATTCAAAGCTTTTACATTGCTGTCCGGGTAAAAGCCACTGTTCATTACAATATTACAGCTTATTAAAATACAATGTCACTAATAAAAATGATTCACCTCTCCCTTTTATTTGATATTTGTGCCCCATCACCAAATGGTTACAAATAAAGGATTAGCAGTTAACATTAAGATAAACCTTATAAATACGCAGGCTATTTCATTAATAATGTTGAAAATAAAAAAATTATGTCTTATATTTGCGGTTCCAAATTTTTAAACATATTAATTAATTATGCCAACAAAAATCAGATTAAGTAGACAAGGGCGAAAGAAGAAGCCGTTCTACCACATCGTAGTAACGGACAGCCGGGTGCCACGGGATGGCAAGTACATTGAAAAAATTGGCACTTACAACCCCGTAACCAACCCCGCAACCATTGACCTGGACTTTGACCGGGCACTGACATGGTTACAAACAGGAGCGCAACCAACAGATACTTGTCGCTCCATATTATCATCCAGAGGGGTCATGATGAAAAAACACCTTCTTGAAGGCGTGAAAAAAGGTGCTTTCGATGAAGCAGCAGCTGAAGAAAAATTTAATGCCTGGCTGCAGGATAAAGAAGGAAAAATGAATGCAGAGAAAGAAAAGCGCTCTAAAAAAGAAGAAGCAGAAAAGAAAAAACGCTTTGATGCCGAACAAAAAATTAGAGAAGAACGAGCTGCTGCACTAATGAAAAAACAATCGGATTTGGCCGAAGAAGCAAAAGCTGATGAAGAAGCACCAGCAGAAGTAAATTCTCAAGAACCACAAGTTCAGGCAGAAGAAAAAGCGGCTGAAGAAACCAAAGCTGAAGAAGTGAAAACTGAAGCGCCTAAAGCAGAAGAAAAAACCGAAAAGGAAGAGCCTGCTGCTGAAAACAAAGAAGAAAGCGGGAACGAAGAAAAAAAAGAAGAAGGCACTGAATAATTTGCCTCAACCTTAAGCCTTATGATCCGAAAAGAGGATTGTGTTTACATCGGACAACTCGTTAAAACACACGGCATAAAAGGAGAGATGGTAGTTCAGAACCCACAAGGGATAACTGATCAAATATTTGAAGAGGAATGGGTAATGGTCAATATTGATCAACAACCTGTTCCTTTTTTTTTGGAATCGATCAGGGAACTGGATGAGCAAAATTTCCTGGTCAAATTTGAAGATATCGATAATAAAGATCAGGCAGGTATTCTTCGAGGAAAAGAATTAATGCTTAAAACTGATGAGCAGAATAGCTCAAAAGACAAACTCCCCAATCCCGAAAATATCTATGGATTCGAAGTCTCAGACCAAAGCCTGGGCGTATTAGGCAGCGTGACAGGCTTTATTGATCATCCACAAAACCCGCTTATCGAAGTTAATAACGGAAAGATGCTTATCCCCATGCAGGAAAATCTTATCATTGAAATAAATCCCACCGAGAAGAAAATTATTTTTGACCTGCCCGAAGGCTTGGTTGATCTATGATCAAAAACCCTGCCCTTCAATGCGCTCAATGCCCTGCTTCCAATCAGCCGGAACAGGAAAAGATTGTTTAAGGGTTGGGTTAAATCCGACCATAACAGCCTGGTTGCGCGCTTTAATGTTTTGGCCATCCAAGCTTATAAGATACTGAAGAAAAACAATGCTCTTATGCCCAATCCGGGTCACTTTGCTCCATACTTCAACCTCATCATTCAAATAAACAGGCTCATAAAAATCAATGGTGATATTTGCTGCAACCATTGACTGGTAATCCCACTGAATCTCCGAGCCGATCATCTGCTCAAAATAACGAACCCGTGCAAAATCAAAATAATGATGATACATGGAATTATTGACATGCCGGTTCATATCTACATCATTTAACCTTATTTGTACCGGCACCCGGTGATTAAAAACTTCTTCTTTTATAATCATTTGCCTGCTTTTTAAATCAATCATTAGCTTTTCAAAAGAACCTTGATGTGTTAATAATGATACTTTTTTTTTTAAAAATAATTTATATAAAAACCTGATCAATTGGTTGTTTTGTGATCATAAATTTCCTTTAAACCATGTAAAAATAGAGATAATTAAAATATTTTTTCCAATCCTCACCGGGATTTCAAAAACTTTTTATATTTTTAGCTGTTATAAAAGCTGTTAAAATGTCGTTTATATCAAGATTAAAAGTCCGCTTCGGTATGATTCCCTCCACGGATCATGTCGTTTCCCAAAGGCAAGCCCTTGAGGAAGAGTATGATAGATTTATAAACTTCACAGAAACTGAAGCTTATAAACGCTATAAAGAATTGGATGAATTTGTTAACTCACCCGAATTCGAGCAACAAAAAGAAAAAATAAAAGGCCAGAAATTTGAAGATACGGAAGCATTCCAGAAACTGCAACGCTACAAAGAACTAAAGAAAGATCCTGCCATCAAAACTTACGAAAAAGTGATTGCTTCCAAAGCTTTTTCTGATTATCAGGCCACAGAAAAATCAAGCCAGTTAAGCCGGTTTTTGGAATTAAAAGAATACATCAATTCATCTGATTTCCAGAACATAAAAAACAATACCCCGAAAAAAGAATACAAAACAACCGAGGCTTTTCAAAAAGAACAGGAATATATAAAACTGGGCAAATCACCGGCGATAAAAAAATACATAAAATTCACCAATTCTTCTAAATTCGAGACATACCAATCCATCAAAGATTCGGACAAGTTAACGGAATTAAAAGAACTGGAGGATTATGTGCAATCAGAAGAATTCCGCCAGACCAAAGAATATATGGCGCTTTCTCCTAAGAAAAAGTTTGAGCAATCAGATGAATATAAACAACTACAGGAGTATCTTCAACTAAAAAATTCGGATGATTTTAAGTGGTTCTTTAGCCTTGAAGGAACACATAAATTTGATGAAATTAAGCGTTGGCATGAGACTTTCTCCGATGATTTCTCGCAAAATCAATTAGATACCAATAAATGGCTTACCAAATATTTTTACGGGGAAGCCATCCTGAATGATACCTATACCATCCAAACCGATAAACATTTTGTTACAGATGGCCAAAATATTGAAATTGAGAATGGTATTTTAAAAATTATCACTAAAAACGAACCGGTAGAAGGAAGAGCCTGGCACCCAAAACATGGGTTCCACCCCAAAAAATTTGATTACACCTCAGGTATTATCAATACCGGGCATGTGCTCCGCCAGCAATACGGGAAATTTGAAGCCAAAGTAAAAATAGATCCCGGTGTTGGCCATGCTTTTTGGATGGCTGGTGATAAAGCATTACCACAACTCAATGTTTTTCAGTACCATAAAAACAAACTCTCTTTTGGTATATTGACCGGCTCAATGACCAAAAAAGGTGTTCATAAAAATATTTCCAAAACCAGCGGATCTAAATACACCAAAGATTATCACATTTTTACCCTCGAATGGACGCCGGATAAAATTACCTGGAAAATTAACGAACAGGAAGCCAAAACAATTACTGCAGATGTCCCTCAAATCCCCATGTATATCAATCTGAGCTCAGGTGTGCATGACGGCCATGTTAAAGATGAATTATTGCCGGCAACCATGGAGGTAGAATGGGTTAAAGTGTATGAAAGAGTAGATGTGTAAGTGGGTATGTG
>CAZSGN010000134.1:5445-7531 GCA_964606415.1 uncultured Bacteroidales bacterium
TGGAGGTAGAATGGGTTAAAGTGTATGAAAGAGTAGATGTGTAAGTGGGTATGTGGGTATTCTTCTATATAAGCCTCTTCAATTCCTGAAATATAGGTTTTCTTTGTACTGGTTCTGGCCAGCCGCTTGCTGAATTATGGGAAACATTTTGCAGCAAGTCAATGAAATTATTATTAACAACACGTTCCCAAATTGTTGAAATGATGCTTTAAAGATATTTGCCGGAAAAAAGATGAATGGCTATTTTTGCTTTCAGGAATTATAAAAAATTATGGAAAAACACTGGATCATCAAATCTCCTTCGGAAGAAAAAAAAATCAGGCATCTACAGGATACACTGGGCATTGACTACTCATTGGCTAACTTACTAATTCATAGAGGTGTCAACGACTATGAATCAGCTAAAATCTTTTTCCGCCCTTCCCTCGATCATTTACATGACCCTTTTATGATGAAGGACATGGACAAAGCCATACAACGTATTCACCAGGCTATACAGCATAAAGAAAAAATACTGGTTTATGGGGATTACGATGTAGACGGGACAACAGCCGTTGCCATGGTTTACTCCTTCCTGAAACAAATCACCGGAAGTGAACTGGTTCATTTTTATATTCCGGATCGCTACCAGGAAGGCTATGGTTTATCATACGCAGGGGTTGATTATGCAAAAGAACATGGTTATTCGCTTGTTATCACACTGGATTGTGGCATTAAAGCCAATGAAAAAGTCAGTTATGGCAAAGATATCGACTTTATTATCTGCGACCACCACCTGCCGGGAGAGGAACTTCCTGATGCAGTGGCTGTCCTGGATCCGAAAAGAAAAGATTGTGCTTACCCTTATAAAGAATTATCCGGATGCGGCGTGGGTTTTAAAATGATCCAGGCATATTTGGCCAAACAAAACATGGATCCACAAATGGCTCATCAATATCTGGACCTCGTAGCCGTCAGCATTGCCGCAGATATTGTGCCTATTACCGGGGAAAACCGGGCCTTAGAGGCATTAGGCCTGCAAAGGTTAATGGAAAATCCGTCAACAGGCCTGCAAAGCCTGAAAAAAGTCGGCGGCATTGAAAACAAAACACTGGATGTCTCCGATATTGTTTTTAAAATAGGCCCACGAATTAACGCGGCCGGCAGAATGGAATCAGGATCAACGGCAGTAACATTATTAACCAGTGATAGCCCGGAAGTATCAGATGAAATTGCTGCAAAGATCAATGAACACAATAGCGACAGGAAAAGTACAGACCAGCAAATCACTTCCGAGGCCCTCCAGATGCTCGAAAATGACCCGGAAGAGAAAAGTGCTTATGCCAGCATCCTATACAAGGAAGACTGGCATAAAGGGGTAATCGGGATTGTCGCCTCGCGCCTGATCGAATCGTATTACCGGCCAACCATTGTCCTTACTCTATCAAACGGAATGGCCACCGGGTCTGCAAGGTCAATCGAGGGCTTTGACCTTTACTCGGCTCTTGACGCCTGCAGCGACCTGCTTGAGCGTTTTGGGGGACACCGTTTCGCAGCAGGACTTACTCTGGATCCTGCCAACATACCAGCATTCAAAAAACGATTCAACGAATACGTGCGCCTGCACATTTCTGAATCAATGATGAAACCTATCCTGGCTATTGATGATGAATTGCAGTTAAACCAAATTACCCCGAAATTCTACCGCATACTAAAGCAATTCAGCCCTTTCGGCCCGGAAAATATGGCTCCCCTGTTCTGCTCAAGAAATCTGACGGACAAAGGAACAGCCAAACTTGTCGGGACTGATCAATCGCACATGAAATTATCGGTCTCGAATTGCGAAGATATCGATAAACCAATTAATGCTATTGCATTCTCAATGAGCCGGCACTACGAAAAAATTAAAAACGGACAACGTTTTGATATGGTTTATTCGATAGAGGAAAACCATTTCAGAGGCCAAACCACCCTGCAACTAAACATCAAAGACATCAAATTCCCGGACACAAATTAATGATAAGCACTATGCAACAAAGTGCATGGTCCTCAACTTTCATAAATAATGGCACATTAACCCTCATCTGTTCGGGCAATCCAATAAATC
>CAZSGN010000135.1:0-7512 GCA_964606415.1 uncultured Bacteroidales bacterium
TTATAGAATATTATATTACCATAAACCATATCATCGGTTCATCCCTTCACCCACATACATTAAAAAAATCCTAACTTTGTAACCAATGGTAGTCATGAATGGGACGAGGTGTTCGGGCACTTATGTTTTTTTGAGGAAGAGATGGTGTTTATTTCTTCAGATTGCTATCATAAGCATCTGGAGATAAGCGTGTTTTTTGATCAAATTAAAAGAATTAATATGATGGACGCAGGTAAAGAGGATCCAGTAGTTTCTTTGACACGGAAAATTAAAGATTTGGCTGGTCAGGTTGGGTTTGATGCTTGTGGTATTGCAAAGGCAGAGCCACTTGAGCATGATAGTTCTGTTTTAAATGATTGGCTGGTACAGGGAAAGCATGCCGGAATGGATTATATGGAGAGATATACAGATAAACGACGGGATCCCCGTTTATTGTTCCCCGGTGCTAAATCCGTTATTGTCTTAATGATAAGTTATCACGAGGATTTCTATTTGCCCGATCATCATCCAAAAGTGGCTTATTATGCTTTAAGGAAAGATTATCATAAGGTGATCAAAAAAATGCTTAAAGTTTTATTAAGAAAAATTCAATCTGATTGTGCCCCAACATTGAAAGGCAGAGCTTTTGTTGATACTGCTCCTGTTTTGGAAAAGGCATGGGCCAGACAAGCGGGGCTTGGGTGGATAGGGAAAAATTCTTTATTACTGAATGAGAAATTCGGTTCATGGACATTATTAGGTGAGTTGATTGTGGATCATGCTTTGGCTTATGATAAAGCTGCCGAGGATCGTTGCGGGTCATGTCAATTGTGCCTGGAGGCCTGTCCTGCCGGGGCTATTGTTAAACCTCATTCACTTGATGCCCGAAAATGTATTTCTTATCTTAACAAAGATGCAGCGAAGCAGGAGTGGAATAGCAATAAAAATAAATTGAATGAATGGGTGTTTGGTTGTGATGAATGCCAATCAATTTGCCCATGGAACAATAATGCTGTAAAAGCCAATAAGAATATAAAAACCCCCGGACATATTAAAGAATTAAGCTTAGCAGAATGGAGAAACCTTTCTTTGGAAAAATTTAATTATTACTTTGATACAACTCCCCTCAAAAGTACTGGCTTTGACCGGATAAAAAGTAATATTATTCAGGTATTATCTCAACAATAACAATAAAAGATTACCAAGTTACCGGGTGACTTGGTAACTTGATAATCTCGTAATCTGTTTATTAAATTTTTGGTTCCCAGCCAGGTTCATATTCTCTTTCCCACATTTTCATAGCTTCTTTGTTATTTAATATACGGCCGGTTTTTTTGTCAATTTCAAGGTTGCCGCCTGTTTTCTGGGCAATGTTGCCTAAGTGGCATAATAAGTTGCTTGTCGCACCTTCATCAATGGGTGAATGTTGTTTTGTTCCCATCCGGATGGCATCCAGCATGTTATTCATGTGTATAATGTCAAGAAAACCTCTTCCTTGTGTATCTGTTGTTGCGCTTTTTTCTTCTTCTTTATTTTCTTTGATCAGGTTATTGTCATTATCATAAGTGATGTAATTATTCCTGTCAAGTAAAATCGTTCCTTTGGTTCCATGTATCGTAGCGCCACGTCCCCGGTTATACATTTGAAAATCATTGCAGCTGCGTCCTTCCCAACTTATTAATTTATCATTTCCGAATTCATAATTGACTATTTGTGTGTCATAGAATTCCCAATCATCATTATAATGATAACGGCCACCTGCAGATGTCACTTTGGTGGGATTTTGAACATCCAGGGCCCAGCGACAGATATCAATCTCATGGGTTCCGTTGTTGTTGATTTCACCTGTACCCCAATGCCAAAACCAATGCCATTCATAATGCACCCATATATCCTGATAGTTTTTCCTGGGTGCTGGGCCTTGCCATAAATCCCAGTTTAGCCAATCCGGTACAGCAACCTCTTTACCTTTACCAATAGGCCCTCTCTTGTTTGCATACCAGGCCTTACCCATATACACGTCGCCAATAATGCCTTCGCGTATATCTTTGATGGCTTGTATAGAGGTGGGGGCTGAACGTTGTTGATTGCCCATCTGGATGACTTTATCATATTTTTTTTCTGCTTCAACAAGCAATTCGCCTTCACGGGGATTGTGGCTGCAGGGTTTTTCAACATATACGTGTTTGCCTGCCTGTACACCCATGATGGTCATTGGTGCATGCCAATGGTCGGGAGTGGCAATAGCTATGGCATCAATGTCTTTTTGTTCCAGCATTTCACGTACATCTTCATAGCTTTTGGGTTTTACTCCTGTCAGGTCTTGTCCTCTTTTTACCGATTTTTCAATAATACGACGGTCTACATCGCATACTGCCCCAATGGAGGTGTTTTTGGCATTATTGATGGCATGCATTAGCGCAATGCCCCGGCTGTTAATGCCTGCAACACCAAAATTGATACGATCGTTGGCGCCAAGCACCCGTCCATAACTTTTTGCACTTAGTCCTCCAAGCGTTATTCCTGCAGCACCAATGGCTGTTTTTTTTATAAAATCTCTTCTTGTGTTCATGATGGTTCGTTTTTTTATAAATACCTTTATATAAATAAATTACTTAAGTGTTTTAATTTTGATATTCCTGAACGAGACCCTGTTGCCATGGTCCTGTAAAAGGATATGTCCTTTTTTAGCTTCACCAAAACGGTTATGTGTATTGAATTTGGGATCTGAATATTTGCTTATTGCTACCAATTCACGAAAATGATCACTGCCACGAACGAAATCAATTAATTTTTCTCCGTTCAGGTAATAAATAACAGTATCGTTACTGGAATAGATTCGGGCATGGTTCCATTTCCCGGTTTCCTTTACTGGTTTGTCTTCTGGTGCAGGGATCATGTCATAAAGTGACCCCAGGGTGCGGTTACCGTTTCTTCCTTTTTTGGCATCCGGGTGGTGTTTATCATCCAAAATTTGGTACTCAAGCCCATAGGCGGAGCCGGGATTATTCTTTTCTTTTTCAGTAACATAATATTTAATACCACTATTGGCACCTTTGGTTAACCGGAAGTCAACTTGTAATTCAAAATTGGTATATTCATCTTTTGTTACAATGTCGCCTCCATGTTTTGATTCAGCACCTCCTGATTCCAGTACTGTTATTGCTGCATTGTGAACAATCCACCCTTTTTCAGGAAAATGATCCATATAAGCTCCCCGCCAACCTTCGGTGGTTTTTCCGTCAAAAAGCAGTTTCCATCCATTTTCTTTTTCTTCTTCGCTCAATACATTATATTGGTAGGTTTGGGCTTCAACCGGGGTAGAAGTAGTGTTATTCCTAATGGCTCCCGAGTCGGTCATGATTTTGATGTTTCGCCATTTAACCCAGATGTCTTCTTTTTCTTCATCATCTCCGATGCCGTGAACCTGGAGGCCAATATGTCCTTCATGGGTCATGTTGTCGATCAGGTGGGCAGCAGGAATATCATTAACCCATGTTTTTATGGTGTCACCAATGGCTTCAACACGGATGGTGTTCCAGGCATCTTTTTTATAAGCTTTTCGTGCTTCCGGATTATTGTCAAGCGTGTAAATCCAACCGCGACGAGCCTCGTCATAAATGCCTCCTGTCCAGTTGCGATCTCTTGCCGGATCTTCAATTTCCACCTGGTAACCGTGAAAACGCCCGTCTTTATATTCCGGAATACTGTTGCTGCGTATTTGAACACCTGTGTTCAACAGATCATGGTTCATGACTTCAAATTCCAGAATAAAATCGCTGTATTTTTTGTCTGTTACCATAAAACTATTGGGAGTGTTTAAAATGGTTTTACCTGTTATCACCCCATCAGCAATTTCATAATTAGCTTCTCCACCAACCTGGTGCCAGCCAGTAAAATCATTGCCACTTAATAGTTCTTCCCAATGTTTTTCCTTGTTATCCTGCATTGAACAGGAAATAAGCAAAGCAACCAATGTTGCGTTGAAAATCAGATAAATAGTCTTTTTCATAATTTAATGTGTATTTGTTTAGGTTAAAATTATTAAGTCAAAAAAATAATAAAAAAAAATAGAAATAGCAAGCAATAAACTTAAAATACAAAAAGCCTGCTTTTTAGCAGGCTTTTTATTGTAAGGCTATATATGTTTAACAACGCTTATCCCGGTTAAGCTTCAATCATTTCTTTATATTTATCTGCATCCATTAATTCATCTGCTTCAGCAGGATTGCTCATTTTGATTTTAACAATCCATCCATTTTCATAAGGATCATTGTTAATGGTTTCCGGTGTGTCTTCAATAGCCGGATTCATTTCCATGACTTCTCCACTGACAGGAAGAAAGAGGTCTGAGACGGTTTTTACTGCTTCAATGGTGCCAAAAACTTCTCCTTTGTCAAGGGTTTCACCAATTGTATCAACTTCAACAAACACAACATCACCTAACTCTCCCTGGGCATAGTCGGTAACCCCGATTGTTGCAGTATCGCCTTCAATGCGCACCCATTCATGTTCTTTTGTGTACTTGAGATTTCCTGGTATATTCATAACGATTAATGGTTTAAAATTAAATATTACTTCAAAAATAGTTAAAAATATGGATTAGAAAAGAATATCAGGAAGGAATTATCAATGGGTTATTGTGCCAGGGTAAATCTTACACTGAACCCAAAGTTAGTGTTTCTGGTTGGGAATGATGATGATATCAACGGATTATTGATGATTTTATCGTAAAATAAACGAACATTAAAACGTCCACCAATAGCATAGTCAGCCGATAAACCGATTGAAATAATATTTTTTCCCGAAGAGGGTTCCCCGGATCTATTTGCATCAAGATCTCTTAGGATGGTTTTATTATCTTTAAATGAGATGTCGCCGTTAAGATTTAAGTCCCCTTCAAGTGCATTTTGTCCTCCACGGTTATTGATGATCAGGCTGAAATTATCAAAACGGTAACCTGTACCAATAACAATTTCTTCCATGTGAACTTCTGTAATTCTACTATTGGAAAAACTTAAAGTGAGTGATCTTGACTTCTGGTATTGAAAACGGGCAGATAAATTGTTTTTAAGGGTAACATCAATGCCTAGTAAAGGGCGGAACGATTCCTGAAGAGTTACTGAAGCCATGTCATAACGGTCCAGGATATTACCGTCAAGGTTAAAATTCAAACGTTGCTTTTCATAATTAGGGTCGGTGGAGAACCCCCCAAGTGTATAGGTTGATGAATATGCATGATTAATATTGATGGTTCGAAAACGCTCTCCCAGCCATTTTATTTTGGTAAGGTTGTTATAACGAATGGACCAATTAGGTAACATGTTCCATGCAGAGGGCATAGGATCTAATGATACTTTTTTGGGATCTTTTCCTGTATAAGCGGCCAGAAATGCAGGAATTAATACTTGTGGGGACGAAGGTCCAAAGCCTGCTGCATAATTGTTTTGAACATTATAAAGACTGTCGGATATGTTTTGTTCGTAATTTGGAAAATGATCTGAGGTCTCATGGTACCGACGTCTGGAAATAATTCTTCTATAATTGTCAAAACGGGAGAAATATTGGGACGAATAATTTGATTCGGGGTCTATCTTTTCAAATGCGCTACCAAGCGAGATGGTTGTCATGGAAAAGTTGCCGCTCAGGTTCTCTTCAATTTGATTGGGGACAACGTAATCACCTATGGGGTAGAAATATTGATTAACGGTTTCTGAATAAGAACGGTTTGCATTCAGGTCAATTCTAAAGCCATTAATTGGTTCAATGTTGCTACGCAAACGAAGACTTTCTTTATAGTTGTACATAACAGGAGTGCTGACAATGTTATTATCTACCAGCCATCCCTTGCGGTATGCATCCCAGATAAAACCTCTGTCCTGTAATCCTAATGCAAAAGGCAGGCCGGGTGCCCAGTTATTTTTCGAGTCCATTCCTGCGAATCTTGATTGGGGATCAAATCCATTCAGTGAGGTTCCGTTGGATTCTGAATAGTTAATCGAAATGCGTTGCACACTCATGGCCAGCCGGCCAATGTATTTTCCTGCAAGCACCAGTAGATTAGGTTTTTTAACCGCTTCTCCTTCTATACGTATACTGGCATTACTATAATTACTGGAAGGGGTGATCTTGATTCTGTTTTTACTTGTTTTTTCAAGTTCTACATCAATTTCTTCGTCACCAGTGGTGGTAACCCAAACCTCTATGTCTTCGGTATTTAAGCTATGACGGATGGTTGTGGGTTCCCCTCTTTCCAGTTTTATGCCGTCTTCTGTGTATTCAACCGTTTCTTTTTTTTCCTTTTGGCGGCCTCTTCCGCTAAACTCGTTATTAATATCCCGGAGAAATCCTATTTTGTTGTAAAGGTTTTTCATGGATAGATTAGAGCTATAGGTGATCGAGTTTGAGTTACTAATATCGTTTCCTGTCCAGCTGGGACTATTAGCATTGGGTTGATAGGGGCCATTGGGGTCAGGGCCGGCATTCCAAAAGTAGTCTGAAGAATAGTTAATAGAAAGTGTTGTCCAGTTTAATAAGGGAATCTTGTTGATAGGGGTGTTATAACGGGCATTGAATTTGTGATTGTACTGGGTGGGCCTTCCTCCGGATAGTATCGCCTCACGGACAGTGTCTCTCTGGGATTGGTCATAATGCCGGGGGGCACCATATGGTTCATCAATCCTTGATGTATTGTTGGCGGTAAAGTCTATCTGGATGGACCTGGTAAGGTAATATTTGACCTTATAATCTCTTAGCCAGGTAAAATCTTTTTGGAAAGTGGTGTCCAATGACATATCCGGAAATTGGATTTTTCTGAGTGTACGTTCATTATAGCGTCGTCGCATTGACGTTGAAAAGCCAATCATCGACGGAATGTAATTGAAATTAAAGTCCCGTATAAACCTGAATGCTGGTTTGCGGAATGATTTTTGGAAGGGTTGGATGGGTTTTGGACGTGTGGTATAATTATAAACAAGTCCGCCTTCATGTTCTTTCATCAAATCCTGGTCAAGGTGAACATTGCTTTGGTAAATCTCGCGAAAGGAGTAATTTAGGCTGATGTTTGAAGGATTGTATAGGCTGGGTTTGGCTTCCGGCAATGAGATACCCACATTCTGAAAATTTATACTTTTTCGTATGGTAAGGTCTTGCACCATTCTTTTCAGCCTTTCTTTATCTTCTTTATTGTCCATATTATCAAGGGCATCTTTAAAACGGACATCTTCATCAAGGGGGTTGTATAAGGGATTGATCATGGTTTGTGAGTAGCCAAGAAACATGGGGATGCGGACACCTGATTCTTCAGGGAAAAACTTACCAAGGCTAAAGTTGGAAGAAATATCATATTGATAAACATCTTCTTTGGAGCGTTCGCCGGTCTTTTTATCAATACTGCCGAATCCTGGTTTACTGGTGCTCCCTGCCATGCTTATGTTCGCGAAATCAGCCAATTGTGTGGTAACCCGTGCATTGGCAGCCCATCCACCTTCTTCCCTGAAATTGGTCAACCTGAGTTCATTAACCCAAACTTCC
>CAZSGN010000136.1:0-7410 GCA_964606415.1 uncultured Bacteroidales bacterium
CCATATAGACAAAATGGCAGAGGCTGGCGTAGATGCTATTGTTATTGGTACTGCTCACGGGCACACTAAATCCGTGATTGATGATTTGAAGATAATCAAAGAAAAATTTCCGGATATTGATGTCGTGGTGGGAAATATTGCAACTTCTGAAGCTGCCATACAATTGGTGAATGAAGGTGCTGATGCTGTAAAGGTTGGAATAGGGCCAGGTTCCATTTGTACTACCCGTGTGGTTGCAGGTGTAGGGGTTCCTCAGCTATCTGCGATCTTCGATGTGGCTGAGGCTCTCAGGGGTACCGAAATACCACTGATTGCCGATGGTGGTATACGTTATTCGGGAGATCTTGTTAAAGCGATTGCTGCCGGAGCTAATTCAGTTATGATAGGCTCTATGTTTGCCGGGGTAGAAGAATCACCGGGGGATACTATTATTTATAATGGACGTAAGTTTAAGGCATACCGCGGAATGGGCTCTGTTGAGGCTATGCATGATGGTTCCAAAGACAGGTATTTTCAAAGTGAAGAGGAAGATATTAATAAATTAGTGCCGGAGGGAATCTCTGCAAGGGTGCCTTATAAAGGATTACTTTCTGAGGTCATCTACCAACTTATTGGTGGATTACGCTCCGGAATGGGGTACTGTGGCGCTCATGATATTGGTGCCTTGCAAAGAGCTAATTTTATCCGAATTACTGGCTCAGGTGTTTTGGAAGGACACCCGCATGACGTAACGATTACCCGTGAAGCTCCCAATTATTCACGCGACCGATAATATTTTTGTAGTACTAAAAACTTAATAAATTGTTCATTATGTTTAAGAAAAACTGTTTTTTTATTTTTTTTATGATCATAAATGTCTCATTATTTGCTCAGAATACGGAAGCATTAATTGAGATCAAAGGCCCGGAGGGAATAAAAGAAAAAGTTTCAAAAGATGAATTTTTACGTGTCTACCGGAAGAATAATGCCGGCGACAATGATAGACAAAAAAGTATTCAAAATTATCTGGACCTTTTTGTTCGGTTTAAATTGAAAGTATTAGAAGCGCAGCGACTGGGTTATGATACTTTGTCTGATTTTAAAAATGAGTATATGCAGTATCGTGATCAGTTAGCGAAACCTTATTTGTCTGATGAAGAAAGAAGGGAGGAGATGATCAAAAATGCTTATGAACGTATGAATAAGGAAGTAGCATTAGCTCATATTCTTTTTGAGGTAAAGTTTGATCAGGCTTCAGCCCAGGACACTCTTGATGCATGGAATAAAGCAATGAATGTGCGCAAGAAGATTAGAAAAGGAAAGTATGGTTTTGAAGAAGCTGCTGTTGAGTTTTCAGATGACCCCACGGTAAAGAAAAATCAAGGGAATCTTGGTTTTGTTACTGCATTTAAATTTCCCTATCATTTTGAGAAAACAGCATTTAATTTAAAGCAAGATGAAATATCAATGCCTGTGAAAACCCAGTTTGGATATCATCTTATTAAAAAAAAGGATGAACGCCAGGCAAGGGGGCAAATCAAAATTAAGCACATATTAAAGGCAGTTCCCAAAAATATGCCCCAGGCGGGGAAAGATTCTATTGAAAATTTGGTTAAGCGTATTCATGATAGTATCAGCAAGGATGTTTCTTTCGAATATATGGCCCGCAGATATTCAGATGACCGCAGAACCTCATCCCAGGGAGGTGAGTTGCCATGGTTTGGCGTAGGGCAGATGATTCCTGAATTTACCGAATTGGCTTTTTCCCTTGATGAGGATGGGGAGGTTTCTGAGCCCCGGAAAACATATATTGGCTGGCACATATTGAAGCGTGTAGGGCATAGGCCGGTGCCTTCTTTTGATCAGGCAAAAAAAGAGATTGAAAAAGCCATACAAAAGGGAGCGCAGGCTGATGTACTCAAGTCTTCCTTTAATCGCGGATTAAAAGAAGAATATGATTTTAAAATGAATAAAAAGCGATTAAGTAATGTCCTGAGTATGGTTGATAGTCAATTTCTTAATCAGCCTGATTTCGTCTTTGATCAAGATGATTATGATCATGAAGTCATTTCTTTTGCTGATGTTGTTATTTCAGAATATGATTTATTGGAATACTTGCATCAGAATAGAAATCAGATTAAAAAAAGAAGTAAAGGACAGCGAATGTTTGCCGGACAATTAATTGATCAATTGGCAGCACAAAGATTGGAGGAGTATGAAAAACAAAATCTGGAGAATCATTACGACGAGTTCAGGTTTCTTTCAAAAGAATACCGTGATGGGATTCTTCTTTTTAATATTATGAATGATAGTGTATGGAATCTGGCTATCATGGACACTTCCGGAATCAGAGATTATTTCAGGGAGCATCAGGAACAATATATATCTGATTCTGTCCTGCATGTGGTTCAGGTTGATAATCCTGATACTGGGAAAAATGATGACCAAATTAATCTTATACTTGAAAAATACGATCGTTTATCATTAATTAAAAAACAACTGACGGAGGTTGATTCCCTGATTAATGTGCAGTTGAAGTATCTCGATCGTAAAGAAGCACAGAATGACTCAATTCCATGGGAAAGTGGTCTTGTCATTCATCGAAATGATAATAGAGTGAACCGGGTATATAAAACTGTTGAGATTGGTGGCCCGCGAGAGAGAAAATTTGAGGAGGTGAGAGGTGAAGTTGTCTCTGATTACCAGGATTACCTGGAAGAACAATGGATGAAATCTCTTGAGGAAAAATATGAAGTCATTGTAAATCAGGATCTTTTGGATTCGATTCAATAAATAGCTATATGAGCAGGATGATATTATTTATTTTGATTACATTTCTTTTGAGTCAATGTGATCAAATTCGTTTGAACAAGAATGAAGGACAGACTCCAGTGGCAAAAGTGGATGATAAATATTTGTATCTGGAGGAGATGGAAAATATTTTTCCAGACAATGTAACGGAGAAGGATAGTATTGATATGGCTAATAAGTTCATTGAGAAATGGACTAAAAAGCAATTATTGCTTGAAAAAGCAAATCTTAATCTTCCACAGGAGCAAAAAGATGTTTCAAGAAAAATTGAAGATTACCGAGCTTCTCTTTTGATTTATCGGTATGAGGATTTGCTTATTGATGAGAAGATGGATACTGCTGTTAATCAGCAACAAATTAAAGAATATTATAGGGAATATAAAGATAATTTCAGGCTTAAGGAAACCATTATTATGCCTGTTTATGCAAAGATTCCAAAGTCAGCACCTGACATTGATGAGGTTTTGGATATGTATAGTTCCGATGAAGAGGAGGATGTGAATAAAATGATTGATTATTGCAATCAGTATGCCTATGAATTTGATTATTGTGATAACAAATGGCTCTCTTTTGATGTTTTGCAAAATGTCTTACCAGAGAAAATTGAGGAGGCAGACAGATTTTTGAAAAAACATGCGTTTTTTCAAATGCAGGATTCTTTGAATTATTATCTTGTGCGACTGATTAATATTAAAGTCAAGGGTGAGGTTGCTCCAATGACTTATGTGCAGTCAGATATACGTTCAATTATATTAAATAAAAGGCGCATTGAATTTATAAAAAATATCGAGAATGAAATCTACAAAAAGGCAAGGGAACAAAATAAAGTCGAAATTTATTAAACTTTTAATTATTGCTTTAGTCTACTTACCTTATGGCTCTTTTGGGCAGGATGGAGAAAATAACCCTGGTAATGATGATAATATACTGGATCAAATTGTTGCTGTTGTTGGAGACGAAGTAATATTGCATTCGGAAATAGAGCAACAATTTTTGCAGTTTAAATCGCAGGGAAAATCAGGGCCTGAATCTAAACTAAAATGCCAGATATTTGAGGATTATCTGCTTCAGAAATTAATGGTTAATCAGGCAGAGCGAGACAGTATTACTGTTAGTCCTGCACAGGTAGAAATGCAATTGGATGAGCGATTGAATTATTTCATTGACAGGATAGGCTCCAGAAAACAACTTGAGAATTATTTTAATAAAAGCATCCCCCAGATTAAAAATGATTTTCGAACAATGATCCATGAACAACTACTGATGCAGAAAGTGCAATCTGAAATTACTTCTGACGCATCAGCAACACCATCTGAAATCCGTCAGTTTTTTGATGAATTGCATGAGGATAGTATTCCTTATGTCGAATCTGAAATACAGTATCGGGAGCTGGTTATTTATCCTAATTATAGCGAAGAAGCTATTGAAAAGGTTAAAAATAGATTGAAAGAACTCAGGCAACGTGTGCTTGATAATGAAAAGCAATTCAAAACCCTGGCCGTGCTTTATTCACAAGGGCCTTCAGCATCTAAGGGAGGAGAAATTGGGTTTTCTGGTAAAGGAAATCTGGCTAAAAATTATGCCGATGCTGCATTTAAATTACAAGAGGGCGCGGTTTCAAATGTTGTTGAAACAGAATTTGGTTTTCATATTATTCAGTTGATTGATAGAAGAGGGGATAAAGTGAATACTCGCCATATTCTTATGAAACCTGAGTTGAATGCCGACTCTATTCAAAAGTCTGTTGATCAGCTTAAAGAGATTAAAAAGGATATATTGAATACTGACACACTCCGTTTTGCTGATGCGGCTAAATATTATAGTCAAAATAAAGATACGAGAAAAAATGGGGGACTGGTTTATGACAAAGCTTCGGGGAATTCAAGTTTTACCATAGAAGATCTGCCTTCGGAAGATTATTCCCGGATAAAAGACATGGATGTTGGAGAGATATCTGAACCATACGAAGCAAAAGATGAAAATAATAAGCCGCTGTATAAAATTATCTTTTTGGAATCCCGGTCAGAGCCTCATAAGGCGAATCTTGAAGATGATTATGATTTGATAAGCCAGATGGCAGAAGCCCAAAAAAAACAAGAATTACTGGATAACTGGGTTCGCAAACAACTCAGATCAATTTATGTCCATGTAAATAAAGGATATCAATCTTGTGATTTTCATTATCAGGGATGGATTCAGGATTAACTGACTTTTTTTTAAAATGTCAAAATGAGTATCGCCATTAATCGTCAGATTCTTTTTGTTTTATTATTTATTTTTTCGTTGGAATTTATTTTTCAGGGCGGGATTATTCTACTTGCGCAGTCTGATGAGCGTCAGATTCAATTCGAGGCCAATATGGTTGAGGTCAGCAAAAATATTGCACCGGATGCCAAACGTTTAATTGGCAATGTTGTGTTTAAACATAAAGGTGCTGTTATGAATTGTGATAGCGCTTATTTTTATTCAGACAGGAATGCACTTGATGCTTTTGGGAATGTTTTTATTAACCAGGGGGACAGTTTATTGTTGCATGCAGACCTTGCTGAGTATGATGGACGTACCCAAATGGCCAGGGCTAGAGATGATGTTAAGTTAACGGACAAGGATGAAGGTGGCGAGACGGTTCTGAATAGCGAGTTTCTGGATTTTGATATGTCCGGGAATGTTGGTTTCTATGAAGATGGGGGGGAGGTTTTAAATGGTGGTAATCGGTTGATTAGCCGCAAAGGATATTATTATGCTAATGAAGATCTTTATTTTTTTAAAGATTCGGTGCGAATTTTCACAGATAATTATATTATTTACTCAGATACTTTAAAGTACCATACTCAAAATCGTGTTGCTTTTTTCTTTGGCCCGACTGAAATAGTCGGGGATAGTAATTATATCTATTGCGAAAATGGATGGTATAATACCGATAATGACCAGGCACAGTTTAGTAAGAATGCTTTTCTGATTAATGATGATCAGAAATTGATGGGTGATAGTCTTTTTTATGACAGGCAGAAGGCTTTTGGCGAGGCTTTTAATAACGTTAGCCTGGTTGACACAACCAAAGATGTATTGATCTCTGGTCATTATGGTATTTTTAATGAGCGTTCTATGCAAGGGTATGTGACAGATAGTGCTCTTTTTATTCAAATCCAGGGGGAAGATTCATTGTTTGTTCATGGAGATACGCTTTGGTCTGTTACTGATTCCCTCGTTAATGATAGTATGGATATTGAATATCGTATTATCAAAGCATTTCATCATGTTAAAATTTTTCGTGAAGATATACAGGGAAAATGCGATTCTTTAACCTATTCAACTTATGACTCGATTTTTCGTATGTTTGAAAAACCTGCCCTGTGGACAGAGAACAATCAACTCACGGCCGAATATATTGAGATGTATTCCGGAAATAGTCGCATTGATTCAGTGAAAATGTATGAGTCTTCCTTCATTATCTCGGAAGAAGATTCTGCCAGGTTTAGTCAGATAAAAGGCCGAAATATGATTGGTTATTTTCGGGATAATGATTTGCGGGAAATTTGGGTCTTTGGTAATGGTGAGACTGTTTATTATCCAAAGGACGATGATGAAATGATGGGGGTTAATAAGGCAACCAGCAGTAATATGTTAATACGCCTGAAAGAAGAAAAAATCAGTAAAATTAAATTTATTAATCAGCCGGAGGCGGTGTTTATGTCGCTGGAAGATGCCGACTCCGAAAACTTGATACTCTCAGGCTTTGATTGGCTAGCACCAGTTTGGCGCCCAATGTCGTGGCGTGATGTGTTTATATGGGTTGATCATCCGGGGCAAGCTCCGGCAGAACGCTAACGGAAATAGCCGGATTGATCAGTTTTGTTAATATTATCAGTACTCATCTTCATTAAAGAAGAAATCATCTTTACTGGGATAATCCGGCCAAATATCTTCGATGCTTTCGTAGACTTCACCATCATCCTCTATTTCCTGAAGATTTTCAATCACTTCTAACGGGGCGCCTGAACGAATAGCATAATCAATCAATTCTTCTTTGGTCGCAGGCCACGGGGCGTCTTCAAGTTTTGATGCCAATTCCAAGGTCCAATACATATTTCTATTCTTTTTACAGGGTTAACTCAAAGCGTGCAAATTTAAAAATAAAATTAATATTTTGTGTTCCTGTTCCAATAAATTTCTTTTTCTTCAAAATCATGTAGTGTTTTTCTGGCTAACACAAAAAAATAATCTGATAAACGGTTTAGATATTTAACAATCAAAGGGTTTGTGTCTGAATGCGATGCTAATCGAAGTGTCTGACGTTCGGCTCGACGGCAGACAGTCCTGGCAAGATGACAAAAGCTCTCTAATGTATTCCCTCCCGGTAGAACAAAATGAGCCAGTGGTGGCAGGTCTTGTTCCATCTTATCAATATCGTTTTCTAATTGCTTGATTTGTTCTTCTTTTATTTTCGGGATGCTGGCAGGACATTCTTCATTGTTTTCACAAGCTGATTCTGCGCAACAAGTCATCAGTTGATCCTGTATCTCAAGTAATCTTTTTTGTATAGCTTTTGAGGGATGTGACGACCGAATCAGGCCGACTTGAGCTATTAACTCATCGATAGAACCATATGCTTCTATCCTG
>CAZSGN010000137.1:0-7384 GCA_964606415.1 uncultured Bacteroidales bacterium
TGCGGTAGTAGTAGAGCTGGCAACTGTCCAGTAGGTTGGGGTGGAGGATGCAGATCATATCCCGGAGTATAATATGTGGTTTTAATATGCCTGATTCATAAAAATCATTGTGTCCTCCTTTTCTTTTTCGTTTGTCATTGTTGTAGACATTTCCTGCTTGATAGGGTTTTAGTTTTGTCAACCTGGAATCAAATTGGCGAATGTCTTTTAAATCATGCGTTTGTCCGGTGTGAATCCAAAAATCTGCTTTTTCGGATCTTATCATTACGGATTCAATATGGACGGGGTAGCTGTAATGTTGATTGTTCTCGTCCCATAAAAAATGTCCTCCCGCATCTTCTATAAACCGGGCAAAATAGGAGTTGCCTCCCGGAATATACCAATTTCCTTTCCATGGCAGGCCGGTCATCACACTTGGGGAAGAATCAGCTTTGCCCGCCAGTGTGGTAAGTTTTAGATATTGATGCTTAATATTATTGAATATCGAGTCTGAACGATTTTCAAGGTTAAACAAGTGTCCCATTAGTTTAATCCATTCTGCTTTTCCTAAAGGATGAGATTCCAGGTAGTCTGCGTTTAGTAAAACAGGAATCCCCAGGTTTTCTAATTTATCAATATAATGAAGTGATCCGGGACCAACACCATAACCTATCACCAGGTCAGGGTTCAGCGCCATAATGGCTTCGTAATTTAAGGTCTGATCAATGCCAATATCTTTGATCAGGCCATCTTTGTATCGGTTAATTACCGCCGTGTCATAGCTTGCCCCGGGGCTGCTCATGCCTGCCAGGGCGTTTAATTTGCCAATGGCTTTTAAAGGAGGGATGTGGGTGGTGCTTAAGCAGATAATCCTTTTTAAGGGTTCTTGAATGTAAATGGTGTCCTTTGTTATCTTTGATGGATGTTTGTTACTAAGGACATAGTGGAATTGTTCATTTTTTGCTCCTTGCCAGGGGTTAAAAATATTAATGAGTGTCTGCTCTTTTTCCTGATGAATAGTGAAATGTTTTGCATATTCAATATGTTTTTGATCTTTTGCTTGTTGTTTTTTGGATGTATGCTGTGGTTCGGACTGGCATGAGTATAAAATGTTTATAAAAAAGGCTAAAAAAAGGAAACAGCTATTTCTTGATAAATTTATTTGTAAAATGTTCATGATCTGTTTTAATTTGAATGACATATAATCCTTTGGGTAAATGGTTTACAGGAATAGTGAATTCCGGCAGCCGTTTTTGGGATGAGGCGTATAATTGTTTTCCTGTAATGTTGTTAATTGTAATCGAAACATTGCGTTTAAATGCTGCTTTATTGGGAAGGTGTATTTTTAATTTATTGTCAACCGGGTTAGGGTAAATGGTAAATTGATCATTTTCTTTAGCTGAAATTTTCCGGGGGGTGTCTATTTTTGTGTTTAATTTGAATTTTTTTAAGATGTTACAGGTTTGAAGGCTGATATTCAGAGAAGTGCTAATTCCATAAGCATCATCAAAGGACAGCCATTGCCCGTCTTTTTTTACATAAGCGGTGTTAAGCGTGGAGTCTGTCCGGTCTTCTGCGATTGTGGTGGCAAAGGTGTCGTTTCTTCCATAGTACACTTCGTAGCCGGCAAAAAAGGTATCGGGTAAGGTAATTGCTGAGTCAAAAGGGACAAAGAACTCTTTTTGTTCAGGCAGGTCATGTATTTTAAATTTTTTTTCTGTAATAATGGTGTCAGGTATTGAATCACCTGACCATAGTTTGAAGTTAACTTCTGAGTAGAGGTAACTTTCATAATCTGCTTTAAAAATATTGATATACATGCCATACGCATAATTGTTACCTGTTAAGATCATCTGGTCCGCGAAACAAGTAGCAGAGTCACTGTTTTGACTATTAATATACCCCCAGCCCGGTTGAGAAAATTCGTAAGTATATGTGTTGTCAGTGCTGGCGAAATTACTGAGACTGTCACAATTTTGTTCAACCGGATCAAAGCCGTTTATGCTGACAGATCCTGTGTTTAGGGGATCCAGCCAGTATTTTAACTGGTTGCCTGATCCTGAGTAATCATCCCAGGCTCTGCTGAACTTGGTGTAATAATCATTGGTTGGGTCACTGCAACTTGCTCTGCCCCCGGTCAGGTTGCCGACTACTTGCTTATTTTGATTAAATAAGGGAGAGCCTGACGAACCCTTTTCCGTTGTTCCGATATCCCATTCTTGAATTTTCCAGAAAGAATTTATATCATACCCATTCTCATTGAATGTTCCTGTTACGGGGGCTTGATTTTCAATGGAGATTTTCTTAACATCGCCCTGGGGATGGTGAATGCTCGCGGCATAGCTGGGTGCGTTTATATCATGATCCCAGCCGGCGTAATAGGGAAGAAATGCAAAGGTGGGTTGTTTATCCAGTTCAAGCAGGGTGAAGTCTACATTTGAGCTTGTTGCTTTTAATGAGCTTCCTGAAATGGACATGTAGGTCAATCCATCTAAGCCGTCACATGCAGCACTTTCGTAGTTGAAATAAAAAATAGATTGGTTGGCAGAGGTTTCATTATCAATACAGTGTGAGGCGGTTAGCACATAAGGTGTTTCGTCGCCGGCGGTGTTGTTTAGAAGTGTTCCTGTACAAAAAGTGCTGCCATCAAAAAATATACGAACAACAGCTCTTTTTTCTTTTTGCCAGTCATTTCCGGCCGGGCAATTAATATCTTTTTCACACCAGTCAGATAATCCGTAACGGGAGTCTTTGAATTGTTGTTGTGATCCTATAGCTCTGAATCCATGAGAGATTTGTTTGATTTTTGGGTATGTTTGTTTTTTATTGTTAAGCGGATGTATTATTTCAACGATGACAGAGTCATTTTCAATTGGTGTGGTAGGAAAAATACCTGTTTTCGTGTTATTCCTATAGGTGTATGCTCCAAGAACCTGTTTTTGAGCAGGATCATAAATGTATAGCCGCGTTTGGGGAGCAAGATGAAATTCTTCAAAAATAAGATTTAGTGAATGGGCTTTGGGAGAGTTGATGCCAAGGCGCCGGATTAGATGATCGTTAATAGTGTCCGTGATGCCATAATTAGAAGGATTAATCTTGATCTCAAATGGATGGGCAAAAGTCATTTTCTTACATGATGTGCATGCTTCAGTGCGTTTTTGTAATGTTTCATTGTTTACAGGGGGCATTTGCAGAAAGGGTACTTCATGACTATGTCCCATTAAGGGTTTACCTTTCCCGGATTGTTGTGAATAATGGTTAAGGGTGAAAAGGAAAAACAGTAAAAAAAGGGGTGCTTTCTTCATTTTATTTTTTTGTGTAAAAATATTATTTTTAGTGGTGATCAGGTGATGTATTAATGAAAACCTTTTGCTGAGCTTGTAAACTTTCCCCTTTTAATTGTATAATATAGTACCCAGCCGGGAAGTGATCGACGGAAAGGGAATGAGTGATGCTTGATCCTTTAGGACGCAGGGAGTTTTGATGATAAAGTTGTCCCTGGTTGTTATATATATATATATGGATTTGCTCTTTTGTCTCTATTCCGGTTAACGCAACGGTTATCTTTTCTTGTGCCGGATTGGGATAAATGATTAATTGTGCTGGCTTATTATTTTCTTTATCTTCTACTTTTAGGGCATTACTATTGATATCAATATAACATTTGCCACTTTCCCCGCCTGCACTTCCATCTAGTTGAAGCCAATAATATTGTCCTGGTGTAAGTCCTGATATTTCTTCTATGGCTGATGAAAAACGGTAATTCTGATCAAAATAATCATCATTGGCGGCAAGAATAGAATAATTATTCTGCAAAATATCAATACACGAATCGGCTTCATAAACAGCAATCTGATTATCAAATTCAAGACCTGAGTTTGGTGTGTTTTTATGGTAGGGGTCTCTTGTCGAGATGGAAACGATACCACTGGCAGGCGCTTTGAATTTAAACCATATGCTGTTTAATAAAGGTTCTGCATTATACTCGAAGCACCATTTATCTTGTGCATTACAATCACCTGTTGGGGGATGTGGCTCATTGAATTCTACAGTGGCACCTTCGTTGGTGTAGGGGCCATTAACTTGATTAATTTGAAGTTCAAAGGCATCGCACACATGATCATTATCTGGTCTGTCTGTGACGGAAATTTTTATAGAATCAGTGGTTGAGCAGTCTCCTTCAGTCCCTGCAACCCAAAACCAGTAATCGCCAATGTCCATTTCACTTGTGTTCAGGATTACTTTTGGACCGTAATTGGTATCCAGGAAAAAGGTGGGTACCCACTGATATTGATCCGCGCCATAGGCTATTAGTGTGTCTGATTTGCCATGGGGAATTTCCATGTTTGCTTCAGGAATATATACCTGCGCATCACCTGTGACTTTAATTGGGAATTTGCTAATGCTGTCGGTTTTTGTTCCATTGCTGATAACAAGTTTAACTTCTTTAACACCGTCGGTTGAATAGCTCACTTCATGAGGGCCGCTGCTTGTTGATGTAGCAGGAGTAGCCCCTTCGCCGAAATCCCATTGGTAGCTTGTGATAGTACCTGTTGAATTATCGGTATAAGTGACGCTGCTGTTAGTACACATTTGGCTTTTACTGGATTTGAATGCCGGGACAATTGTGGTGGAAGTATCTGTATAGGTTCTGACTACAAGGTCATGTTCATAAGCCGGATTGCCTATGCCAACACCAAGCCATGTTGCGCCGTCACCGCTAATCCAGTTATGGCCAATGGCAGAAAATAATGAGTCTCCAAGAGAGACTTTGATCTTTCTTCCTGGGGGCAAAGTTGCAGTTTGAATGGTTAATGTTTTATTATTCGCCGCGAGATTAATATTCTTAACATTAATAGTATCTGGCCCACTTGTAAGCATAATATTGTCTGTATTGTCAAGATTCACTTCCTGGGAAAGGGTGAGGGTTATCAGGCTGTCTCTGTGATTTTCACTCCAACGGCCTGGTGTCATGTGTGTTATCCTTGCTGCTCCTTTTTTCTGACTACTGAAAGTGAGATAAAAGGTTTTGTTTGTTGCGCCTGTGCGTGTACGAACAGTTCCTTCCTCAAGTACAAGAAAATATTGTTTGCCTGGCTCAAAGTCACGGTGGCGGATTTCAATTTGGTTTCGGGCATAATGTAAGATTGCTCCTGATAAAAGATTTTGTAAAATGAATTCGTTATCAATAAACCGGATATGACTGGTATCAATAGAAACAATTTCTTCGTCAAATGTTATAAAAAATGATTCTGAAAACCCAACGCCGTTGGTTTGATTGGGAGGATAAGATGATGTTTTGGCAGGGCGTGAAACTGGTTCTGTGTGTGCAGTGTCTTTATTGGAAAAGAGTTCGCTGCCTATTGAATAAAGCAATGAATCTTCCAGGATAATATCGTAGGTTTTATTGGCTTGTATGTTATTGTTCCATATTTGCAATTGGGTAGGTTTAGCAGAATCGGTCTTTAATTCATACCTCCCGTCTAAAATATTTCCATTGTATGTTAGGTGTATTTTGCTTGAGTCATGAATAATTATACTGTCGTTATAATGCAGAAGAATATGTTGATGTTGAGCAATACCATGACCCAGGTTAAATGGGTCATAATAACCTGGTGGGTTATTTTTTTTTGTTGTAAAGAAAAGCGTAAGGGAGTCATTAAAAACATTATTGCTGTCTTTTACTGAGCTGTCCGGAATGAATAGCTGATATGACATCCCTTTAGTTAAATTGTCATGATAAATGATTAAGTTTTGTGAGTCTATTTTAACATCAAGATTTACATTGGTTAATGTGCTGTCTGTTAATGATATTTGACTAAAATCAGCGGAATCAACGGGTCGGTTAAAAGTGATGCGTAGTGGTTGATGAAGAGCATAATTTTTCACACTGTCTGCAGGATGGGTATGCATTACCTCGAGGGGGGTGAAAGATGTATAGAAACTAAATGAATCAGTAAAAGCATATTGGTCATATGGATGTAGATGGGGATGTGCAAACTCAGCGATATATGTTTCTACCGGGATCGGATAAAGATTCCCGGGGGTGTAATATTTGATTTTAACATAATAATCATCCGAGACGGCTGTAGGGATATCAAAAGTGTAAAAGCCGGGCCATCTGCAAAACTGGTCTTTCAAATGATTAAGAAGGCCGCTTAAGGTATCTCCGTTTTTATTACTGTAAATCTCAATATCGATAAATGAACCTGAGGCTTGTACAAAAGTTCCCACTTTCTTTATAACTTCTGGCTTTGAAGTTTTAAAATGAGTCAATGCATAACCTGTTGATTGATTAAATCCTATTGTTTTTGTACTGCCAAGGGTGTCGTAATAATTGATTTGATTGATGCTGGAGGTATCTGATTTAACGGGATAATAAGATACTGTTTCATTGATCTTATTGTCTTCGTAAGCGATGTAAAAGTAGCCGCTATCGGCCCATTCATCTGTCCATTGGTTTTTTAAAATCCATGCTCCTGTTCCGGCATCTGTTGGTTTTTGATCATCCCAGCCCACTAATGTGACAGCATGATTAACCGGGGTGGTCCCATAATAAAAGAAAGTGTTGTCATTTGAATTAAACGCATGATTTTTCCATGTCATACTGACGGAAAGCGCACCATAATCCATTAAAGCCTGCTTGAGGATGCTTTGGTTGTTGGGTAACCAACGTACTTCGGGTACATAAGCCAAAGGCTTAAGTTCACCCTGACATTGAAATCCTGTGCTGTCGCCGGGGTCGTATGGTACCTGTGCTTCGGGCAGAGGCCCTGCCAATCTTGTTAAGTAAGCCATGGCCAGCATATCATTCCCCCCTTCGCCATATTTCCATTCAAATCCGTGACAGGACGCCAGGTGATGTTCTGATAGGTTAAAGGTGTCGTATCCTTGTTTTAGCCATTGGGACTCAACTGCACCGTAAGTAGTGAATGCCCAACAGTTTCCCCCGAATTTGCCAGTTCCCTGATTTTTTACAGAAGTAACATGGCCCTTTTCCCGTAAATCGTAACGGACAGGCAGCGTGCTTTTTAATGAATGTGCTGTATCTTCCCAGTTTTCAAAAGTAAGATTAAAGGGCAGGGGAATGTAGCCAAGCGGGTGTGTAGGGTTCTGGAAATGTTCAGGGTGATCATAATAATACAGAAAATCACTTGAAAGAGGTCTTTCTTTGATGGTATCCTGACTGTATATTTTTAATCCGATCAGTAATATGAAAATGGACGATAATATTATTTTCATTTTTTCGTATTTGTTATATCAACGATGAATTAAAAGGTTCTACTCTTATTTTAGGTTAAATATTTAAATGATATAAGACACTGTAAAATTGTTAAAATATTGTTGTATATGTAGTTTAAATGTAGTTTAAATATTGCGTTTTTTGATTGATGCAATATAGTTG
>CAZSGN010000138.1:0-7380 GCA_964606415.1 uncultured Bacteroidales bacterium
GTTGCTACACGCTGCACCGTTTGAAGAACAATCCGTTTAGCTTCCTTGTTTGCAGTCATCTTGGCCTCGTCCATAATTTCATTGACATAGGACATGGCTTCTGTTTTTGCTTCTTCCTGGAGAGAGTCGATAAGTTGTGACTTTGCTTCTTCCGGTGAAATGCCTGAAATGGTTTCAAGTTGCTTAACTTGTTGCTGATGAATCTTTTCCAGTTCTTCTTTTTTCTTCTCAACAAGATCCATTTGATTGTTAAGGTTCTGCCTTATTGCTTCGGTCTCTTTTTTGCTTCGTTCCAGATCCTCTATTTTTTGCGAGACGGAGGATTCTTTTTGCTTAATCCTGTTCTCTGCTGCCAATACCTTGCTATTCCTTTCATTGACAATTTCTTCATGTTCACTTTTTAATTGCAGGAATTTTTCTTTGGCTTGCAGAATTTTGTCTTTTTTGATTACTTCAGCTTCAGTTTCAGCTTCTTGTATGATGCTTTTGGCTTGTTTTTTCAGCAAAAAATTCCAAATGAAATATCCTAAACCCACCCCTGCAATAAATGCGATGGGCACGAGGAAATAAAACGATTTGAAAATTTGCCCCAGTACTAGTAGTTCCATAATTTATATATGTTTGTGTTATTAAATAGATTGCAAAAAAAAACCCGCATATTCTTCAGACCTTTGAGAAACTCCATATATAACATGGGTGGAGTCGC
This sequence comes from uncultured Bacteroidales bacterium, assembly GCA_964606415.1. Lineage (GTDB taxonomy): Bacteria > Bacteroidota > Bacteroidia > Bacteroidales > JBBRXJ01 > CAZSGN01. The sequence goes on from CAZSGN010000138.1 coordinate 707, forward strand.
CTGTTATATGTCGAACTTCCACTGCCCGTCGGTTGACGGATCAGTCAAAAGACTGATGAGGCCTGTTCTTCATAAATCAGAGTCTGACTCCAATTGTATTAAATGCTGAGTTTCCAGCGTGTGAAGAAAAATGCGGGTAAAGTTGTTATATTTTAAAGAACGTTGTGCTTACTCTTGTGTTGTTTCTGCTTTTATGTAATCAGCCAAATCAACATTCAGGGCTTTAATTGATTCTATAAGCCCGCTCATGTCTTGTTTATTTTCTTCTTCAATAACCTTGGTGACAAATTGCAAAGCGGCCATAGCTAAAAAATCCTGGGTATCTTTATCACTGTAACGCTTTTTATAAAGCAATATTTTATCATTAATCACTTTTGCTGCCTGTCGAATTTTTTCTTCATCATTCCGGTCAATTTTCAGCGGATAATATCTGTCTGCAATATTTACCCTTATTGATAATTTATCTTCAGACATTTTGATTAATGATTATTTATTTAAAAGAGCAATGCACTTATCAATTTCCCGCACTAATCTGTTAATTCTGTTTTTAACTTCTTTGTTTTCTCCGTCGCCGGCGTTTAATTGTTTACTTATCTTAATTCTTTGCGTTTCTTCTTTTAATTCTTCAATGGTTACTTGTTCTGATTTAATTTCTTTTTTTAACCTGCTATTTTCTTCAAGTAATTCCTTTTTTTCTTCTTTGGTTTTTTCATATAACGAAATAATATGATTCAGATTTTCTGAAAGATCTTTTATTATTTCATTATATTCATTCATGCCAAAATTTTGTTAACACAAAGTTAATACAAATTGAAATCAATACAAATTAAAAATTTCAATAGAAAGCAAGTTATCTGCAAATTTAATTTTACTTTCGTGATTTTTGGTAATACAAGGAAAAAAAAATAAAAATGAGGTTAAATTTTATTGTAGTTTGGGGTGTGATCAACTTATGTCTGGCTCAAGTGGCTTATGTTCAGGAGTATGATCCAGCATTTATTTCCCCGGTTGATGATGACATATACCTGGCTGGTACTTTTGGTGAATTGCGTTCAGTTCATTTTCATGCAGGTATTGATATCAAAACGGGAGGAAGAATTGGTAAAAAGATCAGGACTATTGAGGATGGTTATATATACAGAGTAAAAGTGACCCCGGGAGGGTATGGGAAAACAGTTTATGTTAAACATCCTAATGGGTATATTTCTGTTTATGCTCATTTACACGAGTTTATCCCGGTAATAGATAAAGAAGTGAAGCATTTCCAGTATAAAAAGCAACAGCACCATCTTGATTTGTATTTTAAGCCTTCCCGCTTCCCGGTGAATAAAGGAGAGGTAATTGGTATATCTGGTAATTCCGGATATTCTTTAGGCCCGCACCTGCATTTTGAAATCCGCAGGGCTGCTGACCATGTTCCTTTAAATGCTTTATTGTTTAATTTCCTGGTGAAAGATGATATTGCTCCTGATATTAAGGGTATTGGTGTGTACCCTCTGAATGATTCCAGTTACGTGCAGGGCCGGAATAAACCAGCGTATTTTCGTACTCAAAATAATAATGGTGACTATAAGTTAGGAGATGACGGGGATACCATTGATGTATATGGGGAGATTGGTTTTTCTGTTGAAACATATGATTACTTAACAGGATCAAATAACCGATGTGGTGTTTACTCAATTGAGCTTAATAAAAATAACAAGCGACACTATTATCATACCATTGATGAGATCTCCTTTGCTGAGACGCGATATATTAATAGTCATGTTGATTATGCCAGGAAAATGCAGACCGGTGAGAAATATCAAAAATCTTTCCTGGATCCGAATAATAAATTAGGGATTTATAAAGAGGTTATTAATGAAGGAATGATGCATTTTAAGGATGGACAGACGGCTGAGATGCAATATGTAATTCATGATATCCATCAAAATATTTCTCGTCTGTCTTTTATTATTAGAGGAAGCAAATCGGATTCTAATATTGTTACACCGGATACTTGCACTGTTGTTAAACGAATGGACTATGCCTCGGCAAATGAGCTTAATGAAGCAGGTATTTCTTTGTCTATTCCCAAAGGTGCTTTATATCGTTCGTTTGATTTTTGTTTCGAAAAGCTGGATACAGTGATTGAAGAAGCGTTTTCTCCGGTCTATCGTTTACATGATCTTTCTGTTCCGTTGCATAGAATGGTGACCATTAAGATTGAACCTCACAATCTTCCTGTTCGTCATCAGGATAAAGCATTGCTGGCTTCTATTGATCGGGAAGGTAACATTTTTAGTATGGGTGGTGCTTACGAAAATGATGTTGTAAAAGCCCGCACAAGAAGCTTGGGAGATGTTTTTGTTACGATTGATACTGTAGCGCCCGAAATTACCCCTTTATTTGAAGAGGAGTTGCCTGATTTTTCAGGGAAAAAGAAAATGACATTTTGTCTTAAGGAGGACTTATCCGGGGTAGCATCCTATAATGGTTATATTGACGGCGAGTGGATGCTTTTTGAATATAGCCCTCTTCATGATGAAATTGTTCATTATTTTGATGATCAACGTATGGATACTACAAAAAGTGATCATGAGGTTGAACTTTATGTGATGGATGAAAAAGGGAATATTGGTGCTTTTCATTGTTTTTTTACTCGCTGATGAAGCATGGTAACGATAAAATAAGAGTCATTGGTGTCATGTCCGGAACTTCACTTGATGGGCTGGATATTGTTTTATGCGATTTTCACCCTAAAGATGATGGATGGGATTTTAAAATTAAGAAAACGCATGGACTTGAATATAATGATTATTGGCGCAAAGCCCTTACCGCATCTTTTGAATATTCCGGCCGTGATTTGTTAATGCTTCATAAACACTTTGGTCGCTTAATAGGAGAGGAGATTAAAAAAAACATTCCGGATTTAAAAAATATCGATCTTATTGCCAGTCATGGACATACTATTTTTCATGAGCCAGGAAAAGGTTTGAATTTTCAGATTGGTGATGGTAACGAAATTGCAGCCGTAACTGGAATTGATACTGTTTTTGATTTCCGGTCCCTGGATATCGCAAGGGGAGGCCAGGGCGCTCCGCTTGTGCCTGTTGGCGATCAATTACTTTTTAATGAATATTGTGCCTGCCTTAATCTTGGAGGGTTTGCAAACGTTTCTATGGATAGCAACGACAAGCGCATTGGGTTTGATATTGCTCCATGTAATTATGTGCTTAATCATTTGGTGCGGAACAGCACTGGTGAGCCTTTTGATAAAGATGGAAATCTGGGAATGAAGGGAAAGATGATTGAGGAGCTATATCAACAATTAAATGATTTGCCTTTTTATCAAACTAATCCACCCCGCTCGCTGGGACGCGAATGGGTGGAAAAGGTTTTTTTGCCTGTTCTTGAGCCATGGCTGGATCAGCCGGATAATTTATTACATACTGTTTATCAGCATATTGCTCGTCAGGTTGTTGCAGGTCTTCCTTCTTCAGGCAAAATCCTGGTGACCGGAGGAGGGGCTTTAAATGGTTTTTTAATTGATCTGGTTAAACAGGCTAATCATTCGATTGATATTATTATTCCAGACCGTGCCCTTGTCGAATATAAAGAGGCTGTTATTTTTGCTTTCCTGGGTTTGTTGTCAGTAAAAAATCAGTATAATATATTTTCTGATGTAACTGGAGCTAAATGTTCCAGTATTTCAGGGTCTTTGGTGAAAGGAGGCTGAGCAAAACAAAGTATCATTCCTGAGCAAAAACATGATTTTTATTGTTTCTTTTTCACCTCATCAGCAAAAATTATTTTATTTTTTTTTGCTTGCGTCAAATCATTTCGTTATTTTGCAAAATAAAGAAGTGGGTGAGATTGCAGGAATGGATAAGCTTATTTATTATAATGAAAATTGAGCGATCTCGTGCTAATAGAGATTAAAATAAGAATATGTCTAATTATTAAAATTTTGTATTATGAAAAAGATGCATGTAATCATTTTTATTGCCTTTATGGCTTTTGCGGGCAATAGTTTTGGACAAAAAGCCGAATTGCTTTATTTTAAAGCGAATCTACCTTGTTGCCGTGCCAAATCTTGCAATCAACTTGAAAACAATCTTAAATCCATTGTTGAAAATAATTTTTCAAATGATGAGGTCACTTTTCAGAGAGTAAAACTTGCCGATGAAAATAATAAAGAACTCGTCAATGAGTATAATGCAAGATCTCAGACAGTGATCATAGAGGCTAATAAAAAGAGTAAGTCTCTTGATATTTCAGATATGGTTGCCCGTTATCAAAAGAGCAGAGACAAAAAAGCGGTAGAAAAAGAAATAGTGGATAAGATAAAGACGGTTTTATAGTTTGCTTATTTTTCATACCATCTTCTTGTCAATAGATAGCGTTAAAACAATTCGTAATCGTTTAAACACATTATAAAATGTTTAATGATTATGTCCTGGTTCATATTTGTCTGCACACAAAATAAATATATTGTAGAATTAGAAATATATTGTTTATGGCTTGGTTAGTCGATTATCCGAGAGAAAAAGTCAATTGGAACCCAGCCATTGATTCTTCAAAATGCGTGAATTGTGGAATGTGCATGAATTGTGGAAAGGGTGTGTATATATGGACCGATCAGGGGCCTAAAGTGGAAAATCCTCTTTCTTGCGTGGTGGGATGCACAACCTGCGCCAGTCTTTGTAAAGGTGAAGCCATTAGTTTCCCTGATGTAAAAGAGCTCAGGGCTTTATACGAAAGAGAAAATATTTGGGCTAAAGTAACACAGCAAATGAGAAATGAAGGTAAGCTGCAGCCTGTAAAGTGATTTTAATGAGGGCAATTGAATCTATTTTTGAGTGAGAATCAAAAAATAAATTACAGCTATATTTTATTATGAAGAAATATTTATTTTTATTTATTGTGTTCTTATTTCCTAAAATGTTATTTGCACAAGCAATAACCAAAATAACCTCACAGGAAGCTCAATCAATGTTGGGCAGTCTTTACGGAAAAAATGCCGTTATCATTGATGGCCGCACTTCTGCTATGTTTGAATCCGAGCATTTGAAAAATGCAGTTAACATCAATGCTTTTTCGGAAGAAGCTGACGATAAGCTGCGTGATTATCTTGACCGGGAGAAAATATTGGTTTACTGTACAAATCGAAATCGTTCGGAAACAATGATCTCGAAGCTTCAGGCACTCGGATATAAGGGTGAGATTATCTTTGTTACGGATGGTATTAATGGGTGGAAAAAGAATGGTTTTCCCGTGGTAACAGATACTGGGATACATGCTTCAGAATCAGGGGCAAATGATACGCAAAAGCCAATGGCTAAATTGAATCCTGTCGTTCAGGTATTCGGGATTGCTGCCTATGATATTGAAAACAACCGTTATGGATATAGATTTGGTCGTGCGCATCTGGGATTTCAATATCAATTCAATAAGGCCTGGAGCGCTAAAATGATTATTGACCGGGGTAGGCCTACCATGATTGATGATATTGTTGTTAGGGATTCTGCCGGGAATATGTTAAATGTTGATTATACCTCTAATGAAGGAGGCTATTATACCATGTGGTTAAAGTTTGCCAGCCTTAGGTGGCAGGTAAATGACAAGGTGTCGTTTATTGGTGGTGCTTTGTTGCAAAATCATTACATTACTCAGGAGCGGTTTTGGGGGCTTCGGTATGTAGCCCAGACTTTTCAGGATTTGCACTGGCATATTCCGAGTACTGATTTGGGTTTCCGGGCAAATTATAAGCTAAATGATGTATTTGCTATTGATGCGGCTTTAACTAATGGTGAGGGGCCAAGAATAAAGCAGGATGCTTTTGGGAAGGTGAAATATGCTGCTGGATTGGATATGACACCAGGTGACAGGTTTAGTGCCCGTGTTTATTATCATAATAAAACAACGGGTATTGATAGCTTATCAGAAGAACAAATGTTTTCTGTTTTTGCAGGCTATAAAATCAGCAATGTATTTCGTGTTGGTGGGGAATTTAACTATATGGATAATTTGTATAACAGGGATGGAACAGATAGTTATGGGTTCTCAGTATATTCAATATATCATATAGCGAAAAGCACAGAATTATTTGTCCGGTATGACCATTTGCTTTACGATTCAAAAAATGTGCTGCCAATTGCTATGGCTAATGGAAATACCTTAATAGGGGGCTTATCCTATTCGCCTGTAAAAGAAGTTAATCTTTCTGTTAATTATCAGGGATGGATGTCTGATGGAGAAAATAATAGAGATGAAAATAATATCTTATTGAATATGGAATATAAATTCTAACCATGACCCACTCGGTAAAAATATTATGTCCCGGCCGTAAATGTGGAAAATGTCGCAAGATGATTAATCGTGTTGAGTTTGTAGCAAAAGAAACAAATCTGGATATTAATATCGAAATTATTGATAATATTGATGAATTGGTCAATTACGCAACATGGTTATTGCCAACGCTGGTCATTAATGATAAAATTATTGCAAGAGGTTATACACCTGAACTTTCAATAATTAAAAATCATTTAAGTGGAGCTCTGTAAACAGAAATTTTACATGAAGGCCTCTTTATAGGATGTTTGTGAAAAGTTAATAATTATTGTCAGTAGTATTTGATTAAATTCCAACAGGTCACCGCTACGCGGTTATGTTACTTCATTTATTTCAATTTT
>CAZSGN010000139.1:0-7347 GCA_964606415.1 uncultured Bacteroidales bacterium
TTGATTTAGTAAAAGAAAATATTCAAATAGTACTTGACCTTGAATAATGCACGACTTCCCTGCCACAAGCGGACGCCTTCGGCAGAGAGGTAAAAATCCCCAGAACACCGGAATAACTCTTTTATTGGCGGTCATTGAAAAAACACACTACAAAAAAACATTACAGTGATTTTTAAGTATCTTTGTTATAAATAAAAAAAGTTGTGAGATGAAAACATTAACTTTGCAATTACCTGATACAGTTGATGAAAAAGATGTAAAAATGCAAATTGCTGCTCACCTTTATGATAAAGGTATTATGTCATCCGGACAAGCAGCTGATATAGTTGGGATATCAAAGAAGGAGTTTATAGAGACAGTTGGACAATATGGGGTTTCAATATTTGGAGAGAGTATTGATGACTTAGAAAAGATTATGAATGGATAAAATTATTATTTCAGATACCAGCTGTTTAATTGCATTATCCAAAATTGATAAACTTGATTTATTAAAAGATTTATATCATGAGATTATAATCACCAAAGAGGTTTACCAAGAGTTTGGTGGCTCTCTTCCTGATTGGATAATAATTTCAGAGGTTAAGGACAAACAAAAACAAAAAGAAATAGAACAACGACTTGACAGAGGAGAAGCGAGCTCGATTGTCTTGGCCCTTGAGATTAAAAATGCCACATTGATAATTGATGAAATAAAAGGAAGAAAAATTGCCCAATCATTTAATATTGACATAATCGGCACCATTGGAATTATACTGCTGGCTGAAAAAAAAGGGTTGATTTCAGATGTGATAAGTTTAATTCTGAGATTAGTAAATAAGGGATTTAGATTGTCGGATAATTTGATTAATAAATTAATTGAGAAATATAGACAGAAATAATTACGGGGTGAGGTGGGTTTCGATAATATGAAACTTTTTTATACTTTTAGTGAAATCTGATAATGAAATACTTTGAAAATGGCAAGTATTTTAACAAGCAAAACGTTGGCCAGTAATCCCCTTTTGATTTTTTTTACTGCTGGAAAGTGGATCCTGGCGGAATAGCATACCAATTGTTTTATATTCCTCCGGATTTTGAGCATATAATTTCCTGGGAGCAGTTAAAAAGTCCTGTAAAGGTTTGATGATGGCAGTTGATGTTTGGTGGACATGATGACCCTGCTTTTTCTCCCACTCTGCAAATATTTTTTCTAACTCTGGTTCATCAAGCATTTTTTCGGAGTACATATGATATAATTCCGTGATAATTGCTTTTATTGCCAGGTCAAGTTTAAGCGCGATTGTTAAGGGCTTGGTAAAGATGGCTTCATTGATCTTTAATTTGGTTTCTTTTATATTAGATTCCTGTCTTTGTTTTGCAGGACTTTGAATGATTTCACAGGTATTGATTGAAGGCAGCAGATAGTGATTAAAACCAAAAGTAACTTGAGTCTGGGCTGCTGCAATGATTAGCACTTTCGATTTTTCTGCTTTTTCTTCGTACTCATTGATGTATGATTTTGATAAAATGAATTGGTGCATCCGTTTGAGGTAAATAATTTTATTTTTAGGATGAAGATTTTTGAAGTAGCTACTGTGACGTATTAAAAAGCGATTGTGTTTACGAAGGTTCGGGATGGAAAAGAAGTTTTGATATACCGGTTTACTTGTGATTGGGCTTGTTTGTCCCGGCAAAAATGAAAAAAATAAAGCGGTCCATAGTAAAATAAGTAAGGAAGCAATGGCTAGTTTGGTATCTATAAATAAACCTCCTGCATTATTAAACCTGGCTTTTTCAGGATTGCGCGGGTCATACCTGAGGCTGACTTGTTTACCCTTATCAAGCAAAACATTTTCGGGACCCTGGTGTTCGTATAAGTGTCCATTAATTTCGTACTGTACGATTGAGTAAACACTGCCAATGCTTTTTTTGTAATCAATGACTACGCCAGTTGTTATTTGACTATTTAAAAGGAAGGGTATTTTGAAGATGCTCCATAATAAGAGAATCAACATAATACCTCCCAGGTATTTTAATATGGACCGTGTTTTTCTTCTCATTTGATAAATGAAAAAGCAAAAGCGGACCATAAGAGGAATACTAATCCTATTATGATCAGGGAGCTGTCGACAAAGAGTCCTGTGAAAGTATTTACCCTGGCTTCGGATGGATCTTTGGTATTATAAAGGATTTCAACATGATCCCCTTTTTTATATTGATTCTCCGGCCCGATAAGTTGATGATTGTTTCCTTGCACTTCGTAAACGATAACAGGAAAATAGTCAATCATATCGCTGAAAAAACGTTGGTAAGAAATACTTTCCAGTTCGGTCTTCGCTTTGGTATCAACAACAGTTCCTTCGGTTTTTGCGCTATTTAAGAAAAGCGATGATTTAAAAGAGAAAGCGATTCCGGCAATGATAATGAGGCCCAGTAAATAAATAATAAAACGTTTCATAATGATTTGCTTTTTGATGTATCTCAATATTAACAAAAACTTTTCATTTTTAAATAAATCCTGTCCGGGGATTTCTTCTTTTTTTGCTTTTATTCTTGTAATTTCGTTATTATTTGGCTTAAAGGAATTGTATAATTTATTTCATAAAAGGATGTTTTATTTTTTTCGGGTTTGCCTGGTTGCGATTTTGGTTTTTAATTTTCATAAGCTTCCGGCCCAGGTTTTTAATAGTAGCGCACCTTTGGGCGACAAAGTGTTTTCAGTTGGGCTACAGCCTGCGCAATATGGAAAAGGGAGATTTGTGACTTTTATTCATGGAGACCTGCGGTTGGCCTCCGGTGTTTGTTTGACTGCTAAAGGAGGTCTGGGAAGTACTGCTTATTTTGGGGCAGGATTTAAGTTTAATTTGCTTGAGCATTTGGCTTTTAATCTTGGTGCTCATCAAGCTGATGAGATGGGTTTTGATGCATCTGTCATTTTTGCTTTGCCGGTTTCAGAAAGTGCCCGGGTGGTTACAGGCATTGATGCTGATTGGATTCCCGCTAAAGATGGAGGGCTGTATTTTAGGGTGCCTGTTGGCCTTGAGGCTCGAATTAGCAGTGCATGGTCCGTCATGCTTGAGGGTGATCTGGGTGTAAGTCAAAGAACTTTTGATATTTTTGGTGGCGGCATGATTATTTACTTATAGCATCTGGCCACCTTATCATTGACGAATAGAAAAGTACTTCAGTATGAAACAAGAAAATGATTGGAAAAAACGTTTAGGGGTTGTTTACTCAACTGATCCTGATTATAACTATGAAGGAAATGATCAATCTGAACAGGAAACCTTGCCTCCTCCTCAACAAGATCTTCGTGTGTGGTTGGACCGGCGGAAAGGTGGTAAGGTTGTTACTCTTGTTAAAGGGTTTATTGGCAGCGAGGAGGATATAAAAGAGCTGGGAAGTCTTCTTAAGAAACAGTGCGGGGTTGGCGGTTCTGTGAAGAATGGTGAGATTTTGGTTCAGGGGGATTTTAGGGATAAAATATGCAAAGAATTATCAATATTAGGCTACAATGTCAAAAAGGCTGGGGGGTGATGCGTGTTCTCTCTTTTTTAATTTGGTTGATATATATCTCTCCGAATCTTTCAGCTCAGTTTTATGACTCCGGACAGGATCCTGCCGCTATTAATTGGAAAGAGATTGAATCTCCATATTTTAGGGTTGTTTATGATCAGCAAATAGAAGCAAGCGCTAAAAGGTTTATTCATTTGCTTGATTCTTTTTATCTTGCCGGCGCTGCCTCTCTTGATCATCTTCCGCGCAAATTGCCTGTTGTGCTCCATAGTCAAAATGTGCTTTCTAATGGTTTCGTTACATGGGCACCGCGGCGCATGGAAATTTTTACTGTACCTCCTCAACGTTTAAAGACGAGCGAGTGGCTGGCAGAGCTTGCTGCTCACGAATACAGGCATGTGGTGCAAATTGATAAATTAGATCAGGGGGTTACAAAAGTGGCTTCAGGGCTCTTTGGAGAACAGGTTATTGGTGCTTTAACGGCTTTTATTCCATTATGGTTTTTTGAGGGAGATGCTGTCGCTGCTGAGACCGCCTTGACTGGCGGAGGGGATGGGAAACAGGCTGCTTTTAAAAAGGAATTAAAGGCTATTGAACTTGAGCAGGATGAGCGTTATTCTTATCAAAAGGCTATTTTTGGTTCATATCGCGATTTTGTCCCTGATCATTACCGTTATGGGTATCATATGGCCAGTTTTGCGCGTGTTCGCTATGGTGATACTGTCTGGAGCCAGGTTTTGGATTATGTTGGTAAATATCCTTTCACATTGGCTCCTTTTTACTGGGGATTGAAGAAAAGCACCGGATTGTCCAAGAGACAACTTTATCATCAAACATTTCAGTTTTTAAAAAAGAGATGGGGACGGGGTGATTTTTCTTCATTTGATGAGGAAAAGTCTGTCATTGCCCCGTCTAACCGGACCGATTATCTTAGTTACCGGGCGCCGGTTGTAACAGAAAATGGTGCGCTTTTGGCCAGGAAAGATGGGATGGACATATTGGAACAATTTGTCATCATTGATTCATCTGGTGTTGAAGAACACTTGTTAACGCCGGGGTTTGCTTTTGGAAATACATTGTCCTATGCGGATAGTTTATTGGTTTGGGGTTCTTATATTCCCCATATTCGTTGGCAACAAAAAAATCATTATGTGATTAAAATATTGGATCTTCGCACTGGTAAAGTCCGCATTTTGACGCCTGGCTCACGTCTTTTTTCTCCGGCTTTTAAACCTGGAGGCAGGGTTATTGCAGCTGTTAATATTACCCAGGAAAATAAGTCCTCACTGGTTTTGATTGATGCTGATGATGGCAATATCATCAAATCGTTTCCGGCTCCAAAGGGCCATGTCCTTCAGCATCCTTCATGGCATCCTGATCGTGGCCTTTTGCTCTTGACAGCAGTTGGGCGCAAGGGGAAAGCGATATTCGAGTTAAATACGAATACTGGCACATGGAGAATCATTAAAGGCCATTCGCACACCAATATATCAAAACCATTATATTATAAGCAGTTCGTTCTATATCGTAAGGATGACGGAGGGGCTGATAATTTGTTTGCCCTGGATACTGTTAATCATCACGAACGCCGCATAACCAATTCAAAATATGGTGTTTATGATCCCGAAGTATCCACGAATGATGGGGTTATTTATTGCGCTGAATATACTTCGCAAGGATATGATTTGATCAAGTTCCCTTTAGATTCATTACTTAAAAAAGACTTACAAGATATTCCTGCTTCTGATTCGCTGCATGATATTATTTTACAGATGGAAAAGCCTTTTGAAAAAAACAGGATTGATGCTGTTCATTATCAAGTCAGTGATTATAAAAAAGCAAAAAATTTAATTAAAATACATAGTTGGGCTCCTTTTTCTCAGCGTTTTCACCGGTCATATGATTTTTCTGATGAAATGTTGGCCCCCGGCTTTACTTTTTTTAGTCAAAATGATTTAAATACGATGGTTTTGGAAGGTGCTTACCGGTACCAGCAAGGCAGTCATCAGGTTTATCCAAAAATCACCTGGGCAGGTTGGTTCCCTGTTTTTTCGATTTCTGCTGATCTGGAGAGCCCTAAACCCCATCCTCAATATCCCGATTATCAATTTGACTATAATCGTTTTAATGCTTCTGTCCACCTCCCGCTTAATTTAACGAGAAATCGCATGATACGGGGTGTGACGCCTACTTTTCAGTATCAGTATCAATCTTATTCGTATTACTATCAGGAGCAGCATCTTAGGGGTTTTAATTCTAATCAGTTGGCTTACGGAATCAATGCTTATCAGTTTTTAAAGCGTTCGGAAAGAGATATTGAGCCGGTTTTTGGACAGTTTATCCAATTTCACTTAACCCACATGCCTTTTAAATCTTTTGCGAATGCTCGTCTATGGATGATGCGTGGCCGTTTTCACTGGCCCGGGTTGATGAATCATCATATATTTAAAACAAGTTTTGGTTACCAGGTCAATGAATCTGCGGGTAATGAGCTGGCTTATATGAATGCCCCAAGAGGTTATCTTGACGCTGATCTTTTTGCAAAAGAATATGCTTTGGTCAAAATGGATTATGTCTATCCTTTGTTTTATCCTGATTGGAGCCTGTCTACCCTGGCATATATTAAACGCTTCAGGATGAATATTTTTTCTGATATTGCCTGGATCAATGAGGGAAGGATGGCTTTTCCTGATGAGCAGTTTCGTATTCCTGGTAAAATGATCACAACAGGGGTTGAATTATTGGCTGATTTTCACCTTTTCCAGTTTGTTTTTCCGTTTACTGCTGGAACGAGGTCTACCTGGTTACAGAATGAGAACAAACTTCAGTGGGAATTTTTGCTGAATGTAAGCATCAATCGTTAACTTTGGGTGATGAGTAAAAAGCATTATTATACAGAATTGCCTTCTTTTCTACAAGAGTCGTCTTCCTTTAAAATGAAGGTTAAAAGGAATATTAATGGTATCCTGGGTACGATTGCTTTTCATTTAATTCTGGCAATTTTGTTTGTTTCTTTAAAACTGAATCATCAGGAAGTACATAAAGAGAAAGAAGTTATTGTGGTTGACTTTGTTGAGGAAGATATTAGGGTGGCTGAGCAAATCCAGGAAACCAAAGAGAAAAAGGATGAGGCCATAGATAAGATTGCTGAAAAGGAGTTATCAGAGGAAATGAAAGATGTTCCTGTAAATGTTTCTCAGCAAGAAGAAGCGGATTTGGAGCCGGATCGTTATCTGGATAAGTATAAAAAAGATTTGGGAGTAGAAGATCCCCAGGAATCCGTGCCGGGAGATGGAGATATTAGTATGGGGGATGTGAAGGCCGAAGAACAGGAAAAACAATCATCGGATGAAGATGCAGGCGAATATCAGGGGCCGACAACAGTGCATTATCATCTGGAAGGGCGAAGTAAACGATATCTGCCGGTACCGGTTTATATGTGTCCCAATAGTGGTAAGGTTGTTGTTAATATTAGGGTGAATAAACGTGGGCAAGTCATTTATACTTCGATTAATGAGGAGAAGACGGATGTATCTGATGAATGCTTGTTTGAAGTGGCCCTGCGTTATGCAGAACGCTCTGTTTTTACTGCAGATCTTAATGGCCCGTCTAAGCAGTATGGATATATTAGTTACCAGTTTCAATCACAGGGTAGCGAATAGGGTGCTCTGCTCACAGAAGTCCGATAAAAGCCTTGTCGTATTTGTTAAAACATATCCCGTCCTGCCGCCAGCATTCACAATAACAAGGTGGCTGAGCGAAGCCGAAGCCACAACCATTTGAATTGCCGGAAACCTGATATACATAAATTTCTGATTAACTTACATATATCTTTATTTGATGATGGCAAGT
>CAZSGN010000140.1:0-7298 GCA_964606415.1 uncultured Bacteroidales bacterium
ACAAGCCATGGCTACGCCCTTTCCTTCGCAAATTCACTGGCCACACTCACAAAAAGATTCACAATTAAAAGCGAATCAATTTTACGACATTATATATTGTTATTATATTTACATAAGTTATTGATTTACAATACTGGGATCAGGAGTTCTGAAATTACGCTCATCATGAAAAACTTGAAATGCAACTTTAACAAAAATCTAAAAATTGTGATTGCAATGGCTTTAGTGGCTTTTGCAACATTCATTACAGCATTTGGACAACAAAGACTTAATGTGTACCAGACAGATGATTATCCAAGAATTAAAAATGTTATTGACAGCACCTTTGACAATGCGCCCTATATTTTTGAAGGGGAAGTAATAAAAAGGCATTTTCGTACAGGGTCACTTTTATTTTTAATAAAAGTTAATAAAGTATTCCGGGGCCATGAAAAAATTAAAGATGGCACGATAATATTAGAATCCAAAAGCTCATTTTGTGGGCAAAACACTCCAAATTACGCTCTTGGATCAATCAATTTATTTGCTTGCAAAAAATCAGATGATACCACATCAAGTCATTTAGATAGAGATGTTGACCATAAAATAAGGGTCACGCATTTTTATAATGATTGTCCTGATAACTGGGGGGCACTTTATATGGCTTCAGCATTTAGAAAAAGATACACGAAAGGATTTTTAGGAATAAGAAATTATTTTTGGAGCGGAATGAACCTATTATTTAAAAATGATCATTCATTCTATAGTTTTATGAATGATCATTTTCAATTAAAACCTCAAAAGCCGGAACCCTTACCCCCCGAGTTAAAAAGTGTAAAAGAAAAAGAAAAATCATCTTTACCCGAGGGTACTCTTATTGGCAAAGAAAAAGAAGAACATATCCGTAAGCTCGATTCTTTACGTCATATTATGGATAGTGCAATCAAAGCCAGAAAAAAAGACTCTATTAAAAAGCCCGATGAATAAAGAAAATTGGCTCAATACGCATACTGTGGATAATCAAATTTAGGCTTTCTAAATATAAATCGTATTGATAAATTATATCCAAGTTGAGCAATTCTTATCAGAAATCGCTCAACTTGGGTCTAATAAGCCCATAAAGAGGATGCTCATTTAAGGATTCGTTTGCTTTAATATTTTAGTAGTATACTGCTTATTTCCAATACTTATTACAAGCAAATAAGGTCCTGGCTGTAATTCTTTCATATTAACAGATGCCGGGTTTATCCTTTTTAAAACAACCTCTCCTGTTAATTTCAATACATAACATTCATCAACAGGCCCCGGGGCCGCAATATTAATATAATCGTTAAACGGATTGGGCCAAATTTTAACATTGGATTCTATCTGATGATCAACCAATGCTGTTGACGTAGTTTTCAACATCTTATGTCTCTGATTGATCGTATCAAAATTAACCTCTACCAGATACACCTCTTCCTCCTGCATATATTGCCCGATTTCAAATGTTCTTGTTCCCTGGCCAACAAGTGTATCTGCATGCTCATAGATTACTACCCCATTATTATTTAATATTTGAAAATTTAAGGTATCAGCGTATGGGGTTTCAACTTCAAGATATGCCACCAAATCAAAAGGATTCGGATACACAAATGTTTTTAATGAATCCTGGCCAATCCCCTTATTATTTAAAAACAATAAAACCGTGAATAATAAAAACCCTTTTTTAATAACCGTCATATATTTATCCTTTCTATTTCTACTTTAATATATTAAAAATTGGCTTTTACCTCTATGTTCGTAATCAGAAATCCCGTCACTATACCTTCTAGTTTATCGATCAAATAAAGGGGTTATTCACTATACTCCAATAGCTATACTCAAAACAAAGATAATTGTTCTGACTCGTTGTATAATAAAATATTTATCTGAAAATAGCGAGACACATGTTATTATGTGCCTTGCTATTAATAATTAATAATTAATAATTTATTTTTAAACCTCATTCTGTCCGGCAATGGCTCCTTGAATTTGCAGCCAGCCAAAGAAAACCAGTAACAGTCCTGCTAAACCAAATATCGAAGTGATAAGTCCGCCTCCTATTGGCAATACACCACTAAATAAACTTGCACCAGCACTTAATATCAAAGCCACAACAATAAGCGTAATTCCACCTTTTCCATTCTCACCAATTATCGCACATTTTTTTAGCTTTAAAAAGCCCATTAATTGTATAATAAAGCCTGCAATAAAAATAAGTGAAACAATGATATTAAACCCACTGGGCTTACCAAATTGCCCCATACCTCCTGATGCAAGCGAATTAAATCCCGAAGAAACATTCATAACTGAGACGACTACATCCAGTACTGAAGCCAATATACCAATATAAATAGCCAGGCTAATCATTTTAACGGCACTTTTTCCAACCTCATCCAATTTTGTTTTAAACTGATTAAGTCCTATGATCAAGAAGAACAAACCAATAATTGATGCAACAGCTGCCCCCCATCCACTGGAAGCTTCATTTCCTGTTTGCAGTAGCATACCCACCATAATTAAAGAAGTTGACGTTAATGCAACATTATTATCTCCTATAATGCCTTTTTGAATATTACGCCAACCACTAATAACCAAAATCAAAACCACAAGGCTGAATATAGTAGCAACAGCTCCTCCAATAGCAGGTATGATACTAATAATACCACCAATCAACGCTATAATCATTGATATCAGCAATAAATTTGCTCCTTTCTGGCCAATTTCTTTTATGGTCTCAGAACTTTTTAATTTTACATACCCAATTAACTGAATAATAAAAGCAGCAATAAAAGCTAAAGTTGCTACAATTCCAACCACCGGGATTAAACCTATCAAAGCCCCAACAGCGCCAACAATAGCTGCCACATAAAGCAAGCCTACAGCATTTTTCCCGTTCTCATCAAGTAAATTTTTAAGATTGCCTAACCCAAGTAAAAATATAACAAAACCGGTTAAAACAATTAGTTCAGAAGCAAAGCCACTACCAATACTATTAAAAGAGGTAAGCAAAACGCCTCCCAAAACCATAGAAGATGCTTTAATACTTTGTGTTTTCATAGATATAAAGATTTTAAGGTTAATAATTAGACAAATTTACCAAAAAATAAAAAATAAATACGTACATAATGATAAGTTTTTTATGCATGAAGTTGATAACAAAGTTTTCGCATTCCTTTTTTGCTTGCAAGGTCAAAAGAAGCCAGCAGAAAGGAAAAGAAATAACAATGTTCCCTGCAAGATTATATGCCGGCTATCCATCTCTCGCTACCCAATAACAGGCAACTTCGCTGATAAGTTCGGTCCTTTTTAAGTTTCAGCATGTACTGAACCTTCCTGATTTTCGAATCATTTTTATTTTGTGCCTTAGCCTTCCAATGATCAAGTACATATTTCAATAAAGGCCTCAGTGCCTGGTCCTTCATGTCCAGTTTTCTTTTAAAATCCTCCGGCCAAAATGCACCATACAGCTCAGTAATTATCACTCCCAGAGCCATAGGCCTTTCAATTTTTTGCTGCCTGACAAGCTCTTCAATAAAATCCCAGTCCAATTCATCAAAAAAACGGGAATAAGCAATGATATCATAGAACCAAAGCAAATTATTCCAGGCATGCAAATTTGCATGCAAGACCAGGTAAATCAATTCAAGTTCAGGATTCATCCAGTTCAACTCTTTACCACCAAAACTGAAAGGACATACTTCATTAAATATGGCATCAACGGGATAATCGAAATAAACCTGATTGGCAAATAAGCGCCAGTGCACCTCAATCATAATACGCTCCGGGTCTACAAATTTCATGTCCTGATTTAATCGTCGTGAATATTTATTTGTTTTCTGGCCTTTCCATGGCACAAAACCATTTTGTTCGAGCATCCCCCTGAATTGTTCCGCTTGCGCTTCCTTTATCAGGATATCTACATCCCTGCTGTGCCTTAAAGCCGGATCGCCGTACAACCGCATAGATAAACCTGGACCTTTAAGGGATATCATATCCAATTGATTTTGCCTGCAAAGCTCATTCAATTGCACCAAAGACCGGAATCTTTTCAATTCATTTACTTTTATTGTTGCTGCCATATTCCCTAATTGCTGGCGAAAAAGCCCTAACGGGCCCTCACTGTCATTTGGGATCAGATCCATGAACAACAAGACAAGATGCTCGTTCTTAAGACGTTTCAATAATGAAAACTGTCTTTCCCCGGAAGAAAAAGACAAAAAATCTTCTTCCGTCAAAGTGGCACGAGTCGCATTTTTTAAAATAAAACCTGTTTCCGGGTCAATGAAATCTTTATTAATCATAAAAACAAAGTTACACTTTTATCAGGATAAAATATTACCAATAAATCATTTAGCTACGAATTACAATATAGAATGCTTATAAATTAATCATATCATTTAAATAGGGGTTAAAGTTTATATATTTATGCATGATGTTTGATTATTTTAGCATAAAAAATAACCGTTATTTTTTTAACAGTCCTTAGCGTAAAAACAAAAATTATGGAAGAAAAAAAAGAACAAATTGCTCCGGAAGTTGATGCAATTATCGAGAGATGGAAACCCGAGGAAGGGAATCTGATCATGGTTTTACATGGCATCCAGGAACATTATGGGTATATTCCAAGAAACATATCTATGCACCTTTCAGAAAAGCTGGATGTTCCGTTGGCCAGAATCTATGAAGTAACGACCTTTTACAATTATTTCAACCTGGAGCCGCCAGCCAGGTATACTGTAAATGTCTGTACAGGTACCGCATGTCACTTAAAAGGAGCTCCGGAGATACTGGATGCTTTCAGGAAAGAACTAGACATCAAAGGAGAAGCCAAATACACCAGTGACAATGAGTTTAAGGTGCAGGAAGTGCGTTGCATAGGTTGCTGTGGATTAGCCCCCGCCATAACAATAAACGGGGAAGTTCATGGAAAAGTAAAAGCCGAAAATGTAAAAGAAATGATTGATAAAGTAAGAAACCAATAATTATGGAAAAGATAACAACAAAGAACATCAAACAAATACATGAGGAAACAGCTCACCTGGTTTCTACAAGGAGTCCGGAAGCAAAAAGTGAAGCGGACCGGTTTGATATCATGATCTGCCGTTCAACAGGCTGTGAATCAAATAAAGCCAAAGCGATTCTTGAACAATTTGAATCAGAAATAAAAAAACATAAACTGGATAAAAAAGTCTGTGCCTGTCAAACCGGCTGTTTTGGTATTTGCGAAAATGGTCCTATTGTAAAGATTATGCCAGGCCAGATCTATTATATAAACGTGTCCCCTGATGATGTACCAGAACTCGTTGAACAGCACCTGGTTAATAGAAAGCCGGTAGACCGGCTTATGCTTCCCGAGCAAAAAGGAAAATTTATTGCTGAAAAAGACATCAGTGTTTTTGACAAACAAAAAAGAATTGTACTCCGGAACAATGGGCTCATTGATCCGGAAAAAATAAAAGAATATATTGCAGCAGGTGGCTACACAGCACTGGGTAAAGTCCTGGATAGTATGAGTCCGGATGATGTCATTGAGGAATTAAAAGTATCTGAAATAAGGGGCCGTGGCGGTGCAGGTTTTCCTACATGGCTAAAATGGTTGAACACCAAAAAAGAAAAAGCAGATAAAAAATATATTATATGCAATGGCGACGAAGGTGATCCGGGTGCTTTTATGGATCGATCCATCCTGGAAGGAGACCCACATGCCATTATCGAAGCAATGACAATAGCCGCCTACACGGCGGGGGCATCCAAAGGATATTTCTATATCCGTGCAGAATACGTACTGGCTATCAAGCGTGTTAAGCACGCTATCAAACAAGCGTATAAGCACGGGGTTATTGGGGAAAAAGTGATGGGCTCCGACTTTTCTTTTGACCTTGACATCCGCCTTGGAGCAGGAGCTTTTGTTTGTGGTGAAGAAACAGCGCTTATTGCATCAGTCGAAGGAAAACGGGGAACGCCCAGCCCAAGGCCTCCTTATCCTTCACAAAAAGGGCTATTTGAAAAACCAACTCTGATAAACAATGTCGAAACACTTGCCAATATACCTGAGATCATTAATAAAGGAGGAAAATGGTTTGCTACAATTGGCACTAAAGATTCCAAAGGAACAAAAGTTTTTGCTTTAACAGGTAAAATCAACATTTCCGGTTTAATCGAAGTCCCGATGGGTACAACTATTAAGGATATTATTTATGAGATGGGCGGAGGAATAGCCAATGGCAAAAAAGTCAAAGCTGTACAAACCGGCGGGCCATCGGGAGGTATTATTCCCGAACAATATTTTGATACCCCTATTGACTATAAAAATCTACAAAAGCTGGGATCTATGATGGGTTCAGGCGGGATGATCGTCATGGACGAAGATGACAGCATGGTTGATATAGCTAAATTTTATATTGGATTCAGTGTTGATGAATCTTGCGGAAAATGTGCGCCTTGCCGGATCGGCAACTACCAGATGTTTAAAATTCTTGAACGTTTCACTAAAAAAAGAGGGAAAGAGGAAGATATTGAAAAACTTAAAAAGATTGCCCTTGCCATGCAAAAAGGCTCGTTATGTGGCTTGGGTCAGACCTCCCCTAACCCGGTTGTTTCAACCCTGCGTTTTTTCGAAGAAGAATACCTTTCGAACACCAGGAAAAAATAATGTATAAATCCAAAATTAACCAGACATGATACAAGCAAAAATAAATAATATAAATATTGAAGTACCAGAAGGAACCACCATCCTGGAAGCAGCCAAGCAGTCCCAGGTGAACATCCCTTCACTATGTCATCACCCGGACATTAAACCAACAGGCGCTTGTGGTATTTGCGTCATCAAAATCGCCAACCGCAATAATAAATTCCTCCGGGCCTGTACAACAAAGGTAGAGAAAGACATGGAGATTATCACCCATGACCCCGAGATCATCGAGGCACGTCAACATATCCTTGAACTTATCCTGTCTTTCCACCCCAATGACTGTTTGAAATGCGGACGGAACGGTCATTGCGAGCTACAGGATATGGCCGATGATTTTGGAATACGCGAACATCCATTTGACAATATTGTTGAACGCCGGGAGCGCGATAAATCCACAGAAGCTATCGTGATGGATCCACCAAAATGCATAAAATGTGGGCGTTGCATCGAGGTTTGCCAAAACACTCAGGATGTCTGGGCGCTAACCTTTATAGACCGCAGTCACAAAATAAAAATGCGCCCGGCAGGAGATATTGCGCTGGCAGATTCACCTTGTGTCCGATGCGGACAATGTAAAATCCACTGCCCGACCGGTGCCATCTTT
>CAZSGN010000141.1:0-4570 GCA_964606415.1 uncultured Bacteroidales bacterium
CAAGCGTTATGGAATCCGTAGTTTAACCATGGACGACATTTCAAGGGAATTGGGAATCTCTAAAAAAACATTGTACGAACATGTCAAAAACAAAGAAGAATTAGTTGATCTTGCATTTGAAACAGGATTTCTTGAATGTATCAATAATTTTGAGGCTGTTGATAAAAAAGAAAAAAATGCAATGGAAGAACAGTTCGAAGTTCATCAAAACCTGATCAAAATGATGAAAGATTATAATCCGGCTACCGATTACGATTTAAAAAAATACTATCCACACCTTCATAAAAAACATAAAGACAAACACATTCAATTCATCTATCAATCGGCCTACGAGAACCTGAAAAAAGGCAAAAAAGAAGGCCTTTACCGCAAAGATATCGATGAAGAAGTAATTGCCAATATGGTTATTTTAAGATATGATTACATGACAGAATCAAAATACTTCGCCTCCAAAATTTCATCCGGTCCAGCAGTTTTTTTCAAAATATTCGAATATCATCTCAGGGGCATCGCCTCGGAAAAAGGTTTGGCAATGCTCACCCAATATATTAATAAAAATAAATTTTAATTCATGCAAAGGCTTAAACAAATTCTCCTTTTAACAGGCATTTTCATCACCACCTTAAATATACAGGCGCAAAAGGATACCTCCTATGAATTTTCCCTTGATGAAGCTGTGAACTATGCCATGGAAAATAATCCTGACCTTAAAAATGCAACCCTGGATGTAAAAAAATCAAAGAAAAAAGTCTGGGAAACAACAGCGACCGGCTTGCCGCATATTGATGGCGAGGCAGGCTACTCTTACATGCTGACAGTGCCAGATCAAATTGAACAATTTTCAATGATCGGCGATATTTTTGGTTACATGTACCAGGACAATCCACAGCTAGCCAACCAACTTTTCGGCCCCCCTGGTGATGACGGGGAACAATCATCTACTGATGATCTCCGCGAAAGCATAACCATGGATCTGACTATCTCCCAATTAATTTTTAGCGGGCCATATATCGTTGGATTGCAGGCCTCCCGGGTTTATAAAAGTTTATCAGAACAGCAACTCATCCAGGAAAAGAAAAACATCAAAGAAACCGTGATCAATACTTATTACATGGTCCTGATTGCTGAAGAAAACAAACTAATCCTGGATTCGATCTATGACATTACCCAAAAGAACTATGCTGACATGCAGAAGAGGTATGAAAACGGATTGGTAGAAGAAACAGCAGCAGATCAATTAAAATTAACCCTTCAGCAAATTGAAAGTTCGGTAAAAACATTGCAACGACAAGCCTATATAGCTCACCGTATGCTAAACTATCAATTGGGGCTGCCTTTTTCCGATTCGGTCAAACTAACAGAAAGCCTTGATCAGGTCATTAATCAATTAAGACTGGACGCTTCACTCGAAAATAACTTTAACGTGAACCAAATCACGGAATATGAAATGCTTAAAACACAAGAAGAGTTGAAAAAACTGGACTGGCAGCGAAGAAAAACAGAAGCACTCCCTACCATATCAGCCTTTTACCAACATCATGAGGAGTTAAATGACGATGCCTTCTCTTTTACACCCCCGGACTTAATAGGCCTGAACATCAGCATTCCTATCTTCTCCAGCCTTGAACGATCATCAAAAGTCTCCCAGGCTAAAATTGAACTGGAAAAAGCAAAGAATCAAACTGAGCACAGATCCAGAGGACTAAAACTTAAATATCGCGAAGCAAAATCAGGATATATGACCGCCCTGGATCAATATCAATTAAAAAAAGACAACCGGAGGCTGGCCGAAAAAATATACCAGCAAACAAACAAAAAACACCAGCAAGGAATGGCCTCAAGTCTGGATCTAAGCCAGGCACAAAATCAATACCTGACAGCTCAAAGAGAATACTACCAATCTGTATCAGAACTGGTTGACGCAAAACTAAAACTGGATAAATTATTGAATCAATAACAAACAAAAAAATGAAGAAATTAGCCGGCGTATTTATGATCCTGTTCATCGTAGCATGTGGCGGGAATAATGAAGAAAAGGTCAAGAAACAAATTATCAGCAAAAAAGAACAAATTGCATCCCTGAATCAGGAAATAAAAAACCTGAATAAAGAACTAACTGATACATCCGGAAAACCCAGGGATGTTATCCCGGTTGTGGTCAAAAAAATGGAACCCGAAACATTTAATCATTTTGTGTCAATAAGCGGATCAGCTGAATCCGTTAACCAGGCCTACATAAGCCCGGAGACAGGTGGGCAGATACAGGAAATACAAGTTGAAGAGGGTGATAAAGTGCAAAAAGGAGATTTACTGGTGCGCCTGAATACAGATGTTACCCAAAGTAATATTGATGAAGTACAAAGCAACCTCGATCTTGCCAAAAAAATATACAAAAAACAAGACACCCTCTGGAAACAAAACATTGGCTCAGAAGTAGAATATCTACAAGCAAAAAACAATTACTATTCATTAAAGGCAAAACTAAACTCATTACGTGCCCAACTGGATATGTCTCTGATCCGCGCACCTTTCTCTGGTATTGTGGACCAGATTTACATAAAAGATGGTGAAATGGCTTCTCCAGGAATGCGGCTGATTCAGCTTGTCAATCTCTCCCGCATGAAAGTAGTTGGTGAGATCTCGGAACGGTATCTTCCGAATATCGAGAAAGGCCAGTTATTAACAGTCCGGTTCCCTTCCTATACAAACATTACAATTGATGCCCCGATTCACCGGACAAGCAATGTTATTAATCCAGCCAATCGTACCTTCACTATTGAGGTGCGTTTTAATAACCTGGACAATAAAATCAAACCAAACATGATGGCCGTGATGGAAATTAATGATTTCAGCATGGACTCAGCCATGATCGTTCCTTCAAACATCATCAAGAAGGATATTGTTAAAAGCAAAAAAGGAGATTTCAAGAAGTTCCTTTTTGTTGTCCGCCATGAACAAGGGAACAAAACAGCAAAAAAAGTATATATTGAAACCGGACGATCTTATGATAACCAAACAATTGTTACTGAAGGATTAAAAAATGGCGACCAGGTAATCATCGAAGGATACAATACCGTTTCTACAGGTACGATTGTGCAGGTTAAAAACACAAAAAGCAAGCAGTCATGAACATAGAGAAGGACGAAAAGAGATTAAATGAAAAAGTGCAGCGGGAATTTAAACTGACAACACTTGCCCTTAATAACAAAACATCTGTTTTCCTGCTAACACTGGTTGTCATTTTATTTGGCTTTTACAGTTACAGGAATATGCCCAAAGAGTTGTTCCCGGACATCGCCTTCCCATGGATCATGGTGCAAACGGTTTATCCCGGCAATTCCCCTGCTGATATAGAAAATCTGGTCACAAGGCCAATTGAAAAAGAGATTGAAAACATCCAGGGCATCGACAACATTTCATCAACATCCAGTCAGGATATTTCATTCGTAATGGTTGAATTTAACCCTGACGAAAACATCGACAAGGCGCTGGACGAAGTCAAAGATGCGGTAGATAAAGCCAAATCTGAGCTGCCGGATGACCTGCCCAACGATCCGGAAGTCGATGACATTGATATGTCAGAGTTCCCAATTCTCAACATCAATCTTTACGGTGACTACAGTACCGACGAGTTAAAAAAATATGCAGAACTGCTTGAAGACCGGATTGAAACCGTCTCTGAAATATCCAAAGTTGAAATTACCGGTATCAACGAAAGAGAAATACAAATCAATACCGACCTGCATAACCTCCAGGCATTTCAAATGAATTTTGATGATATTGAAAATGCTGTGGCTTATGAAAATATGTCCATGTCGGCAGGAGAAATCATCACCGGAAGATCCAGGAAAACTGTTCGGGTTCTGGGCGAATTTGATAAAGTAAAGAACCTGGAAGACATTATTGTCAAAAGAGAAAAAGGAAATATCATATATTTACGTGACGTTGCCGAAGTTGTGGATGGATACGAAGATCCGTCAAGTTTCACCCGCCTAAACGGTAAACCCGTAGTATCTCTGCAAATTGTCAAAAAAGGTGGTGAAAATCTACTGTCTGCCACCAGAAAAATTAAGGATATTCTGAATGATGTCCGTGAAGACCATCTCTTCCCCGAAGACCTTAAATATACGATTACCAATGACCAATCTGAAATGGTCGAGATGCAACTGAGCAATCTGGAGAACAGCATGGTCATGAGTATCATTTTTGTAGTAATCGTTCTGTTCATGTTTCTTGGAACGCGCAATGCCCTGTTTGTCGGGTTAGCAATTCCCCTCTCCATGTTTCTCTCATTTATCATTCTTGAATTGATC
This sequence comes from uncultured Bacteroidales bacterium, assembly GCA_964606415.1. Taxonomy (GTDB): domain Bacteria; phylum Bacteroidota; class Bacteroidia; order Bacteroidales; family JBBRXJ01; genus CAZSGN01. Next base: position 4,314 of record CAZSGN010000141.1, read on the forward strand.
GACTTCAGAGTGAATATGATTGTCCTTTTTAGCCTGATCTTAGCTCTGGGCATGCTGGTGGATAACGCGATTGTAGTAGTGGAAAATATTTACCGTTTTGTGGACCAGGGATATAAAAAATGGGATGCTGCTAAACAGGCGGTTGGTGAAATTGCTGTACCCATAATCATTTCAACTGCAACAACTTTGGCAGCTTTTTTTCCCCTGATTTTCTGGCAGGATATTACAGGTGAATTCATGAAATTCCTCCCCATCAC
>CAZSGN010000141.1:4670-7296 GCA_964606415.1 uncultured Bacteroidales bacterium
ATTTTCACCCTCGTCCTAATGGCAGTCAGAAAACCTAATGTTTTATTTTTTCCTGAAAATGAACCCGATTACATCAATATTCTGGCAGAATTACCCGTAGGGAGTAATATATATCATACCGAAAACTTTTCAAAGCAACTTGAAGCAGATGTTGATTCCATTATTGCTCCTTACAAGCATATTATTGAATCAAAACTGGTCAACATTGGTGACGGTGCCGTACTGGAGAACGAAATGGATTTTGCATCAAACCGCGATAACAAATGTTTAATCACACTCTCTTTTGTTGATTATGAAGACCGCGAAGATTTAAATACCAGTAATATTCTTAAAAAAATAAACAAATCATTATCCAATCAATACCCAGGGGTACTGCTTCGTTTTCAAAAAAACGACATGGGGCCACCAACAGGCAGGCCAATCAATATTGAAGTGGCCGGACAGGATTACGAGAAATTAATCACCCTGACCGATACCCTCATGCAAATTATTGAAAAATCGGATATTGAAGGTATAGAAGCCCTGAAAATGGACCTGGATATCGGAATGCCAGAAATATTGGTTCGTATTGACCGCGATAAAGCAAGACGGTTTGAAATGTCCACGGCGCAAATTGCTTCAAGCATCCGTACTTCCATTTATGGGAAAGAAATTTCTAATTTTAAAGAAGGTGAAGAAGAATACCCGATTCAACTTCGCTCCCACCATGATTTCAGAAATAATATTACTGATCTGATGAACCAAAAGATTACCTTTATGAACCAACAGGGGCAAACCATGGAAGTTCCGGTTTCAGCAGTAGCAGAAATCAAAGAAAGCTCAACTTATGGTGCCGTCAAACGTAAAGACCTCAACAGGGTTATTACTGTATACTCTAATGTGCTGGAAGGCTACAATGCAAATAACATCAACAACCAACTAAGAGCACTCCTGGATAACTTTAATATGCCCGAGGGCTATACTTACCAGTTCACTGGTGAACAGGAAGATCAGCAAGATTCGATGAAATTCCTGAGCAATGCAATGCTTATTGCTCTTTCTCTGATCTTACTAATACTGGTCACCCAGTTTAATTCAATTGTTAAACCCTTCATCATACTGGGTAGTGTCATATTCAGCACCATAGGTGTGTTTGGAGGAATCGCCACTTTTAAAATGGATTTCATTGTGGTGATGACCGGTATCGGAATTGTGGCATTAGCGGGCGTGGTTGTAAACAATGCCATTGTATTGCTTGACTATATAGAACTGCTGAAGCAACGACAACGAAAACATTTAGATCTAAAAGAAAACGATTTTTTACCCGTCGGTGTTGCCACTGACTGCATCCTTAAAGGCGGCAAAACCAGATTACGACCGGTACTGCTAACTGCCATCACGACAATCCTGGGTTTAATACCTCTTGCAATAGGCCTTAATATTGACTTTATCGGTTTATTGACAGAATTTAAACCAAATATTTATATGGGAGGAAACATGTCCATGATCTGGTCCCCCATATCATGGACCATCATTTTCGGCCTGACATTCTCAACATTCCTGACCCTCATCATTGTCCCGGTAATGTACAGAATCGTGATCATCATTCAAAAAAAAGGAATACACTTAACTGAAAAGATAAACCAGCAACTCAGCACGAATGGCAATAAGGAATAAAAGATCTTTCTTGTTGAAAAATTAGAAGGGTTCCTCCACCTGTTGTCGTAATCAAGATTAATGGGTGGAGGTTTTTTATGGCATTAATGCGTATTTAGTGCAGTACTTGTAATAATTAGAACACAGGAATCAGACTACAATATCCTTTTTTTATTCTTTTAATTTTCAGTTAATTATTAACCCAATCTAAAAAAATGAATTAAATCACCAAACGCTGAAAATCATATAACCACGATTTTTGACCAGACTCATTTTTCAAAAAAACAGGATAATCTATCTCTCCAATCAAAAAAATAATTATTTTTGGTTAACCAATGACCAAATTGTATTCATGGAGATAGAGAAGAAAATAGAGAAAATTAAATGGCAAAAACCGGATGAGCTAATCCTGGAGCAAATCAAGCAACTCATCGCATCCGGAGAAATAAAACCAGGAGAAAAACTTCCGCCTGAACGGGCATTAGCAGAAAAATTTGGAATTGGAAGGGGCTATGTACGAACGGCAATAAAAAAACTTGAATTCTACGGCATTCTAAAAACCATGCCACAAAACGGCACAATCGTCTCCGAAACAGGCGTGACCATTCTGGAAGGATTATTGTCAAACATCATCAGCTTAGAAAACCCCGACTATAACACACTGCTGGAAACCAGGAGGATAATAGAACTCCAAACTGTGAAACTGGCAGCGGAAAGATGCCGACCTGCCGATGCTCAAAAATTAAATAATGCATTCAATAATTATTTTGCTCAATTAAAAGATGGCTATGACGCCATCGAAGAAGATATACTATTCCACATCAGGATAGCAGAAACAGCTAAAAATCAAATCCTCAGAAGTATTATCATGATCATCAGCCAGGACATCATCAGGTACAGCAGGCAAAAAGAGAGTTGCAAAGGCGACAGGAAATTTGATGCTGCTCATGAACATGAACAAATACTAAAAGGCATCATCAATAATAACCCG
>CAZSGN010000142.1:0-7267 GCA_964606415.1 uncultured Bacteroidales bacterium
TTTTTGATAAAAACAGCAATGAAATAACCAGACACCAGCAATTTCATAAATGTTCCTGTAAGAAATCCAATAAAAGAGCCAAGAGCAGCCCTAAACGAATCATGCTGTTTCTTACCGGCAATCATCTCACCAATAAATGCACCTACAAAAGGGGCCAAAATAATTCCGAATAACCCGAAGGGGCCAAAAGCAATACCCAACCATGGCAAAATAAACAGCCCTGCGATCAAACCAAAAGTACTGCCCCACAAACCAGCCCTGGTGCCCCCAAATTTCTTGGTTCCCCATACAGGAACAAAAAAATCAAGAATAGTTACCAACACAGCTATACCGCCATAAATCAATAACCCCTCAAAAGAGAACTGAATATTGTCTGAAAAATGAGCCACAAAGAGTCCCAGGAAAGAAATAGGTGGCCCGGGTACGACAGGCAATACACAACCAATCAACCCCGATAAAAGTAAAATTATTGCTGCAATAATAATGATAATATCCATAAATACAGTTTTCAGTCAAAAAACATATTTGGAAACTATAAATCAATTGCTATCCAAATTAAACCCAAGTATACTACTTAAGTCAAGCTCTATTTCGCTTTACTCATATCGCTTAACTTAGTTATTAATTAATCCACGCCCACGTTTTTGAATTTTCTTTTCATCCGACAATCGAAATATAATTTTATCCAGAATCCCATTTACAAACTGTCCACTATTATTTGTACTAAAGGCTTTAGCCATGTCAATATATTCATTCAGTGTGACTTTAGTAGGAATAGAGGGAAACTCTATCAATTCATTAATAGCCATCTCCATAATTAAGATATCCATAAAAGCAATCCGGTCAACATCCCAGTTTTGAGTAAACTCATCAATAAGTCCTCTGTATTCATCAAAATGCATCACTGTTTTCCTGAATAATTTGCTGGCAAAATCTGCATCTTCCTCATCAACTTTATCATTAATGATTTTCCCTGTCACCTCTTCAGATTCTTCAAGCTGCTTAATGGCTCTTGCAAGGACACTAACAACAAAATCCACTTCCAGATTCCAAAAAATACTCTGTTCCTCCAGATTTTGAAAAAAGGGTTCAAAATCCGGAAGCGTTTTAATCAAAAACTTCTCAATAACCTTTTTGTCATCATTAAAATCCGGATTTTTAATCTCGACATATCGCTTATAATACTCAGCCTCAAGTAAGCTTCCGTATAACTTTTTAATCATCTCGGGATAATTAACCCAGGAAAGTTTCTTATCACTCAAATATTTTTGAAATTGTCGCGATTGCTCTATTTGAGTGATAACCCGATTATCCACGAAAGATCTGTTAGGATTAAGATCCTGATAAGAAGGAATGTTTTTTTGCTGCGCCATATCAATTCGTTCCCGGGCATAATCCCTCAAATCAATCATCAATTGTATAATAAAGAACAAAAGATCATAACTTTTTTCAATACTAAAAAACAATTCCTTTTCAGATTCTTTAAAACTTTTTCCTGATGACAAATGCGCATAAAGCACTTGCATCACCTTTGCCCGTAAAATTCTTCTGCTGATCATATTTTTATTAATCACTTTTATAAAGATGCAAATTAAATGAAAAAATGAATTCATGTTACCATTATTCATTTTTAAATCTGCAAAGATTGTATATTTTGTTCTGCACCAGTAATGTCCGGTTAAAAGATTTAGATTGCTTCACTACCTTCGCATTAACTAATAAAGTCTAAGTTATCAATATCATACATGTTAATAATAAAGCCAAATCATTCATTTTATATCACACCTAAGAATGAGACTGCCTAACGATTAATCGATATTTATACTTTAATTTAATGAAATAGAAGCAAGAAATCAAGGTTGAAAGGTATTTATTGACAGGTTATTGTAAAAACAGCTTTATTAATGATCACTTTTGTTTATGAAAATTTTTGAATTACAAAATAAACTTCGTAAATTGATTCATTGTAATTTATCATAAATGTTCAGGTTTATCATTTTGCTGGCTAAACAAACTAACATTTTACAATCGCTTTTTTATTTCGACAGTAGCAAATTGAAAGTGAATTTATATTATCTATATCCCTGACCATAAGATGATTATGCTTAAACTTTGGAGGGGGAGCAAATTATTATATTATATTTTTAAATAATATTCTTTTGAATTAAAATATTTTTCTATTTTTGAAAATCAGTGTGTGTGTTAACCAGTAAATTATAAAACCATGATTGAAGAAGAAAAAGGTACAAATAATGAGGAAACCCCTGATCAGAAACAAAGAGAAGATATTTTCTCCAAGATCGTGAGAGCGGGCAAAAGAACCTATTTTTTTGATGTTAAAGCTACTCGCAAGGATGACTATTATCTAACAATCACTGAAAGTAAAAAACGTTTCAACAGCAATGGTAGGTATTATTTTGAAAAACATAAAATCTTTTTATACAAAGAAGACTTTGATAAATTTTCAGAAGCACTTACAGAAATTATTGATTACATTAAAGAGAACAACCCCGCTGGGATGGAGCCGGGTAATAACGGGGAATCTAAAGGGGACGGTGAAATTATAACAGAAAATTACAAAACAGATGTTCAATTTGAAGATCTAAGCGAGGAAGAAAAAGTAAACAATAATCAGAAAGAGAACAATTAAATTATTTTGTTTTTTTCCAGGCAAAAAAAACCGGGAATGACCCGGTTTTTTTTTTGCTCAATCATCAGCATCCATTCCGGGTAGTTCATCCAGATCTTCATCATCAAAGCCAGGATTATCAAGCTCCTCGGCATGCTCCCGAATAAAAGATTCAATATCCGATTCAGATAATTTTTTTACATTCGTAACAATAAAATGATCCCTTAAAAAATCACCAAAATGATTGCATTCATTGATTGCATTTTTAAAAACCTGTTTAATGGCAACATCCATAGGAATAACAGCCGATATGGTGCAAAAATGGTTAAAAAAGTGTACTTCTTCAATTTCGATATCCTGCGCTGTTAAGATGGCTCCAAATTCATTGTTAACCACTTTCTTTCTTGTCTCGTCAAACACCATTTCATCTTTTGTAAGCAAAACAATAAAATAACGAAGTTTATTTCCTTTTCCACCTAGCCCGGTAGAAATAAAGACCTGGTTTTCATCCAGCAAATTTGATTGCAGCAACATACGGCTTTCCTGTAAAGCCAAGACCGCCCACTGCCTCAAACCATTATCCGGCTCCTCTAAGTATTGTTCAATAGCTCTGTATGCCTGCACATCTTCAAGAGAAGCCAGTTTAACTAAAATCTCTTTTTTTTTATCAACAATAGTATCCTCCTCAAAAAGAAAATATCGTTCTTCTACCTTATCATCATCAGTCATATTTCTTTTAACCTTTTTGGAAAAATCGAAATATTCCATCTGAAGATTAATATCAATTTCCTCTTCGAGAATATTATAATTCTCAGGAATCATCCCAAACAATTCCTGAATCTTATTATATATGCTTTCATGCTCCATAAAAAATAAGCTCTCTTATTTCTTCAATAAAAATACAAAAATCATTGAACAATAAATAAAATATTCAAATGTTTCAATCTAATCCATATAAAAAAAAACACTGTTATCCGGTAAAAATAAATGCACAACCCTGTATCTGCTGCAAAATAGTTTTATTCATATAAGTCGTCACTGCGTGACTCTAATAAGCTGTTTAACAGCGTACTAATTGTATAAAATTGATATAGATGAAGTAAAAATAACCGCGTAGCAATGATCTGTTGGAATTTAGCCGGACACTGGTTTTTTATCAAAAAAAAGCATGAGATAAAGCGAACTGCACCCTTAAACAGCTAAGCAAGAACTTTGCTATTTAACAGAAAATAGTTAATATTGCATGTTCTATTTTGACCGATTCTAAATTAAATTATGACGCTGGCAGATTTAAATACAGGAGAAGAAGGAATTATCACCAAAATAAAGGGCAGAGGTGCTTTCAGGAAGAGAATCATCGAAATGGGCTTTGTCAAAGGTCAGAAAATTCATGTAATTAAAAACGCCCCCCTCAAAGCCCCGATTGAATATCAGGTAATGGGCTACCGGGTATCACTTAGACGAACCGAAGCCTCCCTTATTGAAGTAGTTTCTCAGGAAGAGATCAAGAAAGATACCATTAACAAAAATAAATCTGCAATCATTGATGAAGCAAGGTTAAAAGTCTCTGCCTACGAGAAAGGCAAAACCATAAATATTGCATTAGTCGGCAACCCCAATTGCGGCAAAACCACTTTATTTAATCATGTATCAAAGTCTCGTGAACGTGTAGGCAATTATACCGGCGTAACTATTGAACTTAAAACAGCCCAGTTCAGGCAACATGATTACACATTTAACATCACAGACCTTCCGGGCACATACTCGCTAACAGCCTACAATCCGGAAGAACTCTTTGTCCGCCAATTCATATTGGAAAAAAAACCAGATATTGTGATCAATGTGGTCGATTCAACAAATCTTGAACGCAACCTTTACCTGACGACCCAATTAATCGATATGGACATTAAAGTCATTGTTGCACTTAATATGTATGACGAACTGGAGAAAAATAAAAACCATTTCGACCATGATCAACTCGGACAAATGTTGGGGATTCCATTTATTCCCACTGTTTGTTCCAGGGGTAAGGGCATAGAAAGCTTAATGGACAAAGCCATTGAAGTATATGAAGATTATGACGAAACCGTCAGACACATTCATATTGATTACGGCACTATCGTGGAGCCAGCCATTAAAGAAATACAGGATTTCATTAAAAAAGATCCACAATTTAAAGAAGGAATCTCTCCGAGGTATCTGGCCATAAAGCTGCTGGAAAAAGATCAAATAACACAAAGATCTTTTACCAAATATGAGAGACATGCTGAATTAATGCAGCTAAAAGAACAAAAAATTGAACAAATCGAAAATAGTCTGAAAGAAGATAGCGAAACCCTTATTACAGATATCCGTTACGGTTTTATCACCGGCGCTCTTAAAGAAACTTATGAGAAACCAATTGGTAGCATACAACAACAAAAAACCCGCAAAATTGATCATTTTTTAACGCACAAATACCTGGGATATCCAATATTTATTCTGATTATGTGGGCAATGTTCATCACCACATTCAAGCTGGGCAGCTATCCTATGGAATGGATCAACACGCTCTTCTCGGTCATCAGCAACTGGAGCAATCAGTTATTACCCGATGGTATGTTCAAAGACATGATCATCGAAGGATTGCTCGAAGGAGTTGGCGGCGTGGCAATTTTTCTGCCCAATATCATTATTTTGTTTTTCTTCATATCATTAATGGAAGATACAGGATACATGGCCCGTGTTGCTTTTATCATGGATAAACTTATGCACAAGATTGGATTGCATGGCCAATCCTTCATCCCCCTTCTAATGGGTTTTGGTTGTAATGTGCCAGCCATCATGGCTACCCGGTCAATTAAAAATAAGAACAACCGATTGCTAACAATGCTTATCAACCCATTTATGTCATGCAGCGCCAGGCTTCCTGTTTATGTTTTATTTATTTCAGCATTTTTCCCTAAACATCCTGGTACAATTCTGTTTAGCATTTACCTCTTCGGAATATTAATGGCTTTTTTAATGGCTATTGTGCTCAAGAATACATTATTCAAAAGCAACGAAACCCCATTTGTCATGGAACTGCCCCCCTACCGCATGCCAACCATCAAAACAATTGTTAAACATATGTGGTACCGAGCAAGCATTTATATAAAAAAAATTGGCGGGATTATTTTGATTGCCTCTATAATCATATGGGCATTAGGCTATTTTCCACAAAATGTTCATTTCGAAAAAAATTACAATCAAATCATCTCCAATATCCAAACCAAATACGAAAAATTAGCGCAAGAAATTCCAAAATCGGATAAAGAAACAATGCAAACTTTGAATGCTCAGAAAACAAAAGAGATTAACCAGGTGCTATTAGCAAAAAGGGCAGAAAAACAAGAAAAATCACTAATTGGCCATATCGGACAAACCATAGAACCTGTTATTCGTCCGCTGGGATTCGACTGGCGCATGGGTATAGGTATATTATCAGGCATTGCCGCTAAAGAAATTACCGTAAGCACATTAGCCGTATTATTCCAGGCTGAAGAAAGAGAGGGCAATAACAGTTATGATAATCTGATATTCATGCTTCAGACAGAAAAATATCAATCCGGCCCCCGAGAAGGCGAAAAAATCCTCACCCCATTGGTTGCTTTAAGTTTCATGCTTTTCATGCTTCTATATTTTCCCTGCATTGGGGTAATCGCAGTTATAAAAAAAGAATCCGGAAGTTGGAAATGGGCACTTTTCACTATCATTTATACAACAGGGCTTGCCTGGGTTGTTTCCTTCGCAATTTACCAAACCGGGCAATTATTATTATACCCATATTAAGCAATTCTTGCTTTATTCTTTATATTTTTAATGAGATCAATTACTGATTTTTTTCATATCAAAAAAAACAGTGTCCCGTCCCATAAATTCCTGATCCAGCACGAGCAAAGTAAGATTTCTGTAGTCATCACTTACCTTCCGGATAATACCTAAGGGAGACATTGCAACCTGATCTTCGGGTTGCCAGAAAATAATAGAATCCTCTCTTAATTCATACGCAAAAGATTTATCATAACTATAACGAGCATCAGTCACTGCATCAAAAACACCTGCATCAAGTTTAACCCGGCCTTTTCGGCCCCTTAGAAAATGAAATTCCATGCTCACCGTCTGCCCGGCCAATCCACTTAGGCTTCGAACCCGTTCAGCAGCAATACCCTCCTGCTGAGACATTTTCATAGCTAAGCCCTCTATTAAAGCCATCATATTTACCTCATATCTACCTTGTAAGCAATCACTATCAATCTTTTTTGATCCGGCAAATTGACAACTAAATACTATTACCAGCGGAATAATCAATATTATTAATAATCGTTTTATCATCTATTATTTTATTTTCGTATTAGCACATCATGTGAATCATATCACAAAAAAAATATAACATATGGCTGTACGTTTATTAAACTAAATAGTTTCATTTTTAAAACATGAATTATCAACATTCTGATATTTATTTCAGAGACCGTATCATACTTGAATAATATTGATAAACACTTTTAAAAAGCAGGAAAAACAGGTATTCAAACCAAGAGATTTTTTCTTTCTCATTATTATATTTGGTTCTACTCTTATTTTAATGGTTAAATATTTAAATGATATAAGACACTG
>CAZSGN010000143.1:0-7246 GCA_964606415.1 uncultured Bacteroidales bacterium
ATTAACTCAATTAACTCAATTAACTCAATTAACTCAATTAACTTAGTAACTTAAATATAAACATATGAAATCTATACTCACCAGTCTTATCTTATGCTTTTTCATCATATCATGTAAAACATCGAAAGAAGAAAAACACGGGGGCCCCGTGCATTCTGAAAAGGAAATAAATGAATATCATAACCCCGTTATCCAGGGCTTTTATCCCGACCCCAGTATTTGTAGGGTAGGAGAGGATTATTACATGGTACACAGTTCGTTCGAGTATTTCCCGGGAGTGCCGATCTTTCATAGCAAAGATCTTATTCATTGGGAGCAAATAGGATATGTCCTGACTCGCGAATCGCAACTGAATCTTGATACAGCACCGCCATCAGGAGGGATTTATGCTCCTACGCTTCGATATCATAATGATACCTTTTATATGATCACAACAAATAAAACACACGGGGGTAATTTTTACGTTTATACAACAGATCCATATGGAGAATGGTCAGAACCGGTGTGGGTTGACATGCCACTAATTGATCCTTCACTTTTTTGGGATGACGATGGAAAAGTTTACGTCCAAACATCAACCGGGATATTCCAGTCCGAAATTGATTTGAAAACCGGCAAACGTCTTTCTCCTTTAAAAAGGATATGGGAAAAAGGATCAGGGGGGAACTGGATTGAAGCGCCGCATGTTTATAAAAAAGACGGTTATTATTATCTGATATTGGCAGAGGGCGGAACATATTACGGACATATGATCACCATTGCCAGGAGCAGGAATATTTGGGGCCCCTATGAAGGGTGCCCGGATAACCCGATATTAACACACCGTAACACGTATCTTCATCCTATTCAGGGAACCGGGCACGGCGATTTAATACAGGATCATCATGGCGATTGGTGGATGGTATTCCTGGCATTCAGGGTAAACGGCCAGTTTTTCCATACCCTCGGGAGAGAGACATTTTTAGCCCCGATAACCTGGGAAGACGGGTGGCCTGTTGTTAATAACAATGAAAATATTAGCCTGACAATGAAAGTTCCAACATTGCCATTGCATAAATATAAGAAAGATAACAGGGATGAATTCGATGAAGAACACCTTTCCCTGCAATGGAATTTTTTAAGAAATCCCCCTGATAGCAGTCACTGGAGCTTAACAAAAAAGAAAGGCCATTTAATGATAAAAGGCACGGCTTCAACCCTGAATGATTTACACCCGAAGACATTCATTGGAAGAAGGCAGCAAGACTACCATTTTGATGCCTATACCTCACTTGAATTTCAACCTGAATCGGAAAATGAAGAAGCAGGAGTAACCTTATTGATGAACAATAAACACCATTATGATATTTTTATTCGTCGCGACAAGGCCGGGCAAAAAACTGTCAACGCCCGTTACACCATAGGAAATTTACAGCACGTGGAGAAATCGGCGGTGATAGATAATAGCATTGTCAACATCAAGCTCACGGGCAACAGGGAACATTACCAACTGTTATACAAGACTTCAACAACGGGAGGATACAAACTGTTGTTGAAACCTGAAATCAACTACCTCTCTGTAGATGTAACAGGTGGTTTTACAGGTGTGTATATCGGGTTGTATGCCACCGGGAATGGCAGTGAATGTAAATATCCTGCTTATTTCAATTATTTTGAATACAATGGGTATGATAAAGAAAAATATGATTTTAGAGGGTATAAACCCGATATTGATAAAATAATGAAGGAATATAACACGGCAGATTGAGGTTGATGAATGGATTAGGGCCTCACGTCAATGATTGATTTTTTATGGATCGTGAGAAGAGATTGGGCATTACTGCCGTAAATGAGCAATTTTTGGACAAGCATGACAAAGCCTGCCTCGTGAGGAAGAATGACTGTATTGGGGTTAGCAGACATGATGGAACAAGCTAATACGTTAAGAAACTTCCCTGCAATGTGGGTTCAAAGATTCTTGTTCTGTTTGAGATGTCATATCTCAGGTCATATTTATATGGAATAAAAATTGTTTAAATGTTGAAAAAGAAGTTTCACTTTATCTTGGTTAATTTCTTTTATTTAATAACTTTGCTTTCAAATAATAAAATTTTTAATCCAAAAAAACAATAAAAATGTCAGACAAAAAACGCTTATACAAGTTTGGTGACGGCAGTGCTGAAGGCGGTTCACAATTGAAGAACCTGCTTGGCGGTAAAGGTGCTAACCTTGCAGAGATGAGTTCAACAGGGGTCCCTGTACCTCCTGGTTTTACTATTACAACTGAAACCTGTGTAGAATACAATGATTTAGGTAAGGACAAGATTGTAGAGATGCTTAAGCCTGAGGTAGAATCAGGTGTTCGTCATATTGAAGAGATCATGGGATTTGAATTCGGTAGTAACGAAAATCCATTGCTCGTATCTGTTCGTTCCGGAGCACGAGTATCAATGCCCGGTATGATGGATACTGTATTAAACCTGGGAATGAATGAAGATGCAGTGGAAGGTTTAATTAAGAAAACCGGTAATGAACGCTTTGCATGGGATTCTTATAGAAGATTTATCCAAATGTATGGCGATGTTGTTTTAGGACTGGAAGCTGCAAACAAAGAAGATGCAGATCCTTTCGAAGAAATCATCGAAAAAGTAAAAGAAGAAAAAGGTGTTGAAAACGACATAGAACTTGACGTAGAAGACCTTAAAAGACTGGTAAAAGAATTTAAAGCAGCTGTAAAAGATAATTTAGGGAAAGAATTCCCTACTGACCCATGGGAGCAATTATGGGGCGCTGTTTTAGCTGTATTCGACAGTTGGAACAACGACCGTGCGATTTATTACAGGAAAATGAACAAAATTCCCGATGAATGGGGAACAGCAGTGAATGTACAAGCCATGGTATTCGGTAATATGGGCGACTCTTCTGCAACCGGTGTTGCCTTTACAAGAGATGCTGCAACCGGTGAAAATATATTTAATGGCGAATTCCTTATCAATGCTCAGGGTGAAGACGTTGTAGCAGGTGTCAGAACACCACAGGAAATCACCAAAGAAGGTTCACAAAGATGGGCTAAACGTAATAGCATGGGCGAAGACGAAAGAGCAAAAGATTTTCCTTCACTCGAAGAAGTAATGCCTAAAGTATACAATGAATTGTATGAAGTACAGGAAAAACTGGAAAACCATTATAAAGACATGCAAGACCTTGAATTTACCATTCAGGAAGGTAAATTATGGATACTGCAAACCCGTAATGGAAAACGTACAGGTACAGCAATGGTAAATATAGCCATTGATATGCTTGAAGAAGGCCTTATTGATGATAAAACAGCTTTAATGCGTGTAGAACCTCATCGTTTGGATGAATTATTGCACCCGGTATTTGAACCAGAAGCATTGAAAAAAGCTGAAATGATCGCCAAAGGATTGCCTGCATCACCCGGTGCTGCAACAGGACAGATCGTGTTCTTTGCTGATGAAGCTGATGAATGGGTAAACCAGGGTAAAGAAGTAATCCTTGTTCGATTGGAAACATCACCCGAAGATTTAAAAGGAATGTATGCGGCTAACGGTATTTTAACTGCCCGTGGTGGCATGACATCTCATGCTGCTGTTGTAGCCAGGGGTATGGGTAAATGTTGTGTTTCCGGTGCAGGTGATGTCAAAGTAAATTATAAAACAAGAACATTTACTGTTGATGGCAAAACATTCAACGAAGGTGACTGGATTTCATTAGACGGTTCTACAGGTAGAATCTATGAAGGCAAAGTTGCTACCCACGAACCTGAAGTAAAAGGAAATTTCGCCAACCTGATGGATCTGGCTGAAAAATTCACCAAAATGAAAGTAAGAACCAATGCAGATACACCTCATGATGCTACTGTAGCCCGTGAATTTGGTGCTGTAGGTATTGGCCTTTGCCGTACAGAGCATATGTTCTTTGAAGGCGACCGTATCGTTGCCATGCGCGAAATGATCTTATCTGACACAGAAGAAGGAAGAAGAAAAGCATTGGAGAAATTATTGCCTTATCAACGTGAAGATTTCGAAGGCATATTCGAAGCCATGAAAGGATATCCTGTAACCATTCGTTTACTGGATCCACCATTGCATGAATTCGTGCCACACGAAGAAAAGAACCAGGCTGAAATGGCAAAACAAATGGGTATCAGTCCCGAAGAAGTAAAATCCAAAGTAGAATCACTTTACGAGATGAACCCGATGCTTGGCCACAGAGGTTGCCGCTTAGGAAATACATATCCTGAGATTACCGAGATGCAAGCAAGAGCTATCATTGAAGCAGCAATCAATTTAAAAGATAAAGGAATTGAAACAACTCCTGAAATCATGATTCCTTTAATCGGTACAGTTGAAGAGCTGAAAATGCAGGAACAAATAGTAAGAGACACTGCAGAACAAGTCTTTGCTGACACAGGTAAAAAAGTAGACTATCTTGTAGGAACCATGATTGAGATTCCACGCGCAGCTCTGACAGCTGATAAAGTTGCTGAAAGTGCTGAATTCTTCTCATTTGGTACCAATGACTTAACACAAATGACCTTCGGATATTCAAGAGATGATGCAGGTAAATTCTTACCAATCTATCTCGACAAAAAAATCCTCAAAGAAGATCCATTCCAGGTACTCGACCAGGAAGGTGTTGGCCAATTGGTAGAAATGGGAACAGAAAAAGGACGTTCCGCGCGTAAAGACCTTAAAGTAGGTATCTGCGGCGAACATGGCGGCGAACCATCATCCGTGAAATTCTGCCATCGTATAGGCATGAATTATGTGAGTTGTTCTCCTTTCAGGGTGCCCATTGCCAGGTTATCCGCAGCTCAAGCAGCACTCGAAGATGAAAAATAGAATTAAATGTCATATATAAAAAAACGGCAGCTCTTTGGGCTGCCGTTTTTTTATTCTCTTAATAGATATAACCGGATCGTTATTTTTTTATGACTTTATAATATTGTGTTCCTATATTTAAGATATACATCCCCGGTTTAAGCTGCCGGATGTATAGTGTAAAGATTGGTTAATTGCCGAATTATTATTGTCTTTGTTCTATGCCAAGAACAGGACAGATATTAAAACTTAGTAAAGATGATCAGTAAATATTGATTTCTACATCAAGAGCGCATAGCACAGGTTACAGGGCGGTAATGCGTTCCAAGATAATACTCATGCTAAATGATGGTTACAGTTACGATTCTATAAAGGCCGGATTAAAAGTAGGCCGCGAAGCCATTGCTAAATGGAAAAAGTGCTATTTAGAATCAGGCTTAGACGGTTTGAACGATGCTCCAAGACCAGGGAAAGCACCGGTTTATACAGAAGAGGACAAGGCAGGA
Organism: uncultured Bacteroidales bacterium; assembly: GCA_964606415.1. Taxonomy (GTDB): domain Bacteria; phylum Bacteroidota; class Bacteroidia; order Bacteroidales; family JBBRXJ01; genus CAZSGN01. The sequence goes on from CAZSGN010000143.1 coordinate 5,330, forward strand.
GTTATTCAGAAAGCCTGCTCCAAACCAGAGGGAGGTTATTCTAACTGGAGTCAGCGCAGAATAGCCAAGGAATTTGGCATGAGCTAAAGTACAGTTCAAAACATTTTAAAATCACACGGTCTCAAACCACATAAAGTTGAATATTGGTGCGGAAAAAGTACCGATCCTGAATTTGAGAAAAAAATGCTTAATGTAGTTGGATTGAACATGAATCCACCATAAAACACAATACAATTATTGTAATTGCCTTAAGCCCTTGATTAATGGTTTTATAATGTGTATTCATGCGAATTGATTTTATGTTCAACCTACTCTGTTATGGATTTTCGGCAACTTCCTTCAAATAAAAATCATGTTTAAAACATTATTTACGATTTGGAGTTTTTATAGTTTCATTAATAAAAATGATCTAAATCATGTTTTTTTTGAGAAAAAGTGCATCAGATTAGTTTTTAAGTACTTTTAAAGCATGATTTTTAACAGAAAATTTGAAATCAAACGCATTATCAATCATAGAAAATTTAATTTAACTTCATTGATTATTTATAAATCAGGAAAATGGCCTATGGCAGATGTCGTTGTGGTAGACATATTTATGAGTTATATAACCTTTGAGGGAATCATAAAAGGACAACACCTTACAGTTGAAGTGAATACCGGATATTGTAACTGCTGTCACAACCAATCAAACACCATTACAGGCCGGGTTTTAGGTTTTTCTTTGTTATGCCACTGTAATATCATTCAAAAGATATACGTCCTGTATCAGGTTCAATAAATTTTTCCCTTCTTCAAATGGGCGTTGAAATGCTTTTCTTCCTGAGATCAAACCTGTTCCGCCGGCACGTTTATTAATAACAGCAGTCCTTACTGCATTTTCAAAATCGGATGCTCCGGATGAGGCACCTCCTGAATTAATCATGCCTATTTTGCCCATGTAACAATTGATTACCTGATATCTGCATAAGTCAATAGGGTGGTTTGTTGATAATTTATCATACATGTCTGGATGTGTCTTGCCAAAGCTAATGGCTTTGAATCCCTTGTTATTGGTTGCTTGTTTTTGTTTGATCAGGTCGGCTTTAATCGTTACACCAATATGATTGGCTTGTCCGGTAAGGTCGGCAGCCGTATGGTAGTCTTTGTCTTTTTTAAACCCGCTATTCCGTGTGTAACACCAAAGCACTGTTGCCATGCCAAGCTCATGGGCTGCTTCAAAGGCTTCCGATACTTCTTCTATCTGGCGCCTCGATTCTTCAGAACCAAAATAAATCGTGGCTCCAATAGCAGTAGCCCCTAAGTTCCAGGCTTCTCTCACAGAACCAAAGAATATCTGGTCATATGTATTCGGATAGGTTAAAAGTTCATTGTGATTTAATTTTACTATAAATGGAATCTTATGTGCATATTTTCTGGAAATAAGCCCCATACCTCCTAATGTTGTGGCTACTGCATTGCACCCTCCTTCAATTGCTAATTTGATGATATTTTCCGGGTCGAAATACATGGGGTTGGGCCCAAATGCACTGCCTCCTGTATGTTCAATACCCTGGTCAACCGGTAAAATTGATAAGTATCCGGTGCCGCCTAAACGCCCATGATTATATATTGAATAAAGGCTTTTTAATACCTGTGCATTCCGGTCACTGTCTTTGAAAATAGCATCTACATGATCCGGCCCTGTCAAATGCATTTGAGATTTTGGGATGGTTTGAGACGTGTGGTCAAGGAAATATGAAGCCTCTTCACCCAAATACTCGTTTATCTTATCAAAATTATTCATTGGTGTATCCATTTCTTTAATTTTTTAAATTTATATATTCTAAATCTACCAAAATCATGCCATTGTTATAGACTTTAAGTTTTTAAGTTAATTGAGTTAATTGAGTTGATTGAGTTGATTGAGTTGAGTTTGGA
>CAZSGN010000144.1:0-7199 GCA_964606415.1 uncultured Bacteroidales bacterium
AGTCAATGACACGAACCAATCTTCATGTAATATAGATTCATATAAATTTAACTGGTCTCATGGCGACCAGGGATCAACCAGCAATATCAATCCCTCTCATACATTTAATAATTATACTGATGATGACACGGTTTATACGACCAAGCGCATCGCCACCTCTCCTTATTACTGCAGGAACACAATCGAAAAAGACATCAGTGTACATCCCTTTATCGAAACCAGTTTTTCGCTTGATTCAACCTCAGGTTGTGCAAATTTCAATGCCCGTCTTAAAAACAACTCAAGTCTAACCGACACCTTTTTTCTTGAGTTTGGTGATGGACATGACACCTTAATGACCTCATGGAACCAACTCTCTCATAACTATATCAACAACGACACCACACCAATCAGCCATGACATTAAACTAATTGGTAAAAATGAAGAAGGCTGCTATGACTCCACTATTCGAACGGCGAATATTTACCCAAGGGTGAACGCTGCTTTCACGAGCAATCATACAGAAGGCTGTGATTCAATCAAAGTCCTGTTCACAAATCAATCAGATGGTCACGATCTTAATTATTCCTGGGATTTTGGTGATGGAAGCTCATCCCTCCGGGAAAATCCAGAACATTTATATATCAATAAAGACAGCAGTGCTAAAGCATATATTGTACAATTATCTGCTTTATCCCCGAATTTCTGCACCGATACAACTTACGACACCATTACCGTTCATCCTTATATTAGAGCCCAGTTCACTGTTGACACCGTTTTTGGATGTCATCCTTTCAATGTAGGCATTACAAATAAATCCATAACAGCAAGTAACTACCTGTGGGATTTTGGTGATGGCAATCAATCAACACGATCTGACTCTGTTTTCTCTCATTTATACAACAACACCAGTTTCACAGAAGATTCCAGCTATACAATCAAGCTGGTTGTTTCTACAACAGGAGGCTGTGCAGACAGTCTGAGCAGAAATATTACAGTATATCATGACATAGAAGCTGATTTTTACCCAGATACCACGCGGTCTTGCTCTCCCGCAGAATTTAACTTCACCAATCAATCCCAGGGTGAAAAATATTATTTATGGAATTTTGATAATGGCGCCACCTCTGTCATTGCAAACCCCACACAAACCTACGAACGCAACCATGATGACACAGCCCGGGCATACCAGGTTTCATTGCTAGTCATTGATTCAATCAACTCCTGTACCGCTTTAAAAGACACCATCATTTATGTCAATCCATACAATCGTGCCGAATTTGACATTCCTGATTATATTGATTGCCCCCCTTTCACCACAACACTAACTAATTCATCCATTGGAAAAACCAATACTTATCAGTGGTATATCGACAGTATTGCAGAAGGCTCAGCACCCTCTAATAAAGATCCTTTCACTTATTCATTTGCTAATAACGGAGACACTACCCGTCAATATCAAATTCTATTAGAAGCAATAAACGATGAAGGATGCAGTTCTTACTACACAGACACACTTGCTGTCTACCCGAAAGTAAAAGCAGATTTCCTTCGTTCTGACACTGCCGGATGTAGTCCTCTGACAGTTGAATTAACGAACCAAAGCCGAAATGCCAATCATTATTACTGGGATCTTGGTGACGAATCCTCTAATACGGATACAACAAGCTCATTTGATCACACCTACACCAATCTAAGCAATACAAAAGATACGACATTCACTATTGAATTGAGGGTTAATTCAGATAATTGCAGCGACACTGTCAAAAAGGACATGCTTGTTTATGCAAGCCCTAAAGCCAAGATCGATGCAAGCCCTTCTATAGGCTGCCCTCCGCTTGACGTGACTATACAAAATAAATCAGAAGTAACCAGTGCCAATTTTTATTGGGATTTTGATGATGGCGATAAAGATACGACCTCAACACTAGCCAATGTTAATCACCAATACATCAATGATGACACCTTAACTCATAACTTCCGGATAAAACTACATATTGAGACATCCGGCTCATGTACAGATAGCGCAACAACAAACATACAAGTCTATCCACTTGTAACAGCAGATTTTGAAATGGACTCTGCATGGGGATGTGGGCAAGAATTAGATATCCAATTCACCAATCAAAGCCAAAATGCATTTTTATATTATTGGGATTTTGACAATGGAAATACATCTTTTACAGATGACCAGATCACCCAAACTTTTTACAATATCCATAAAGATGATTCCATAAATTACAACGTTGAACTAATAGCTAAGTCCATCAATGAATGTACGGATACCATTAACAAAGAAGTTATTATGTACCCCCTTCCGGATGCTGACTTTTCCGTTTCCCCTTTAGATCAGGTATTCACAGATTCAGCCGTTGTTACTTTCGAAAACAAAACCTCATACCGGGAAACCTGGAATTATCAATGGTATTTCAATGACAGCACCAACCCAACAGGCTCGACCACCAGCGACTCGATATTCTCTTACACTTACTTTATGTGGGGAGATAAGAATAACTCCTATTTACTTTATGACACATTGATAGCCTATTACCCTCCAAGGCCGGAATGCCGGACTATGCATATTGAACCAATCGTCATCCGTCATCCCGAACCGGAAGCAGAAATCGAACAACTTGACTCAACCGGATGTCAACCGCTAACATTGACCTTTCAAGCAAATTTTCTTAATAATTATTATGACAGTATTTTTTGGTATTTTGATGATGAAAGCGATGTTGTAATCAACGAATCTACTGTTGAACACACTTTTCAGGATGCAGGAACCTACAATGTCAAGCTAAAGGTGGTTGGCGAGGGCGGTACTGTATGGTATTTTCGTATAGTAAGGGTTTACAGAAAACCCATTGCGGATTTTGAAGTAGAACCTAAAGTATTATTATTACCCAATGCCTCCATCCAGGTATTCAACCAATCGATTTATGCCGAGGATTATGCCTGGTGGTTTGGAGATGAACCAGCTTTTCAGGAAGCGCCTACAGCAACCAGTCCTGAACCAACCCACACCTATTCAGATTCCGGCACCTATTCAGTCAGGCTTATCGTATCTACAGACCGTCATTGCAAGGACACATTAGTCAAACCAGATTTAATATGGGTTGATGACCCCGGACGGGCAGATGCCCCTACAGGATTCAAACCCAGCAAAGAAGGTCCAACAGGCGGATATTTTAATGAAAGTGATGCTTTGCAAAGCCGTATTTTTATGCCAGTACTGGAAGGAGTCCAGGAAGACAACTACGTCTTTCAGATTTTCAACAGGTGGGGTGAATTAATATTTGAAACCAATGATAAGAATCAAGGCTGGGATGGTTACTATAACGATAAATTATGTAAGATGGATGTGTACATCTGGAAAATACAAGGTAAATATTTAAACGGACAAAGTTTTGAAAAAGTAGGCACGGTAACCTTGCTACAATGATGAAATAATGAGTAAAATGATCATTAAAAATATACTTAAATACACCTTTATTCTGTCTGTCTTATTGCTTATGCTAACAAGCGAGACAAAAGGCCAGGATCCACAATTTAGTCAGTTTTACGCTGCCCCACTATACCTGTCCCCGTCTTTTGCTGGTACATCCAGTCAAAAAACCCGGGTTGCATTTAATTACCGAAATCAATGGCCGGAAATCCCCAATGCTTTTTCTACCTATGCATTCTCATTTGATCATTACGTATCAAAAATAAAAAGCGGTATTGGTGCATTTTTTATGCGTGACCAAGCTGGCCCGGGACATTTAGGCACCACCCAGGTAGGTGGATTGTACAGTTTTAATATCCAGGTTAACCATAATTTCCACATCCGCCCCGGCGCCCATTTCATGTATGCATACCGTAACATAAACTTCAATGACCTGACCTTTTATCACCAAATGGAGAATTCGAGTATAACGCCGGATCTTTATTTCAACCCCGATCATGAACAAGTGGGCGATGTTGATTTCAGTTTATCTGCAATTGCTTACAGTGACCTCTACTGGCTTGGTGTCACAGCTGACCACTTATTAAGCCCACAATATTCTTTTTTCGGTGATCAAAGTATCACCCCTATAAAATATTCGATTTTCGGGGGCGCCAGAGTATTGGTCGATGAGCGTCTTCTTATCCGTAATCAGGAAGATGTCAGTTTTGCCTTTCTTTATAAAAAACAAGGAGCCTTTCAGCAATTTGACCTGGGCGCTTATTATTTTAAAAACCCTTTAATATTAGGAATTTGGTACAGGGGAATCCCCATCTTTAAAAATAACTTTCCCGGGAGTGATGCTGCCGTATTTCTGGTAGGTTACAGAATAGAAAATGTAAGTATTGGTTACAGCTACGACTTCACCATTTCCAAAATGAGAAATCTCACCGGAGGTGCTCATGAATTAAGTCTAATATGGAGTTTCAAAGTAAAGAAATTCAGACAAAAACCCGCATCACTTCCGTGTCCTGAATTTTAAAACCTGAATGCAAAAATCTTAAAGCAATAAATAATTACTTTTAAATATAAATAGAGAAATATCATTCATTTATTCACTTTTTGGGATAGTATCAATTCTGTTCTTTACTTAATGACAAATTCCTTCTTCTTTTTCCTTAATGAAAAAGAAGCAAAAAATCAAGGCTGACAGGGATTTTTTGACAAGTACTACGAAACCAGTTTTTACCACGTAACACAACAGATGGCAGATTTTATGCCAGACAGAAAAAACATACTAATAGCAAATCACCAGTTTTCAATAGTCCCGACTGTGTTACTTACCTGTACCCCCCGCCAAAACTGTTTTCTTGACTTGTAGCAAAAAATCCCTGAACGCCGGAATAGCTTATATTTAAAATTATTATTTATTTATTGTTGCAGAAAAAAGGCCACAAACAGGTGCTTGCGGCAGGGAAAGAAATCTTATCGGCGGCGCTCATGAATTAAGCTTAATAATGATAAATAATTACTTTAAATATAAATAGAGAAATATCATTTACTCACTTTTTGGGATAGTATCTCAACTCAATCAAAAAAAACGATTAGACCAAAAGGGAGAATATCTCCAAAGATTTGATCTAATCGTTTTAATAATGATTTTATTATTGAGAATCATTTAATTCCCAATCAAAAAACTTTATTATTCTTCTTCAATAGAAATCAATTCAACCTCAAAAATCAACAAAGAATTTGGTTTAATAGCACTTCCCTGGGGAGCTCTTTCTCCATAACCTAAATGAGGAGGGATGAAGAACTTATACTTAGCGCCCTCGGACATTAATTGTAATCCTTCGGTCCACCCTGGTATTACCTGTTCCAGGCGAAAAGATGCAGGCTCCCCTCTTTCATAAGAACTGTCAAAAGTTGTTCCATCCAGTAATGTTCCCTTATAATGCACCTTAACTTTATCTGTGGTTTCGGGTTTCTCTCCTTCTCCTTCTTTGATCACTTTATATTGAAGTCCGCTTTCAGTAACCTTCACATCCTTTTTCTTTTTATTTTCCTCCAAAAAAGCAGAAGCTTTTTCCGCGTTACCAGATGAAGCCTCTTGCTGTTTTTTCATAAAAAACTGATTAAGTTTTTCGTTGGCTTCTTCTGGCGAAAAGACCATTTCATTGTCTTCATAGTAATCCTGGATAGCCTTTGCGAGCACATCATAATTCAATTCCAGATCCTCGAAATTGGTTTTAATATTACTACCGAAAGAAACACCCAGCGCATAACTAATGCTGTCTGTTTCGGTTTCTATTTTCACTGCACTGTTCTGACTGTTGCAGGCAATAAAACTTAAAGCTCCCAATGTAACAAAAACAAAATGCTTAATTTTCATAATAATTATTTTAATGATTTATTAATAAAACCTGTTATCTGTAAAGAAAAGAAGAATTTAATAAATAAAAAAGAAAAAAACAGAGATTAATCACCTGTCATTACCAGCATCGGTTGAAACTCCATACTTTTATATTTAGGGCGAAGTCTTTCTACACTATAATGCCTTCTAACATCTACGCGTTTTTTATCATGGACAATAACATCCAGTGGCGCATTGCCATAACGCCCATTTTTCAAAACAGTAAGCCTGCCAGAAACACCTTTCATAATTAATTCCAAAGCCATATTACCATAAGCCATCGGCACAATCGAATCCATAGTATCCGGATCGCCGCCCCTGACAAGATATCCAAGGCGCTGACTGATGACATTAACTCTTTTACCATTATCAAACCTGGGTGCATATTCTTTAATTTTTTCAGCCACATCATCGCCAATACCACCAAGTTTTGGATTGCCGAACCCATCTGTCTCTTTATCTGCAATAGCTACCTCATCTCTGCCCTTGTAAGTTGCTCCTTCTGATACAAGAACAACAGAATACCGGCTGGGATTATGAATCCGATCCTGGATCAATAACTCCGTTAAATGCTCAATATCAAATTGATATTCTGGAATAACACAACGGTTTGCTGCACCAGTTAAAGTAGGCAGCATCGCAGTAAAGCCAGAATAACGGCCAAACACCTCCAAAACCATAAACCGCTCATGAGATCCGGCAGAAGTTCTAATTAGATTAGCCATGCTGATGGTTCTGGTCACACAGGTACTAAATCCAATACAATAATCAGTACCAAATACATCATTATCCATAGTTTTCGGAATACCTAACACATTAACACCTTTGCCATAAATATCCAGGGCATATTTAAGTGCATCATTCCCGCCAATAGGTATAAGATAATCAATAGATAAAAATTCAATATTCTTCAGCACCTCATCCGTTAAATCATTATATTCTTGATTATACTGATCTTTTAAATGCTCAGGTACATCTTCTTTTTTAACATTGGCAGGATTCACTCTTGAAGTGTGTAAAAAAGTCCCCCCGGTACGAGCTAACTTATTTACTTCATTAGCTTCAAGAAAATGGTAATTATCAGAATTATCAGCCTCCTTATCCCGAATCAGCTCCATCAATCCAGCCCACCCACGTCTGATACCAATAACCTGATACCCTTCACTGATCGCCCTTATCGTCACCGCACGAATAGCAGGATTAAGGCCGGGTACATCTCCCCCCACTGTCAAAATAGCAACGGTTCCGCGATTAGCCATAAGATTATTTATTAAAAATGGTTTGATTTCGATCCGGATCTACAGATATAATCCGAATAGGCATCCCGGTCTCTGTCTCGATCCATTTAATATAATTTTTCAAATTATCCGGTAAAGTAATATT
>CAZSGN010000145.1:0-7190 GCA_964606415.1 uncultured Bacteroidales bacterium
TATTATTCTTGCTGAATCGTTGGTTCCCGTCCCATTGTATGTAAAAATGGAATAAGAAGGGCTGTATGTTCCCACAATATCTCCGGCAAAATTACCAGCTATAAAGATCTCGTAATTGTTATTTATACCAATGCCAACGGTTATACTTTCTGAATTTTCACTTCCCATATAGGTTGCAGATTCTAAACTGTAATCCTGGGAATAAGATACACCAAAGGCTATTAATAACCCCAGGCTAAAGAACATTTTTCTCATGATGATTTTGTTCAGTTAAAAGGACTAGATTAATTTACTTATTTAGGTATTAAAGATAAGTATAATTCCAAAAAAACATAATTAATTTTAATGATCTCATTAATAATTAATTACGATATTCTTATTCAATAACGTTGTGTTCTTAATTTATGCTGTTCAGTGTAGCGGGATGGGACGCTATGCCTTTGCTGCCAAGGCATTTTCTCCAGGGAAAAGTATTTATGTTATTCAAAAAGAATAAGTAAATGGGGAGCCAGACGTAAATCTTTCAAAAAAAGAGGCCCCGTCCTCTTATCTAAAAATTCCGGAGATATGGCCTAATGTTCCCTCGTTGCTTAGTTTGACAAAAAAACCAAAGTTGTTACCGTATAACTTGCTTTGGTCGAAGGCGAAATGTGTTTCAAGGGTGAAGGGTATTTTGTATAGTTTCAGGGGAAAAGTTAATCCAAACATTCCTGAATATTGCTTATATCCGGGTAACTCATAATAAACTTCCCCGTATTCATTAAACTCGATCGTTTTGTATTTGTCCTCCAGATAACTGATCATTTCTGTATCGGTGGAATTGAAATTTCTTGTAAAATCTTTAACCCCATAGTTTTGTGCGAAGGTGAATTTGACCACATATTTTATATGTTTATTGACCCATCCCTCTATTCCGGTATGGATGGCATTAACATTGGTGTTGGGAATGTACCTGGGAACAGATTCACCGTATAATTCCCGCATAGAATAAAAGATATTATAAAGTGGTGACGTTAAAAGAGGTGAGCCCATGGTGAATCCGTGAAAAGTCCACCCCGATTTGTATATATAATGGTTGTAGTAATCATCATTGCCACCGATAATTGAATCTACAGGTTGTTTAATGTCATGTACGGGTCCGCTTTGATTTGAAGTATGCAGGTATTCAATACAAGCAGCAGAAAGCCAATTTTTTTTCTTTTTTGATTGATAAAAAGCCCCATAAAGGCCATCAGGCTGGTTTTTATTTCCTTTGCCGGAGCCATCATCAAAAATGGTTTGCCAATAAATCCCGGTTTCTATTTTTTTGTTACTGAAATTGAGCCCCATATTTTTAGACCCCAGATGGTTGCCCAGGGCATTCGTTTTCTCACCTTGTATATCGGTGGTTTTACTTGATCCTTCCTGCCCAAGGATAGCTCTTTTGTATGCTTCGAAATTAACAGGTATTTTTCCGGCCCAGGGATTGTTTCCGCCCCACTGGACTGCATGGTGAAAGCCATAATGGAAATTTACCGGCAGTTTGCCGCCTATTTGTCCAAATAAATTTTTATAATGGACATAGGGGCGTTGGGTATAACGCTGCTCCTCGAGAATCCCATCGCCGTAAAAAGCTTTAAACCGGATAAATCCTTTTGTTAAAGGGACATTGGTGTAACCATCTGTCCTGAAAGAAAGCATGGGTACAGGGCGGGCATTTTGGGACATAATCAGTGATCCTGAAGAAAGGGGGTGGAATTCATTGCTGTAAGCCATTCTTTTTTTTCCGGCCTGGATGATCATAAACCAAAATTTACCTGCAAGATAGGCCTCTTCAAGGTAGTTTCTATGGGAAAAACGTTCGTCATAACTGCTAAAAGTGCTAATGCCTGCTGCAAAGCCAAAGGTGCTTTCCGGAGAATACTTTTTTTTGATTTCCGGCCTTACAGCAAATATCGAAAGGGAGGGAGGATATTGTCCGTATTGATTGTTGACCAGCCAAAACGGTGAATGGTCACCGGCAGAAATGATACTGCTCATACTTACTTTGTAATAAAGCGAATCATTATTGGCAATTGAAGCATGGTTGAAGGTAAAAAAAATAGCGCTTATCAGTATTATAGTAAATGGTGGAGATTTTATCTTTTTATCTTTTGTTTGTTGTTCGTTGTTCATTGTTTTTTGTTTGTTGTTTTCTTCAAAACAAATAAACATTTAAATTTTACTAAACGCTTTTACCGGGTTAATGTAAAATTAATGTTTTTAACCTTAAAGAGATCGTTTTATGTTTGAAAAATGTGTAAACAAGTAATAAAAGAAGAAAGTCTTCGTTTACTTCAATAAATTAGTACTGCTGTGTCGTTTGTTTAGAAAGAAAAATAAATTAAATTAGCGCTTGTTTTTAACTGTTTAATTTACAGTTAGTATTTTATTTATTGTTTATTAATTAGTTGTATGTTAGCTTTGATCTTTCCAGGGCTATTTGTGTTTCTGATTTAAAGTAATGTAATGTAATATATAATTTAACGCATCAATGAACATCTCTATTCCAAAACCCCATTTTTTATTTGTCATCTTTTTTCTTTTTTTGATATCTCAACTTTCAATTGGCCAGGGCTTTAATCTTCCTTCTTCACTTAATTTTGGTGGGGGGATGGATATTGATCAGATGGTTAGCAAGGCTAAGAGTATGGGATATAGTTCTTCAGAATTAAAAGAATTACTTGGTGAAGATCAACCGGAAACACCTAAATCTGTATTCTTAAAAGACGAGAATCAATATATGTCAGATATTGATACTGTTAAAAGAAATTTAGACAGTGCTGATGTTAAGGCAGAGAAGAAGCGAAGTGAGGATAAAAAAAAATATTTTGGGTATGATGTGTTCAAAAGGGATAATAAAAGTTATTCCACTTCATTCATTGGCCCTGTTACCTCAAATTACCAGGTGGGGCCTGGTGATAAGATCGAATTGGTTATATGGGGTGAAACCGAGTTGAGAGAAGAGCTTCAGGTATCACGGGATGGAACCATTTTTATAGCCAGGTATGGACAGATTCCGGTTCTTGGCATGACGATCGGGGAGCTTGAAGAAGAACTTACGAAAAGGCTTTCAAAAATATACAGTGGGTTGAATCCACCCAATCGTCCGCCGGATACCTACCTTGATTTAACCTTGTATAATTTGAGGGGGATTAATGTTTATTTTGTCGGGGAGCTGGAGAACCCCGGAATGTATTCAATCAGTCCGCTTTCAACTGTTTTTAATGGATTATTTCATGCCGGGGGGCCAACAATTAAAGGTTCTTTAAGAGATGTTCAAGTGATCAGGGATAATAAGGTGGTGGCGCAACTGGACTTATATAACTATTTTCTCAGTGGCAAAAAGCCGGGAGATATCAGGTTGCGTAACGAGGATATTATTTTTGTGCCTGTTAGAAAAAGTTCCGTGACCCTCAAAGGAGAGGTGAAGACACCTTCTATTTTTGAGCTTAAACCGGACGAATCGCTTAATGATCTTATCTATTATGGTGGGGGATTAGAAGCCAATGCCTCGCTTGATAAAGTGCAGATAGAGCGAATAACTGCCGGGAAAGATCGACGTAAAACCCAAAAAAGATATCAGGTGTTATCTGTTGACCTGGGTTCGTTTAAGGAGGATTCATTTGTTGTTAATCATACTCCCATTAATGATCAGGATATTGTGCATATTCATCCTATTGTTGCTCAGGATTCCATTCAGCAAATGCCTAATGGAACGCGTTTTGTTTCGGTTAACGGACATGTGATGAAGACAGGTTATTATGTTTTGGCAGATAGTATGAGCGTCAAAGATTTACTTATAAGAGCCGGTGGCTTAGATGACCCGGTTTATTTAAATCAAGCCTATAAGGTACGGGCTGATATATTCAGGTATGATTCCGGGCAGATGGATCGTGAGATTGTTTCAGTTAAACTTGGAGAAATACTTGAGGATGATGATCAATCAGACCCGGTTTATTTAAATCACCGGGATAGCGTTGTTGTTTATGGCGCCGAAGTACTTCATGACCCTGATTATGTGCAGGTTTCCGGTGAGGTTCGTAAGCCGGGACAATATGAGTTACCCACGAATGCAGGAGTTCATGATATTCTTTTGCAGGCTGGCGGATTTACAAGGGAAGCATATAAATATGCTGTTGAGATTTATCGTGTTGATCCTTACCATCAGGAAGTGGATACTATTACTGATGCCTATAAGGTTGATATATCTCCGGATATGTTAAGGGAATATGATACAAAAGATGATTTTAAGCTCCAGCATCATGATCTTGTTGTTGTCCGTAAGCATCCTGAGTTTGAATATCAGCAGGTTGTACGGTTATCCGGCGAGGTGAAATTTCCAGGGGAGTATCCTATTCTGCATAAACAGGAAAACTTGCATCATTTGGTGGAACGTGCCGGCGGATTTACCAAAGAAGCATTCATTCCTGGGATACGTTTTTACCGGGAGGATACCACGCGTGTTATTGGTGATTTTGGGAAAGTATTGTCCAGGGATAAAAAAGGCGGATTTGTCCTGAAAGCCGGTGATAATGTGCATATTCCCGAGCATCCCGGAACTATTGAAGTGTTTGGGGAAGTCAACTCGCCTGGGGTTGTTCATTATCGCAAAGGCTGGGGGCTAAAAAAATATGTTGAAGCAGCTGGTGATTATTCTTATAGTGCTTTGAAGCGAAAGACTATTGTTTATTATCCAGGAGGTAATGCCAAACGGAAAAAATGCTTTGGCCTCCATCCATCCATCAATGAAGGATGCCGGATTTTTGTCCCCAAAAAAGCTGATCGCCCCCCAGTGAATATACCTGGTTTACTCGCTGAATTGGCATCTGTAGGGGCGAGTGTTGCTACGCTGATTTATATTTTAGGGAGGTAAATATCATGAATTCAAATATGTCAATGACTAATCAACATGTCTCTGAAAGAAAAGATAAAGATGATGATATTGATCTGGTTAAGATTATTATTAAACTTTGGAATAATCGGAGATTAATTCTTGTTGTCACATTCTCTTTTATTATTGCATCTGTTTTATATGCACTTCTGGCTCAGCCATATTATCAGTCCTCTGTAACCATGTACCAGGTAAAAAGCGAGGAGCAATCTCTTTCTGGAGGAGCTTTCCAGACACTTGCCTCTCAATTTGGCATTGCAGGAATAGGAAGCAGCTTCCAGTATAATATACCTGATATTGTTCAAAGTAAGATGGTGAAGATGAGATTATTGAATAAGAAATGGGATATAGATGCGTATGAAGATTCTGTTGATCTTATGAGTATTTTGGAGATCGAGGGCGAAAATGAGAATGAGAAAAGAGTTGAGGCCTTGAAGAAATTGCAAGATCTTATTTCTGTTGATAAAGATGAGGAAACAGGGTTAAATGTTATTAAAGTATTAATGCCGGATCCTTATTTAGCGGCTGAGGTTGCAAATTATTTGCCAAAAGTAATCAGGGATTTTGTCAATAAACAGCAGAAAGAAAATACCAAAAAAAACCTAAAGTATATTGACGAAAGATTGGATCAGGTTAAAAAAGAATTACTACAGGCGGAAAATAAAATTGCTGATTTTAAAAAACAAAATCGCTTGATAGGCATGTCTGTGGAATTACAACTAGAAGAACAAAGATTAACAAGGCAAGTCAATATCAAGGAACAGGTTTTCACTACACTTAAACAGGAGAAAGAGAAAGTGCTTGTGCAACTTTATAAAGAAGCTCCTGTCGTTAATTTACTGGATAAGGCTTATGTGCCTGTTGAAAAGGAAAAGCCCCAAAGACGATTAATCGTGATTGGCGGTGCTTTTTTGGGTTTTATTGTTAGTTTGTTGATGGTTGGAATAATGAATGTTTTCTCTTTGCTACAAAATATGAGAAAAGATCAGGCTTGATTTTTTTGGTTTTTAATTTTATTTAAATGGGACGATTACAATTGTATATCGAAAAAACAGCAAATTATTTTCTTTTTTTTTTGCTCTTCCTATCTCTTTTCCAGCATTTTCTTATTGTATTAAGTGATGGCTGGATAATACTCTCCTATGTTGATGAACTTTTTTTTGGTGGGATTTTCTTTTATTTTTTAATAAAGATATTTTGGTTGATGAAGATCAATAAAACATTATTGGTCTTTATTTTTTCTGTTTTTCTTTTTATACTTATTTCTGTGGGTAAGCCTGGTTTTTATTTGCCCAAAACTTTTTTGCAGAGTTTACTTCATTTAAAGTTTTTTTTTATTTTTCTATTTTTTTTGGATTATTTCAAGGATAATCCCAGGTGGATTAAGCGTTTTCTCATCTTCGTTTTTTCAGTAATTATTATAGGATTCTTGACAAATGCTATTGTTGGACGTCCTTTTAATTCTTTTTTTCAGAATTTTGCAGGTTATCGTTATGGAGACCTTATATTGAGAATTGCGGGATTTAACGGGCACCCAAATACCATGGCATATACATTAGGAGCGTTTTATATTTTTTTTATAAACCGCAGTCGGAATAGTGTCCAGTTTGCAGGTATAACTTTGTTTTTTCTTTTATTGATTCTTGCCACTGGTTCCCGTATTGCATTGTTTATTTTTCCTGTTTTTTTTATTGTTTATATTAATGCTTATTTTATAAAGAGTTATAATAAGATTTTTTTTAATTTAAGCCTCTTGTTGATTTTTATTGCTGTATTGTTTGTTTTCAGAAATAGCAGTATGATGCAAATGACATTGCAGAATATTAATTCGATATCAGATGACGATGGCTATATACGGGGCATGATGGTTTATTTTGGTGTGTTATTGGCGCTTCGTTTGTTCCCTTTTGGGACTGGAGCAGCAACTTTTGGAACTGTTTTATCTGAAGGGAGTCCAGTTTATAAGCAAATTGGCCTTTCCGGAACCATTTTCGTTAAGGAAATGAGAGGTATTTATGATAGTAATATAGCTTCAATATTAGGCGAATTTGGATTTTTTGGCCTTGTATATTTTATTTTTTTGGTTGTTATTGTTTCTAACCATAAAAAACGTATGCAGGTGTTTAATAATTTACTTTATACAAAAGTTATATTAATTTACATGATGGTATTAGCTCTCACGTCTCCGATTTTCTTTCATTCTTATCCTGCTATTATTTTTGCCCTTGTTTTATTTGTTTTAGACAGAAAAAATGAATCCCCGGAGTTATCATGGCAG
>CAZSGN010000146.1:0-7188 GCA_964606415.1 uncultured Bacteroidales bacterium
CAAAAAGCATTTGTTTTCCATAATCAGCATCTTTATGATGTGATAGAAGTTATTTCGAGGTTGAAGTTATCTCTTGTGCCGGTTTTAGATGATGAAAAGCATTATCTTGGGCTGATTACATTGGTGGACGTGATGCAGCGTATTGCTGATTTATTTTCTTTAAGACAACCCGGGGCCATTCTCGCAATTGAACTTAATAATCAGGATTATACTCTATCAGAGATTGCTCAGATTGTCGAGGGGAATGATACAAAAATAATGAGTCTTTATATTGATGCTTCTTTAGAAAATGTTGAGCATTTACGATTGTATTTAAAGCTGAATCGTACCGATATAGGTTCTGTTTTACAGACATTTGAACGGTATGATTATAATGTTCGGGCTTTTTATACCGATGAAGAAGAAGTGGAGGAGCTTCTGGATGACCGGTATGAGTCGTTTATGAGATTTTTAAATCCCTAAATGTTTCCTGGCTTTATGCACTTAGCTATTTTTGGACGGAATTATAAAGGTTTTGAAGATTATATTTCTCTTTTGTTTAGAGAGCTGGAGAAATATGACGCAAGCGTCTATATATTAAATTCGTTTTACCGGAATATTCTTCGTGAATGTTGTTTTGAACCCAAAATTGAAGGTGTCTTTGAAACGCATCAGGATATCAGGGATAAAAAAGTTGATTTCATGATCTCAATGGGCGGAGACGGTACTTTTCTGCAGGCTGCAAATATTGTAAGGGATTTGGGAATACCTTTAATTGGAATCAACATTGGCCGTCTGGGTTTTCTTGCAAATATTCCTAAAAGTGAAATATCTGATGCGGTAAGAGCTATTTTTAATCATGAGTATACCTTGGAAGAACGTGCGATGCTGGAGTTGTCATGTCCTGATTCTCCTTTTTGGGATTATCCATATGCCCTTAATGAAATGACTTTTCAAAGACATGGGCCTACTATGATTACTGTTCATGTTGATATTAATGGCGAGTATCTGAATTCGTACTGGGCCGATGGACTTATTATTTCAACTCCCACAGGATCAACGGCTTATTCTCTTAGTGCTGGAGGCCCTGTTATTAGCCCCGGGGCTAATAATTTTGTTATTTTACCCATTGCGCCACATAATTTAAATGTCAGGCCACTTGTCTTAACAGATGATGTTGAGCTGAAGATACGGATTGATGCACGTAATGAGCAGTTCCTTGCTACACTGGATTCAATGTCCGAAGTAATGTCCAGCCATATTGAGATGGTGGTGAAAAAGGCTTCTTTTAGAATGAAGTTATTGAATCTGAATTTTAATAGCTTTTATGCTACGCTTAGAAATAAGTTAATGTGGGGGGCCGATAAAAGAAATTAATAAGCAGAACAACAAAATTATTTTTTAAACGTATAATGAAGGTTGAGGCTGGTATGAAGATCAGATTTAATGATCTCTGAGATTTTCATTTGGTTTTTTGTATAATTATTTCGTACTTTTGCTGAAACAAACAATGGTTGCATGAAGCGATTTATTTTTACATTATTGATTATGACGGTAGTCTTTTCTACAGCTGATGCTCAGCGTTGGAAATTGTTAAGATACCGGCTTCATTTTGGTGTTTCCTCTGCCAATTATTTTGGTGATATTGGAGGAGCTATGACTGAGTCTAATTTGCTGGGTATTAAAGATGTTGATCTTAATCATATAGGTTTGAATTTTCATGCGGGTGGGGCCTATAAGATCACAAAATTTATTGACGTTAAAGCGAATCTAAATTATGGTCGCTTTTCTGGTAGTGACAAGCATTCCAAAAATGAAAACCGTGGACTTTCTTTTAAATCAACTGTTTTTGAACCTTCAGTGCAGGTTAATTATTATTATTATAGCACAGGGGAAAGGTCTAGCGGGCGGATATTTAGCCGGCGTGGGATGTTGAATAATTATGCGAAAACTAATTTATACTTTTTTGCAGGTTTAGGCGGTGCTTTTTATTCTCCCAAGATTGAAGAAGATTTGGTGCAGGAAAGACAGCATAACTTGCAAAATAAGCCGGATGCGGTTAATGAATTTAATTTGTCACCCGGAGCGACTCTTGTTGTTCCCTTAGGGCTTGGAGCTGTTTATAATATAAGCAGTTCCTGGGAATTCGGCCTGGAAATTGGTGCGCGGCTAACCCTGACGGATTATATTGATGGTTTTTCATCTTATTATTCGGATGATATAAATGATATTTATTATTTGACAACGTTTTCGGCAATTTATAGAATTAAAACCAAACGCAATGGTTGGCCGCAATTTGACTTTTTTTAGTGTGATCTGATCATGAAACGAACTCTTCTTTCTGTCTTTTTTTTTTGCCTGTTACATTCCGCTTATGGACAAAAACGTTTTGATGTAGGAGGCTTTGGAGGGCTCTCTTATTACATGGGAGATATCAATCAGTACCAGCTTTTTTATTCTCCGGCAACAAGTTTTGGAGGTATTGTTGATTATTCTTTTAGTTCCAGGTATTATTTAAGACTTTCGGTTTATGATGGCGCCATTGGAGCTAATGATAAGGATTTTGAAAATGACTACCAGTCCAATACAAGAAAGGCTTCTTTTAGCGCTTCCCTCACAGACTTGTCTCTTCAGCTGGGTTTTAACTTCCTGCCTTATAACAGTGTAACAAAACAAAAAAATAATTATTCTTTTTTTGTTTCTGCGGGTTTAGGTTATACCTTTGTGGGCAATTCAGAAAATGATATCTCTCCTCATATAACAATTCCTTTTGGAGGGGGAATTAAATACAATTTATTTGAACGGTTAACCGTTGGTATGGAGTGGACGTATCGGAAAACGTTTAAAGATAATGTTGATGGGGTTGAGAGTTGGAGTAATTCAGAGTATCAATCAAGTTTACATAATTTTGATTGGTATTCTTTTGGTGGTTTGTTTTTTACTTATAAACTTTACAACCCGGTTGGAAACTGTCCTGCTTATTGGGATAATTAATGAAAATGGCAAATAAAGAGCAAGTTAATTCAGAACACCTGCCTGAGCATATTGCTGTCATTATGGATGGCAATGGAAGGTGGGCGAAGGAAAAAGGGAATAAGAGAATTTTTGGACATAAAAATGGTGTCAAATCAGTTCGTGAAGTCACCGAAGCTGCTGCTGAGATAGGTGTACCATATCTTACCTTATATGCTTTCTCTAAAGAAAATTGGGAGCGCCCGAAAAGTGAGGTTTCTTCATTAATGTCATTATTGGTGGAAACACTTCATGGTGAATCAAAAACGCTTATGAAAAACGGGGTAAGACTGGGTGTTATTGGAGATATAGAAAGCCTGCCTGATAAAGTGGTTAGGGAATTAAATAAAATGATTAAAGAAACTTCTGGAAATAACAGGCTGAATCTTAATCTGGCATTGTCTTATGGGGCACGCTGGGAAATGACTAATGCTTGCCGGTTGCTAGCTGAAAAAGTCAAAGCAGGAGTCATGAAACCAAATGAAATTAATGATGATTTGTTTTCTCAACAATTGACAACTGGTGATATCCCTGACCCCGAATTATTAATTAGAACCGGTGGGGAACAAAGAGTCAGCAACTTTTTGCTTTGGCAAATCTCTTACGCTGAACTTTATTTTACCGAAACGTTGTGGCCGGATTTCCGGAAAGAAGATTTTTTTGATGCCATCGTCGAATATCAAAGAAGGGAACGACGATTTGGTAAAACAAGTGAACAAGCTAAGAAGAGGCTGTAGTAATTTGATATTATGATGCGTTATAAACTTGAAAAAGAATGATTAGGAATGTATAGAAAGCTTCTGTTTTTGTTATTGTTGTCCAGTGAAATTTTTCTTTCGGCTCAGATTAAAACACAATTTGATTATGCCAAACCCCGGGAATATGAAGTTGCCGAGGTGAAAGTGTCAGGAGTTAAATATTTGGATGAAAAGGTGTTGGCTGACATCTCTGATATTAGACCTGGACAAACAATTACTGTCCCCGGTGAAAGAATAACCAAAGCTATCGAGAAATACTGGAAGCAGGGCCTTTTTTCAGATGTTAAAATTTTTGCTGATAGTATCGTTGGGGATAAAATTTTTCTCAATGTTTATCTTCAGGAAAGGAAAAGATTGTCCTCTTATGAGATTGTGGGGGTGAAAAGTGCAGAAAAAAATGATATTGAAGACGACCTTAAATTAAAGAAGGGGAACCAGGTTACAGATGATGTTTTGAATAAAATTGAGAATAAAATCACTAATTATTTTGTTGATAAAGGATATTTGTATGCAAGTGTGTCTTTTCAACAAAAGAATGAGGAGGATGCTGCCAACCAGATGCGGTTGCTTATACAAGTAGATAAGGGTGAGCGGGTTAAGATTGATGATGTTGTTTTTATTAATAATAAAGAGTTTCCTGACCAAAGGTTAGAACGTGTTTTCGAAGATACACGGGAAAAAAAGCTGAGGTTTTTGTTCAAATCTTCTAAATTTGACAGGGAGAAATTTCGTGATGATAAAAAGAAATTAATTGATTTTTACAATAAAGAAGGTTTTCGCGACGCACGTATTGTTAAAGATTCTATCGAGAAAATATCGGAGGAACGAATAAAATTATTTGTGGAAATTAAAGAGGGAAAAAAATATTATTTCGGAAATATTAACTGGGTTGGAAATAGTTTGTATACGGAAGAACAATTGCAAAAATCTTTTGGTATTAAAAAAGGCGCAATATATGATCAGGAATTGTTGCAAAAAAGATTATTTATGGATGAAGATGCTGTTAGTTCGCTTTACCTTGATAATGGCTATTTATTTTCTAATATTAATCCGGTAGAGAAAAATGTTCGAAATGACACGATTGATTTGGAGATGCGTGTTTTTGAAGGTGAAGAGGCCATGATTGACCGGGTCAGGATTAAGGGTAATACAAAAACCAATGAGCATGTTATTCGCCGTGAGTTGCGTACCAAACCAGGTGATTTATTTAGCAAAAGTGATATCGTTAGGTCTGTTAGGGAACTGGCTCAACTTGGGCATTTTGATCCTGAGCAGATCGAACCTAATCCGGTTCCTAACCAGGAAGATGGTACCGTGGATATTGATTATGGTTTGGTTGAAAAGGCGAATGATCAGCTTGAACTTTCCGGTGGTTGGGGAGCGGGGATGATTATTGGAACTATTGGCCTTCGCTTTAATAATTTTTCTGCACGTAATCTCTTAAAGCCTGAAGCATGGAAGCCTATTCCCAGTGGTGATGGGCAGACGCTTAGTCTGAGGGCACAAACCAATGGGCGCTATTACCAGGCTTATAATATGACTTTTGTTGAGCCATGGTTTGGGGGTAAAAAACCTAATTCGTTATCGTTTTCTATATTTCACTCTGTTCGTTCTTCCTCTTCTTCTTCTTATTTCAGAAGCAGGGATTTTGATCGTTGGATGAAAGTTACAGGTGTGTCTCTAGGCTTAGGACAGCGCTTAAAGCAACCGGATGATTATTTCACTTTGCATAACGAAGTAAGTTATCAGCGATATAACCTGGAAGATTGGAGGGGATTCATTTTTACTGATGGAGCTGCGAATAATATAAGTTATAAAACTGCTTTTGGAAGAAATTCTGTCGATCAGCCTATTTATCCCAGGAAAGGTTCTTCTTTTAAGTTATCCCTCCAGTTAACCCCGCCTTTCTCATTTTTTGATGACAGAGATTATGCTACGCTTCCCGATGCAGAAAAGTATAAGTGGGTTGAATATCACAAGTGGAAATTCCATTTCGAATGGTATAAGGGAATCGATAAGAACCAATATAATGATCCCCGCTTAATTCTGAAAACCCGCTTTGAATTTGGTTATCTTGCACATTACAATAATGAAATCGGACCATCTCCTTTCGAAGGATTTGATGTTGGAGGAGATGGATTATCCATATAATATATACGGACGGGAGACCATTAAGATGAGAGGTTATGAGAATAGCTCTTTAACTCCTCGTGCCCAGGGACAACAAGTGGTTGCTGGTAATATTTATGATAAATTTACGTTAGAGTTAAGGTATCCTTTTGTACTTAAGCCTTCAGCAACAGTGTTTGCACTTGCTTTTTTTGAGGCAGGGAATGCTTGGTTTGATGCAAAATCTTTTAATCCTTATGATATGAAAAGATCGGCAGGGGTTGGAATAAGAGCATTTTTGCCTATGTTTGGTATGCTCGGTGTTGATTGGGGATATGGTTTTGATGAGGTTGAAGGATTGCCGGGTGCGAATGGTGGTAATTTTCATTTTGTTATTGGACAACAGTTTTAATATTTTTAAAATTAAATTTTATTCTTATGAAAAAAATCCTGTTTTCAATCATCTTGATGCTGGGAGCATCAGTGGTTTTTAGTCAGAAATATGCATTGGTAGATACCGATTATATTCTGAAGAATATTCCTTCTTATAAAGCCGCGCAGGATAAACTTGACGACCTGTCGGAAGAATGGCAAAAAGAAATTGAAGAAAAGAAAGAAAATCTGGATGAAATATATAAAGATTATCAGTCAGAAAAAGTATTGCTGAGTGAAGAAATGCAAAAGAAAAGGGAGGAAGAAATTGTTAAAAAAGAAGAGGATCTTAGGGCGCTCCAAAAAAAATATTTTGGGCCAAAAGGAAAATTGTTTGAGAAAAGAAAAGAATTGGTAAAACCTATTCAGGATGAGGTGGCGAATGCTGTAAAACAGGTTGCAGAAAAAGGCAACTATGCGGTGATTTTTGATACAGCTTCTGGTATGAATATGATCTATACTGATCCTAAATATGATAAAAGTGATGAGGTATTGGAAATTTTAGGTTATAACTAAGTTATTAAATAAATTTGTATTGCCCGTTTATCTTTATAGGGTTTTACGAAAGCAAATAATCGTTTTATTGTAATAGTTAAACTATAATTTATGGAAAAAATGAAAAAATTAATGTTTTCTTTGTTTGTTTTGGGACTAATTAGTCCATTAATGCTTCATGCGCAGGAGTCTTTCAAGTTTGGGCATGTTAATACGCAGGAAATTTTAACCCAGATGCCCGAAAGTGATACTGCTAGAAAGAAAATGGAAGCTGCTCGTAATGATTTGGAGCAGAGCATGGAGCAAATGCAGGTAGAGCTGAATAATAAGTATGAGGATTATATGGCTAACCGGGAAAGTTGGTCGAGGTTAGTTATACAGACTAAAGAGCAGGAGATGCAAG